>CAYXEB010000115.1:0-6552 GCA_964463835.1 uncultured Hellea sp.
TTAATCCTGAATTTTAATATCTGCTGAGGAAGCAATTAAGGTAACTTGTAAGAGCGAAGATAGATTTTTCAGCCCTGACATATTTGCCATGTCGGACAACTCACCTAACATAGAGGCAATATAATCCCGAACCTGCTCAGGCGGCGCGTCATCGATATTTTCAATTGGCTTTGAGTTTGGATGTTTGGCATTAATCGTCATAGATATCCTGATCTTAAATACACTTTAAAGATGTATAATGTCATTTTAATCGTTTGTAAAGTTTATTGCAAAAATTCATCTATATGGCTCGCGTGGTTGACAATCCAAAAGCAAAGCTCCAAATGAGCGCTCTTTCTAAATCGCCAGCCGCCCAATTTTGGCCTGCTGGCGCAATAATATTGGGTAACCCATGGGCATGAATCTTGTAATCGTTGAGTCGCCTGCCAAGGCAAAGACCATCGAAAAATATCTCGGCAAAGATTATAAAGTCCTCGCCAGTTTTGGACATATTCGAGACCTCCCCAGCAAAAACGGTTCGGTTGACCCTGAAAATGATTTCGAAATGTCATGGGCCGTGGACACCAAATCGAAAAAGCGCGTTAAAGATATTGAAACCGCGCTACAAAACTCTGACAAACTTATTCTCGCCACCGACCCAGATAGAGAAGGCGAAGCTATTTCTTGGCATTTACTCGATGTTCTGTCCAAAAAGAAGAAGAACAAACTTCAAGACAAAGAAATCGAACGTGTTGTCTTTAACGCGATTACAAAAAAGTCAGTCACTGATGCTATCGCCAACCCGCGCCAGATCGACATGGAACTTGTCGAGGCTTATCTGGCGCGCCGCGCTCTGGATTATCTGGTGGGCTTTACGCTCTCGCCTGTGCTGTGGCGCAAGCTTCCGGGCGCTCGCTCGGCTGGCCGCGTACAATCGGTAGCGCTGCGCCTAATTTGTGAGCGCGAAACCGAGATTGAAAATTTCCAAAACCAAGAATATTGGACTCTAGATGCCAAGATTAAAAACAATAAAGGCGGTGACTTCCCTGCCCGTCTTGTGTCTCTTGACGGGGAGAAACTAGATAAGTTTTCACTTGGAAATGAAAAAGACGCGATGGCGGCTAAAGCCGCCGTTGATGCCGCGGACCTCTCGGTTATTAGCGTTGTCGCCAAACCGCTCACGCGTAATCCGCAGGCCCCTTTCATGACATCAACGATGCAACAAGAGGCATCTCGTAAATTAGGCTTCTCGGCCACGCAAACGATGCGCACGGCGCAAATGCTTTATGAAGGTGTTGACATTGGCGGAGAAACGACAGGTCTCATTACCTATATGCGGACGGACGGCATTTCGATGATCGGCGAAGCGATTAGTGATTGCCGAGCCACCATAGGCACAGAATTTGGAGATGATTACCTCCCAGGTCAGCACCGCGTCTATAAGTCCAAAGCTAAAAATGCCCAAGAAGCCCATGAAGCTATTCGCCCGACAAGTTTTTCACGTACGCCAGCCAGCCTTAACCTGACGGGCGACATGAAAAAGCTTTATGAGCTAATTTGGAAGCGCGCCATGTCGTCACAAATGGCCTCCGCAAAGCTTGAACGCACAACAATCGAAATGGCTGATATAGGAAACACCGTCGGTCTTCGTGCCAGCGGACAAGTTATTCGTTTTGATGGATTTCTGAAATTATATGAAGAAACCAAACCTAAAACGGCTAATGGCGAAGAAGAAAAGAACGCAACCTTGGCCCCTGTAGTCGAGGGCGATAAAATCGAAGCCAAAGACGTCAATGCAGAGCAGCATTTTACTCAACCGCCACCTCGCTATTCTGAAGCCAGCCTCGTTAAGCGCATGGAAGAACTCGGCATTGGCCGCCCGTCAACTTACGCATCAATACTCAAGGTTCTTCAAGACCGAACTTATGTCGAACTTGATAAGCGCCGTTTTACACCGTCTGATAAAGGCCGTCTCTTAACGGCGTTTCTCGAAAACTTCTTCAATAAATATGTGCAGTATAATTATACCGCCGATCTTGAAGAGCGCCTTGACCTTGTCTCGGCTGGTGATTTGCAATGGAAAAAATTGCTTAATGACTTCTGGAACGAGTTTTCCGCCTCCGTTGATGAAACCAAAGAACTCCGTATCACCCATGTGTTAGACGCTCTTAATGACGCGCTACGTCCGCAGGTCTTCCCAGACAAAGAAGATGGCTCTGACCCACGTAAATGTACGAGCTGCGCCGACGGCGTGCTCTCGCTTAAGCTTGGTAAATTTGGCGCCTTTGTCGGCTGCTCCAATTATTCTGACTGTAAATTTACACGCCCCTTTGGTGGTGAAGGCCAAGAGCAAACCGAAGACAAAATACTTGGACAGCATCCTGAAACTGGCAAAGACATTGTTCTGAAAACTGGACGCTTTGGACCCTATGTGGAAATGGAAACTGAGAAAAAGCCTAAACGTACAGGCCTGCCCAAAACATGGCCATATGATTTAATCGACCTTGAAAGAGGGTTACGCCTGATTAATCTGCCGCGTAAAATTGGACAACATCCCGAAGATGGCAACCAAATCATAACGGCCCTTGGCCGTTTTGGTCCCTATCTAAAGCACAACACGACCTATGTGAGCATTAAAGACCCTGAGGAAATGTTCACACTGGGTATGAATGAGGCTGTCTCGCGCATTGCAGATAAAGTTGCTAATCCGGGACGTTCTCGCGGCGGCAAGGTTGTCAAAGATTTGGGCAAACACCCCAAGACAGAAAAGCCGGTTCAAGTCATGGAAGGCCGCTACGGCCCATATGTAAAATATGAAAAGGTCAATGCCACAATCCCCAAAGGCACCGAGCCCAAAGACGTAACCATGGAAATGGCGCTGGAATATATCGCGGCGAAAGAAGCAATAAAGCCAAAGAAGAAGGCCGCGAAGAAAAAGCCCGCGGCGAAGAAGAAGCCTACTGCAAAAAAGAAGGCGGCCGCAAAAAAATAGGTCTATAGAGACAATATGGAATTAAGCCGCGACAGCATCTTAAAAGCCGTCAGCGGCCAGCCTGACCGCTTTGATAATAAGGCTCTGGCGCGCCATTTGGGCGTTAAGGGAGATGACCGGCGTGAGCTGCGCCGCCTCCTGCGCGAGCTTGTCGATGAGGGACGGCTTTTAAAGTCAAAAAAGAAAACCTTTCGCGAGGCCGATGATCTGCCTGGCGTGATGGTTATCCGCGTGACAGGTCTGGACACACACGGTGATATGATCGGCGAGCCGGAAGTGTGGAAACAAGACGGCCCCGCCCCCAAAGTGATTGTGCGCGAAGGGCCGGTGTCCAAAAAGGCGCGCGGACACGCGGCAGCGACGCTCGGCATTGGCGGGCGGGCGCTGTGCCGGATAAAGAAAAAAGATGATTTGATTATCGCGCAGGTCATGAAAAAACTAGGCGCGGGACCGTCCAAATATTTGGGCATCCTGCATCAAGGCGGGCGGGGCTGGCGCATCCAGCCCGTTGATAAAAAATCCCGCCATGATTATAAGCCTGCCAAAATCCCGGACGGGGCGCAGGACAATGACCTTGTCATGTTTCGCTCCACGCGGCGCAATCAAGGCGACTTGCGACTGGCGGAAATTGTGGAAATCATTGGCTCGGCCAATGACGGAAAAGCGGCCTCTCTAATATCGCTACACCAACATGAGATTCCCATGGGATTTGAGGATGATGTCATCGCGCAGGCCAAGGTGCTTGCGCTGCCAAAGCTGTCCAAAACCCGCGAGGATTTAAGAGAGCTGCCTCTGATTACGATTGACCCTGTTGATGCCAAAGATTTTGACGATGCGGTTTACGCCAAATCGGTCAAAGGCGGGGGCTGGGAGATATGGGTCGCCATTGCCGATGTCGCTGCTTTCGTTACCCCCGATAGCGCGCTGGACAAGGCCGCAGAAAATAAAGGTAATTCAGTTTATCTGCCCGACCGCGTCGAGCCGATGCTTCCCCATGAGCTCTCCTCCGATCTCTGCTCATTGCGGCCCGATGAAGACCGCGCCTGCATGGCCGTGCGCATGAGCTTTGATAAGGCGGGCCACAAAACCGGCCATAAGTTCCACCGCGGGATTATGCGCTCCCATGCGCGGCTAACCTATCAAGAGGCGCAAGAGGCCTTTGACGGCAATCCCGGTAAAGCCGCAGCGCCTGTCGAGGATATCCTAAAAGATATTTATCTGGCCTATAAAACCCTGCGAAAGGCGCGAGAGCAGCGCGCCCCGCTGGGCATAGAGCTGCCCGAGCGCCGCGTTCATGTGAATGATAAAGGCGAGGTCACCAAAGTCACCGTGCGCGAGCGATTTGACGCGCATAAACTGGTCGAAGAATTTATGGTGCAGGCCAATGTCGCCGCCGCGCAGGCCCTCTCGGCCAAGGGCGCGGCGACCATTGTGCGCGTGCACGAACCGCCCTCGCGCGAAAAGCTACAAGGCCTATCCGACTTCCTGCCCGCTATGGGCTTAAAATGGTCCATGGGCGAGCGGCCCAGCACGAAGCGGCTCAATACACTGCTTCGGCAAGCGGCAGAAAAGGACCTGTCTGAAACCGTGGGCATGGCCGTTTTGCGCAGTCAATCCCAAGCTGTTTACGACCCGGAGCCCAAAGGTCATTTTGGTCTTAACCTGACCGATTACGCCCATTTCACCTCGCCTATTCGCCGCTATGCCGACCTTGTCGTTCACCGCGCCCTGGTCAAAACCTTCGGGCTC
Source organism: uncultured Hellea sp. (assembly GCA_964463835.1). Lineage (GTDB taxonomy): Bacteria > Pseudomonadota > Alphaproteobacteria > Caulobacterales > Maricaulaceae > Hellea. The sequence goes on from CAYXEB010000115.1 coordinate 4,721, forward strand.
GGAGATGACGGGACAACAGAGCGTGAGCACTCACGGCTAAAAGAAATTGCCGAGCATATATCCAGCACAGAGCGCCGCGCCATGGCCGCCGAGCGCGACGCCAAAGACCGCTATATCGCGGCCTATCTTGAGGACCGCGTCGGGGCAGAGTTTGAGGCGCGCATATCGGGCGTGACTAAATTCGGGCTCTTTATTACGCTGGACGAGACAGGTGCCGATGGCTTGATACCCTCGCGCAGTCTGGGCCGGGAATATTTCGTCTTTGACGAAAAACGCAAAGCCCTTATCGGAGCAGAGACCGGGGGAACCTACCGTTTTGGCCGCAAGGTCAAAGTTCGCCTCACTGAAGCTACGCCCATCACAGGCGGTTTGGTTTTTGAAATCCTAAGCAAGCCAGAACCCGGTAAAAAGCCTAAACGCGGTAGCTTTAATAAACCCGCCCATCGCGGCTCCAAGCATCGGCGTAGAAGACGGTGACATGACAATGAGTATGAAAGATTTAAGCCCTGCCACAATGGGCGACATTCGCATGAATGACAAAGAGCGCGCCCAACGACAAGCACTCAAACGCGCGGTGCGGCCGCGTATCGCCTCAACGATTGTGCTCACCCATGGGCCTAAAGACAATCCGAAAATTTTGATGGGGCACCGCTCTTCGCGCCATGACTTTATGCCCAGCGTCTATGTCTTTCCTGGCGGACGCGTGGACCGCGCCGATAGCTATATTGATTATGTTGGTGACCTAAGCCCGCGCAGTGAGCGCATTTTAGAAGCCGCCTTTACACCTCGAAAAGCGCGCGCTGTTGTGCTGGCGTCTGTGCGCGAGACCTATGAAGAAACCTCGCTTTTTCTAGGCAAGCCAGCAAAGACATCACGAAACATCAAAAACCCATCCTATGATGCCTTTCGGCAAGCGGGGCTTAAACCTGACCTAACCGGCATAGAAGTCTTTGGCCGCGCCGTCACGCCGCCCCATCGCCATAAGCGTTTTGATGCGTGGTTCTTTATTAAACAGATAGACACGCCCGAGTTGCCCGAAATCACGGATAGCGCAGAGCTTGAGAATGTCGGATGGTTTACCTTCGCCGAAATCGAAAAATTAGAACTCCAACGCGCGACAGAAATGATGCTCATCGTTTTGAAAAAATATCTTGCGGCAGATAAGCCGCCAAATGATATTTTCTATTCCTATGCCGCCCGAGGAAAATACGTCACCACAACATTTCCAAATGGCTAAATAGGCAATTATTGCGCGATTTTTTCATACGTCTTCGCGGTTGACACCCCCGCGTTTATGCGTATGTTCCGCGCTTCGAATTCTAGCAGAGAGGCATAGCGCCATGGCGAAGCCAACAACCATTAAAATCCGCCTTAACAGCACAGCTGACACTGGCTATTTCTACGTGACCAAAAAGAACGCGCGGACTATGACTGAAAAAATGGTCAAAAAGAAATATGACCCTGTTGTCCGCAAGCATGTCGACTTCAAAGAAGGTAAGATAAAATAGTTAGTGGATTTGCCGAAGGCATAATTCACAACAAAGCAAACCTGCCATTGGCAGGTTTTTTTGTCTCAAAACGACATCGGTGGAATTTTGTGAAACAAAAATCCACAAAAATTCAAACAACCAATTGAAACCGCTCAGTGGAATTTTCGTAAACGAAAATTACTCGAGGCGGTTTTTTTTATTGGCTCTCCTAAATAGGTTTTAAGAAGCTTTTCCTTCAAACCTAATATCGCTGCTTATGAAGCACCTACAGAAAATTTACTTAAGGTTTCTCATTAACAATAATAATGATGAATTGTCGGCTGGCGAGCGACTTAAAACGCC
>CAYXEB010000116.1:0-6533 GCA_964463835.1 uncultured Hellea sp.
GATCCTTGGACAATTTTTTGGGTCGTTCTGACCTTTGGTATCTATATTGGTATCGCTATTTGGGCCAAAGCAGGCTCAACAAAAGATTTTTATGTGGCCGGACATGACGTTCACCCGACAGTTAACGGAATGGCGACTGCGGCTGACTGGATGTCGGCGGCGTCTTTCCTCTCAATGGCCGGGCTTATTGCCTTTTTAGGCTATGGCGGCTCGGTTTATTTGATGGGCTGGACAGGCGGTTACGTATTGCTAGCCTTACTTCTTGCGCCGTTTTTGCGAGAATTTGGTAAGTTTACCGTCCCTGACTTTGTGGGAGATCGGTATTATTCCAAAGTTGCGCGGGTTATTGCCGTTATTTGTGCTCTTTTCGTGTCCTTTACCTATATTGCGGGACAAATGAAAGGGGTTGGCGTGGCCTTCTCAGGTTTCTTAGGCGTGCCTTTTAATGTCGGTATCCTTATTGGTATGGCTATTGTTTTCGTTTACGCTGTTTTGGGCGGTATGAAAGGCATCACCTATACGCAAGTCGCGCAATATGTCGTGCTTATCTTTGCTTATACCGTGCCTGCGATTTTCATTTCTCTGACGATTACGGGTAATCCAATTCCACAATTAGGGTTTATCGGAAATGCGGCTGGAACTGATGTCGGCATGCTCGAAAAACTCAATACGGTTGTGACCAATCTTGGCTTTACGGAATATACATCGACGACAAAATCGAAAATGGATGTATTCTGTATCACAGCCGCCCTCATGTTTGGTACAGCGGGATTACCACATGTTATCATTCGCTTTTTTACGGTAAGCTCGGCGCAAGCCGCTCGTAAATCAGCAGGCTGGGCGCTAATGTTCATTGCGCTGCTTTATACGGTAGCACCTGCTGTTGGCGCTTTTGCGCGTATGAACTTCATCGATACGGTCAATGAAGCCGTTTATATCGCAGATGGTGAAAACTATGAGGAACGAGCAGCCGCAATTCTAGCAGATGGCGCAAAGCCTGTGCCGGAGTGGTATAAAACGTGGGAGAGAACAGGTCTTCTAAAGTATGATGATCTGAACGGCGATGGTATTATGCAATATCGCGGACCTGCTGCGCCGGACGGTCTTAAGAATGAAGTTGTGCCTAACCGCGATATCTTCGTGCTCGCCAATCCTCAGATTGCCAAGCTTCCAGGCTGGGTTGTCGGACTTGTTGTTGCGGGCGGCTTAGCAGCGGCTCTATCGACAGCGGCTGGACTTCTTATGGTGATAAGTTCTGCGGTCTCGCATGATTTATTAAAAAGGACCTTTAAACCGGATATGACTGAGAAACAGGAGATGCTTGCTGCCCGATTAGCTGCCGCCGCGGCTGTTGTTTGCGCGGGGCTGCTGGGGATTTTCGCCACACAGCTCCCCTTCGTTGCGCAGGTGGTCGCCTTCGCCTTCGGATTGGCTGCGGCCTCGCTCTTCCCAGTAATTTTCCTCGGAATCTTCTGGAAGCGTATGAATAAAGAAGGGGCGATTGCCGCCATGTCTATGGGCCTCGTGACGACCTTTAGCTATATCTATTACTTCAAATTTGGTGGTGGTACAGCGGATCAGTGGTTCATGGGAGTCTCGCCCGAGGGCATCGGTTTTGTCTTCATGTGGCTTGCCGTTGCAACAGGTGTAGGCGTATCTCTTATAACGCCTGAACCTCCGCAGGAAATCCAGGACCTTGTTCAGGATATCCGTATCCCAGGTCAACGTAAGTCACATGGTATGGCTGATGGGGGTATGGCACCTGCTGAATAGACGTTTTCCAACACGTTTAATAAACTGGCCGCATTCCTTAAGGGTGCGGCCTTTTTTAATGGCCGTAAGACTTTAAGCGGATTGCCAAATCTTGAAATATTGCACATAGTAGGGTGTAAGGAATAATTATGCCCGTATGGCTTATAATTGCAGTAACGACCTTATATGTCTTGGGTCTATTTTTCATTGCCTGGAAAGGCGATAAATCCGCTCAAAATAATGATGAAATAGGCCCTCTGAGTGGTGTGGGCTATGCTTTAGCCCTTGCGGTTTATTGTACATCATGGACCTATTTTGGCGCTGTAGGGACGGCTGCATCTGGGGGTTGGGATTATCTTTGGATATATGCAGGACCAGCATTAGTCTTTTTATTTTTCCCCCATATTATTCGCCGTATTGGAGATATCGCTCAGCGTGAGAGTATCAACTCTCTTTCTGATTTTTTATCTGCGCGCTATGGTAAGAGCCGCGGGGTCGCAATGCTCGCCACGCTCGCAGCCGTAACGGGAAGTTTGCCTTATATTGCTTTGCAATTGAAATCTGTTGGGCTGAGCTTAAGCGCGATGGGGGGGCAATCAGGCGCTTCAAACGAAACTGTATTATTCACGGCTATAGCCATGGCTGTTTTTGCTATTTTCTTTGGCGCACGGCAATCAGATGTAACGCAACATAATCGCGGCTTGATGCATGTTCTTGGGTTCGAAGCGGTCATTAAATTAATAGCCTTGGTCATGGTCTGTATTCTCTCAATCACAATTGTTGATGGGGGGATGTCTACCATTATGACAGATGCCAAGTCACATTTTGGAGATTATAGTTTGTCTGGGCGGGCTATAACAATATTACTTTTATCCATGGCGGCTATTATTTGTCTTCCTCGTCAATTCCATGTCTCGATTATAGAGAGACGAGATCCTTCCCAAGTCGATTGGGCACGTTGGGTCTTCCCCCTATATCTTCTGATAACCAGTTTTGTTGTTATACCAATTACTATGGCTGGATTGTCTGAATATCCTACAGGAGTCTCGCCCGACTTATTTGTGTTGAAATTACCTCTTGGACAAGGAGACGGACTATTGGCGATGTTCGTCTTTCTGGGCGGGTTTTCTGCCGCGACGGGTATGGTAATTGTGTCTACGATTGCGTTATCAACCATGGTGACAAATGATATTATTGTCCCGAATTTCATTGAACGTGGAAAATTAACAAGCGGGTCAGGGGATGGGGGCGCCACGCTTATCCTGACTCGCCGTGTCGTCATAGTTGCTTTGTTACTTTTGGCTTATGGCTATTATAGGCTTGCAGAGGACAGTGCAGCCCTCGCGCAAATCGGATTGCTATCATTCGCGGCCGCTGCACAATTTGCGCCAGCTCTCATTGCGTCTATTTATTGGCGTCATGGTAAAAAGAACGGCGTCATCGCCGCATTAGCTTCAGGTATTCTGATTTGGGGCTATACGTTATTTTTACCAGAAGTGTTTGGCATAGAGGCCATGGCCTCTCTGGTACCCTCGTTTTTGAACCCGCATGGTCTTTTTGGTACCCAATTTGGGGATAGTTTAACTCATGGCGTGTTTTGGAGTCTGAGCATAAATATCATCAGTTTTGTCTTGTTTTCTTTACTATCAACCGAACGTCTTAGAGACCGCGTGCAAGCTGTTGCTTTTACCGCGCCTGGAAGTGATAAAATTACGAGCGGCGTGAGTCCAAATACAGAAATAACCTCTATATCGCCTGATGGGTTATCCGTTCTAGCCTCTCGTTTTTTAGATGCTGAAGCTGTGGCTCATTCCTTTGAGCAATTTGGTAAAAATAGCGGGGCAAAAATAAGCGGGGCGGGTTCAGCAGATTGGCAATTAATTCAACATACCGAGAAACTCTTGGCACGGGCTATCGGCGCCTCTTCCGCGCGCGTTATTATGTCTTCCGTACTCGCAGGGGTAAATGTTGAACTTGATGACCTTCTAACTATTTTCGATCAGAGAAACTCTACAGATCGTTTTGATCAGCACATGCTTCAATCAACATTAGAGAACGTATCCCAGGGCATAAGCGTGGTTAACAATGAACAAAAATTGATTGCTTGGAACGGGGCGTATATTGAACTCTTCAATTACCCTCAAGAACTCATTCACGTTGGCGCGCCCATCCAAAAACTCATAGAACACAATATTTCAACAGGCTGGATTAAAGGTAAAAATATCTCTGATGAGGCACGCCGTCGTGTCAGGCATATGCGGTCAGGGAAACCCCATATTTATGAACGCAAAAATCCTGATGGTCGTTATGTGCGTATCGTCGGTAATCCGATGCCAGGCGGTGGTTATGTCACGACATTCACAGATATCACAGAAGATAAAAGACGCGAACAAGCGCTTGTTGAAGCCAATGAAACTTTGGAAGCTCGCGTTGTCTCAAGAACCGAAGCCTTAGAAGATTTAACCAAGGATTTGGATAATGCACGTCAGGAGGCTGTGGGAGCAAATGCGTCCAAAACACGTTTCCTTGCAGCGGCAAGTCATGACTTGTTACAGCCACTAAACGCGGCCCGTTTATTTCTTGGCGCAGTTGATAGCGATGAAAAAAACTCTACCCTACTGACCAAAGCGGACCATGCCATTCAATCTGCAGATCAACTCTTAAAAGGTCTTTTAGATATATCACGCCTTGATCATTCCAACATAGAAGCCCAGATAACAGAAATAGCGTTAGGGCCACTTTTTGAAGATCTTGTCGAAGAGGCTGCACCTATGGCAACCAAAGCTGGACTAGATTTACGATTTGTACCCACGCAGCTTAGTGTCAAGGCGGACCCTGATTTTCTCCAAAGTATTTTGCGCAACTTTTTATCTAATGCGCGTCGTTATACAAAAAATGGTGGTATTGTGATAGGAGCACGACGCCGAGGCTCTCATGTTACAATTGAAGTTTGGGATAGCGGGCCTGGAATCACTCAGGCAGATCAAAAGACTATTTTTGAAGAGTTCCAGAGATTTGTTGATGTTGATAATTTGGGTATTAGAGGGGCTGGATTAGGTCTTTCAGTCGCACAAAGAATGGCTGATTTAATGGACGCTGAATTAAAGGTGAGGTCAGTTCTTGGCAAAGGGAGCGTCTTTTCCGTTTCCTTAGAACGGGGAAATATGAAGCAAGGGGCTTATAGAACTGGCCCGCCTCTTCAAAAAAGATATGCCGAAAAGCTCGTAGGTCTGACGGTTCTTTGTGTCGATGATGAAGTCACAATATTGGAGGGCATGAGTGCGCTCTTGTCACGTTGGGATTGTAACGTTCTGACCTGTACGAATGGCGAAGAAGCTATTGAGCTTGTCTGTAACAATGACGTAAAGGCGATAATCGCGGACTTTCAGCTAGGTCAAAATGAAAACGGCTTGCAGGTCATTGAACATTTACGTCCCCATCTTAATTCACCTGACAATGTTTGCCTATTATCTGCTGTTAAAACAAAAGAGATAAAAAAATATGCCGTAAACGATAATGTTAGAATTTTGAGTAAGCCAGCCAATCCTGAGGATATAAAGGACTTTTTATTAAGCTGTATTACCCAGCACGTTGCGGAATAGCTTGATTAAGCGGTTAGCCGTGTTGCATTATTGAAGACGAGCAAAGCTTGCGTGCGGTTATTCGCACCAAGTTTTCTAAAAATGGCCGTCATATGCGCCTTTACCGTCGCCTCAGATATACCCATTTCGTAAGCTATTTGTTTATTTAACAGGCCATCTGAGAGGCAACTCATAACACGGTGTTGTGCGGGCGTTAGGCTCCCTAATTTATGAGCTGCATCATCATCACTATGTGTCATTTTTGCTATATTTACAGGAAAGACAGTTTCGCCCGTAAGAACACGTTCGACTGAATTTGTGATTTCTTTTAAAGAGCTACTTTTGGGTATATAGCCTGATGCTCCCAAATTTATTGCCGTCACATATGCTTGTTTTGATTCCGTTGCTGAAACGATGATGATCGGAATGTTTTGATTTACAGCACGAATCTTTGAAAGTCCCTCGAAATCTTGAGAATCTGACAGGTTCAGATCAAGCAGAATGAGACAAAAATCAACAATTTTTAGCGCGGATATAGCCTCAGCGACGTTACTCACGCATTGAGTTTTATTTATTTTAATTGATGATTTTTTTAAGGCGAGTTCGAGTGCGTCTCGAAAGAGAGGATGGTCATCAATGACCAACACATTAACAGCTTTGCCCAAATTTTCCCCTTTGTCGGTATTCTCCGACTTTTAGAGCTATATTATCACCGCCTAAGACTTTAGTGTATACGACCTTAGTCTTAGCACCAATGGCTAATGGCGCGAAAGTCAACTTTCAGAGAAAACACTCCCTATAAAGGGGAGAATCTCATGAAAAGAAGTTTAAAGCTCATTTTACTTGTCAGTGTTGCCAGTGCGTTTGCACCCATTGCTTCGGCACAAAGCTCGTCAACGGAGGCTCGGTTGCAAGCCCTCGAAGCTATGGTCAGTCAATTAAGAGCTGAACTCGCTGCTGAGAAAGCACAGACTGATAGCGATCTCATTATTTTAGAAAGAAAGGCGGAGTCAATCGTCGTACCTACAATTTCTGCAGATAAATCGGGTTCTGGCTTTTCCGTAGGGGATACCACATTTAAACTTGGCGGCTTCGTTGATTTCGACGCGCATGTTTCAAATTTTTCTGAAGGCGCGCTTGCAGGGGGATCAGGTGGACGAGACTTCCATATCCCATTCACAATTCCAGTTGGCACTGCCG
>CAYXEB010000117.1:0-6507 GCA_964463835.1 uncultured Hellea sp.
GGACCCAGCCATAGCCCACGCCGTGGGTCTTCGTGTTCTCATTATCTGAATGGGTAAGCGTGACCGAGCGATATTCTGATAGGTCCGGCGAGACGGCAATCATGGTGCCTGTTTCCATAGGAAAGACAATCCAGCCATCATAGGTCATGTTCATGCCCGCGCTGGCGCCTGAGTGTTGCTCGGGAAGTTGGAAGCGGGCTTTCTCAACAATTTTCGATCCAGCGTCGCCTTTCACCGCGTCGCCATAAGCGACAACGGATCCATCCTTACTGGCAATATAAAACCAATCGTTCTTTCCAACGACTGTATAGATGCCAGATAGGGATTTGAGCGGCAGCATGGATTTAACTGCTGTTGGCATCGCGCTGGCGCCGTTATTCTTGTCGAGCTTGGCAATGATGTTTTTGGCCCAGTCTTCGTCATATTTATCGGCAACATCAGAGGGCAGATGGTCAATCAGCTCATAACTGTCATAGTCAATTTTGAAAACGCCGTTGACGCCGTTACTCCATAAAACACGCCGGCCGTCTGGATAAAGACCAGAGGTGAAAGCCCCAAAATGGCCAGGGCCTAAGAAGACATAATCTATCTCGTCTTCGCCAAGCCGGCGGGTTTTATCCATGGGTCCAGGAATAGGGGTTGAGTCTTGCTGCGCGGCGTCCCCGTGTGGAACGGGGTTGATGCCCTCGGCCGCATATGGATTAATGGGAGGAAAGCTCAGATCCATCGGCGCAGACGCGGGGTCTGGCATTTGCGGTGCTAAGGGTAGGTCCAAATCAGGGCGCGGCGGGGGCGGGCCGAAGTCACAACTTTTCAGGACAATGACGCCAATTAAGAGCAGAAGCAAAATTCCAAGAATTTTGAAAATACGTTTCATATGGCTTTTTTAGGCGCTTATTTCTTAATGCTTTTCATAATCAGGCCTTTATATCGGTCTGAATAGGGTGGCATCTGGATTAGGAAGTCGCGAAATTTATCTAGCGGTTGATGCACGACAGAGCGTTCATTCGACATTGTTTTGAAGCCTTCATAACCGCCAATACGCCCCATGCCCGAGTTTCCGATACCGCCAAAGGGTAAACGCGGATTCGTGCCTGACTGGATGCAATTATTATTCACCACAGCTGACCCAGATGATGTATTTTCTAAGAAATATTCGATCGCCTTTTGATCTGTTGAATAGATATAAAGCGCCAAAGGATTGCGTCGAGGTTTAATGATATCAAGAACGTCTTGAGGGTCTTCATAACCCACGACGCACATGACAGGGCCAAAGACTTCTTCGCGCATGATTTGCATATCTTCTGTGACATCTGTGAGCAGCGTCGGTTCGACGTAATTATCCGTGATATTTACACCACCGCCACATATCACGCTGGCGCCTTTTTTAACGGCGTCGTCAATAAGTGATTTTACCCGTTTTGTATGACGCTCATTAATGATGCGCGGCACGTAGGGTGATTTATCAAACCCCGTTTGGTCGGAATTATAAAGCGCGCCGATTTTTTCGGTCATGAGGTTTTGAAACGCCTCTTTCACACTTTCATGTACAATGGCGTAGTCGGGCGCGATACAAACTTGACCCGCATTCATCACGCGGCCCCAGGCCAGCTTAGTCGCTGCATTTTCTAATTTAGCGCTTGCGTCGATAATGACGGGGTTTTTCCCGCCCATCTCCAATGTAACTGAGGCAAGGTTATCTGCCGCCGCTTTCATGACAATTTTGCCGACGGCTGTGCCGCCTGTATAATAGATATGATCAAAGGGCAGGGCGAGGAGCGCTTGGGCAACGTCAATGCCGCCTTGAAAAACTTCAGCTTCGTCGCGCGGGAAAACGTCGTTTACAATCTCTTGGATAATTTGAGCAGAATAGGGCGCTAGTTCTGAGGGTTTTATGGCGACAGAATTTCCCGCGCCTATGGCGGCAAACATGGGCACGAAGCTCTCCGCTGTAGGGGCGTTATAGGCTGCCATGTTGAGCACCACACCTTTAGATTGCCTGCGTATTTCACAGCGTTTACCCATTGTCGCGAGAGAGTTTTTAATTTTCTCCGGACGCATCCATTTTGCGAGATTTTTTGCAAAAAAATCTAGCTCGGACTTAATCATGACAAGTTCAGCGGCCATATCCAGATCATGCGTGCCTCGCTCCTGGTGTGCGGCTTTGAACAAGTCTTCTTTCCGGTCCACCATGGCTGCCCACAGCGCCGTCATCCTAGCAACACGCTGGGAAGCCGTTGTATTACGAAGGCGCGATGTGCCAGCTTGTAGAGCTTCGAAACTCGCTTTAATTTCAGATTTTGCTTGTGGCATAAGCTAGCCTTTATGCTGCGGAATGCCGACAGCTTTTTGGACGGTTTTTTCAAAGGCGCGCTCAGACATCAGGTTGAGCATAACCTTCATAGGCTTAACGTCTTTGCCAACGAGATAGCGAGGTTTCCATGTCGTCTTCTCCAGCAAGGCTAACACCTCGTCTGTGACATAGTCGGGATCATTGCCCTTATTGATTTGCTCGACCATTTTAGTTGTTGTTGTTTCTTTGAGATGCGGTTCGTAAACCGCTTTGACATCTTCGGAAATGCCCGTCCAAATCGACTTTGTTGTTTCTTCGGCATTGGCCGTCATATGGGTTTTAACTGCCCCGGGTTCGATTGAGGTCACTTCAATACCAAAGGGGGCAAGCTCATTACGAAGCGTGCAGGTCAAACCTTCAACCGCCCATTTGGACATGTTATAACTCCCCGAGCAAACAGGGTTTGCTCGCACAGCGCCTGACGCAAAATTGATGATGCGTGAGGTCGGCGCGCCTTTACGGATCATGGGGAGAAAGGCCTGACAAACGCGCATTGGGCCAAAGGTGTTGACCTCAAAAAGGAACTTCATTTCCTTCATGTTAATGCCTTCTATGGGCCCCGTGCCTTGATTAGCTATACCTGCGTTATTGATAAGGAGGTCTAAGGCCCTATCGCCTAAGTGTTTAGCAACAGTCTCTGCGCTTGAGGTTACCGAGGCGTCAGACGTTACGTCTTGCTCGACCTTGATGATATTGGGGTTGTCTCCGAGTTCGGATGTGTCAGCCCCTGGCAGAACACCCGCGAAAACTTGCCAGCCGCGGTCTGCAAGTTTTTTTGCTTTCATCGCGCCCATGCCCATGGCAGCTCCTGTTATAAAGGCTGTTTTTTGAGTGGCCATCTTGTCCCCCGTTCTGTTTATATTATGAGTTTCCGAACAGCGTTCAGAAAAGACTATGGACGCTCGTGTGTCAAGCAATCAAAAATCGAAAATTTGAGTTTGCCAGTCTTGATCTCGCAGTTTTACCTGTCGCTTAGGATTAACGATGTCGCGTATGTAAATGTCTATCCCGCCATTATGGGCTGGGAAGAACATAATATTATCCCCGACATCTTGTGGAAAGATATGGGCAGGGTGTTGCCCGCCAAAGGTGAGGTCATAGGCTGGAATTTTACTTTGGTTATTTAACGCAATGATTGGTTTTTTTACGTCAAGTTCTGGGTTGGTATATCCATGGCGTAGGCAATCCGAGAGTAAATTGAGTCTTGTTTCTACATCTTCTGAGCTTGTTTTTGCTTGGCGCTGTTTAAAGTATTTTGCGAGGGCGCCGCGCGGCGTGTTTTGTAGGCCTTTGGGAAACTTGGCTTTATCAATGTGTATGAGAATGGCGTTGCCAAGGAAACGAGATTGCGCTTGTGGGTCAGTTTTGAAGTAGCGCCCACGAAGATCAAGTAACTGTCCGATTTGCATTTCATTTTTTATATCATCGCCATAACTTAGCTTTGAGATAAGTCTGGTAAAATGGGCGCAAAGAGCAACATTGGTGCTAATCCAATCTTCTTTGCTCTCACGCAAAACGGTTTCTTTGAGCCGCGCGATGTCATCGGAGGTGAAATGAAGTTTAACGGGCGAATTCTCCGAAAGACTTTTATCCATTGCCTTTATGATTAGTGGTTTAATAAACTGTCCAATCAGTCCTTTGATGGGTATAGGTTTAGGTAAGTCCCGCTTTTTTATTGCAGCTACGCTTTCGGCTTTGGTGCGAGTTGTTCCGAATTTGAAAGTGTCAAGCTTCGTGACAAATGGAAACTCAGGCGGCGTATTGCCATTTTCAATAGCGTCATAGATGTTGCTCAAATGCTGCATTAGCATATGAACTCCCGCCGCGTCAGATAGGATATGGCTGATAGCCACACCGAGAATTATTCCGCCGCCGCTAAATTGCGTAAGTGTGAAAGTCGAAAGTGGCGCGCGGCCTTTTACAACATTTTGACGATTTGGTTCATTTATGAAATTTGGCCGTTGCGAAGCGGTGAGTATATCATCAACAGATTTGGAGGTGCTTATGAGCTCTAAAGTGACAGGCTTTGCCGCCGCTTTAATACCTCTAGACTTCGCGCAATAATGCCCTGACAAAGCTGGAAATTGCGTTGTGAGGATTTCAATAGCCGTGGTTAAACTTTTCGCCGATATCGGGTCATGGAAAATATACTGTAAACCAATGAAATTGCCATATAACAGATGGTTCTCGTCAATGGGATTGACGCTGTGGGTCATTGCGCTGCTTTAATATCCCTAAAACGCATCTGGCCTTAATTGTGCGTCGGTGCCGCCGTCAACATATATTACGCTGCCTTGCATATATTCTGCTTCGTCCGAGAGCATAAATTCGATAACACCCGCAATTTCATCGGGGGAGGCGACGCGTGTTTTGGGGATAGGAATGGCTTCAACGCTTTTGCCAATTACGGGGTGATCAGCCGCGCCGCGAAACATCGGCGTTTCTGTCATCCCTGGCGCTATAGCGTTTAAAGTAATGCCAGCTTGTCCCCATTCTGCTGCGCGGCGGCGCACTGCGCGTGCAACCGCATGCTTAGAAATGGCGTAAGTCAGAGCGCCATGTGAATCGCCAATATATTGCATGGCTTGACCTTCATTACCTTCGAGAAGACAGCGTACAATGTCGCTCTCTGGATCAGTCCGCATTTGCGCAGAGTTTGACGAGATGACAACGACACGGCCAGATGTCTCCTCAAGGGCGTTTTTCAAATCATCTAGTAGCTCTATAGCGCCGAAGTAATTCACGCGGGCGACCAGTTGCCCATCTTCAAGATGACCACCCAGGCCTGCCGCCAAGACCAGGCGGTCAATTTTCCCGCTGCTGAGTTCAAGGGCTTTATCAATAGCATTTTGCCGGCCTTTGGGTGTTGATAGGTCCGCTGATATCGTCTCATCTTTAAGATCGATGCCAATGATGTCATAACCTTGCTGCTTAAGGCGGGCTTTAATACAAGCCCCAATTCCTGAGGCGGCCCCTGTAATCACCGCTGTTCCCATAATAACTCTCTTAATCTTGTTTTGCGTAGTCACTAATGCATAAAATTACGCAAATCGAGATGAAAAAGCTTTTATAGCTGGGAATTCGTAGCCATACTCAAGAAAAATAACGCAATAGGTGTATTTGTGAGTGATTTTCCAAAAGGTGCGGCCATTGTCTTTGGGGCTACAGGTGGAATAGGGCGCGTGGTTTGTCACGAGCTCGCCCGCGCGGGAAGCGACGTTGCTATTATATGGCGGTCCAAAGAAGGGGTCGCCAAGGAGCTTGCAGTAGAGATCGAAGCTTTAGGCCGAAAAGCGAGCCTTCATAACTGTGATGTTTTAATTGAAGGCGCCGCTAACGCCGCAATAAAAGAAGCGGCTGATGCACATGGCCAACTCCATACATTGGTTTGGGGCGCTGGGCCGTTAGTGGAACAGGTGCATTTGGCTGATACCCCGCGCGAGCAATGGCAAAATGCGATTAATATTGAGGTACATGGTTTTTTTGAAGCCAGTCAGGGCGCTATTGCCCATATGCGCGGGCAAGGGGGCTCGGTCATTCATCTGGGATCGGCGGGCCACCTTAGCTGGCCCGATAAGGACGTGCTCTCGGTCGCGCCCAAGGCGGCGAATGAAAGCCTGATAAAGGCGATAGCGCGCGAAGAAGGTAAAAACGGTATTCGCGCAAATTCTGTTCTTATTGGAGTCATTGAGGCGGGAATGTTTTTAGAATTGTCCAAACAGGGTGTCTTTGATGAGGCGTGGACAACGGATGTGCAAAAAAATTTAGCGCTCAAGCGCTGGGGACAACCCGAAGAAGTCGGTCACGCCGTTGTGTTTTTAGCCTCTGATAAAGCGTCCTATGTGACAGGACAGCAAATTGCGGTTGCGGGCGGATACGGTCTTTGACTCGAAAGCGACGGCGTAAGAATGCGTAACAAAAATGCAACTATGCTACGCAAAATGACATATTTGGGTCAAATAAGCGCTAAATCGCGCATTTTTTTGGGCATTTCTTGCGACTCTTGCATTGCGTGATTTTTTTTTATGGCTTAGTTGTTATGGTAATTCGCGATAAGAACGCGGCTTCAAATACATAAGGGGAATACAACATGTCATCTAGAACCCTCAAAGGTCTCACGGCTCTCACGCTTTCAACATCACTTTTAGCGATAA
>CAYXEB010000118.1:0-6504 GCA_964463835.1 uncultured Hellea sp.
ACACATGTTCCACGTAGCGGTTTTCTTCCTTAGGCCGCAATGTTAGTCAAAACTTTACCCCCGCTATTCATAGCGGGGTTTTTCTTTGCCCCCTTATTGACCCAGTCACGCCGTGTAGTATGTTTTAAGAAATTAAGGGGGACCCATCCATGCTTACAGCTATTAAACGTGAATATAAATTCGTCACAGGACTCTTACGGATGCTACGCGCAGTTAAAGATGTCGATGCCGAAAGTAATCGTCTCATCGCCGATGAGCTCGAAAAGCGGATTGATAATTACGGAAAAAATATCGCCTTTATAGAAGGTGATTTTGAGATGACCTATGATGATATGGAGGCTTATGCCAATAAAGTAGCCGGATGGGCTCAGAGTTTGGGGTGTAGGGCTGGAGATACGGTTGCTGTTTTTGTAAGGAATAGAGCTCAATATGTCGCCTTATGGTTAGGATTAAGCAAAGTTGGGATTATACCTGCACTCTTAAATTACCAACTCACAGGTCAAGCCTTAGCCCATTGTTTGAATATATCAGATGCAAAAATTATTATTGTTGATCACGAGTTGGCAGAAAATTTTAAATCTGCAAAACCTGAACTAACACTGGATATCAAAGTCTTTGCAGGATTTGGTGAAATTTCAGGTTATGAAAACTTTGACGCCGCTATTTCTGATGTCGTTCCAAACCGTCCGTCGAAAAGTCTTCGTCAAGGCATAAAGGCTGGCGACCAATTTATGAAAATGTTTACATCGGGCACAACGGGCCTCCCTAAAGCTGCCAAAGTTACCCATGTTAGGGCGCAAAATTATATGCGGGGTATGGGCGCGGGGGCGCGGGCGAGTTCCACAGACCGCATGATGATGGTTTTGCCAATGTATCATGCAACAGGGGGCTTGGTCGGCACGGGGGCTATGCTATCAAATGGCGGCGCCGTAATTGTTTTGTCAAAATTTTCTGCAACGAAATTTTGGGATGAAGCCGTTCAATATAAGGCAACCATGTTTACTTATGTTGGAGAATTGTGCCGTTTTCTTTTATCAACCCCGCCCCACAAGTTAGAACGCGCGCATAATATACGTTGGATGATTGGGAATGGCCTGAGGCCTGAAGTTTGGGAAGGGTTTGTGAGCCGTTTTAACATCCCGCATGTCGTCGAATTTTATGGGGCCACCGAAGGTAATGCGAGTTTGATTAATTTAGATGGTCCTATAGGCGCAATTGGACGCGTTCCTAATTATCTGAAATTCAAGTTTAACTTGGAAATTATACGTTATGATGTCGACAGCAATCTGAACCCTCGCGGGTCGGACGGTTTTTGTATCATTGCTGATCCAAACGAATCTGGGGAGCTTATCGCAGAAATTCGCAATGATGATCCTCGTTTTCGTTTTGAAGGTTATGAAACCAAGGAGGCGACGCAAAAGAAGATATTACGAGATGTCTTTAAAAAAGGAGATGCTTGGTTTCGTACCGGAGACCTCTTAAAACGTGACAAACTCGGCTATTTCTATTTTATGGACCGTGTGGGCGATACCTACCGGTGGAAGGCAGAAAATGTGGCGACAGGCGAGGTCGCTGCTGCGTTGTCAAGATTTGAAGGTGTCACCCAAGCCAATGTTTATGGCGTAATGGTCCCTGGTTATGATGGCCGTGCGGGCATGGCCGCAATTATTGCGGAAGGTCAACCTGATATGGGGGCGCTTAAGACGCATATCGAAGTAAACTTACCTCACTATGCGAGACCCGTTTTCTTACGTCTGTCGCAAGAGGCAGAAACAACAAGTACATTTAAATTTAAAAAGACGAACCTCGTGAAAGCTGGTTTTGATCCGGCCAATATCTCAGAGCCGCTCTATTATGCGAACCCTCGAACCAACGCATATGAAAAAATCGACACCAAAACATATCAAGATATCTGTTCGGGCGAGGTCAGATTATAGCCACACCTTATGATATATTAGAATTCTGGTTCGATAAGGCGGGACCAAAGTTATGGTTTAAAAAGTCAGATGCCTTTGATGCTGAAATTCGGCAAAAATTTGAGAACACGGCTATAGATCTGGCGCAAGATAATTCGATTTGGGAGACAACTCCTGACAGTTGTTTAGCGGCGATTATCGTATTGGACCAATTTTCACGCAATATGTATCGGGATACCAAAGCAGCCTTTGCGTGGGACGATAAAGCGCTATCACTTGCTCAAAGCATGGTGGATAAAGGCTGGGATTTGAAAATTCCTCAGGAGCGCCGCGCCTTTATCTATATGCCATTTATGCACGCAGAGGACTTGGTGATGCAAAATGAGTGTGTTCGTCTCGTTGATAGCCGGTTGCTGGATGCGAATACGCTCCATCATGCGAAAGAGCATCGAAAGGTTATAAAGCTTTTTGGACGCTTTCCTCACCGCAATGATATTCTTGGGCGAATTAGCTCTGCGGAAGAAACGTTTTTCCTAAAAAATGGGGACTATAGAACGTGAAAAAAATTGGTATTTTTATTTTTAATGATGCTGAAGAATTGGATTTTGTTGGACCTTATGAAGTTTTCACAATGATAAATTCGGTTTTAAATTATCAAGGCAAATCTGATGGTGTTAAAGTTATTCTGATATCAGAAGATGGCGGCGATATCATTGGAAAAAAAGGCATGCGAGTCGGCGCCCATTCCTCTATTGAGCAGATAGAATCCTTGGACGTTATTGTTATTCCAGGTGGTGATGGTAGCCGGGCGCAAACTAAAAATAAGAAAGTCATTGATTGGGTCATCTCGATTTCATCGACTTGCGAGTGGATAACCTCGGTCTGTACGGGCTCATTCGTTTTGGCAAAGGCAGGCCTTACAAAAGACAAGAAGATGTCTACTTATTGGGCCGCTTTCGAAGAATTCAAACTGGCAGGCTTTGAAGGCAATTTAATACCAGATGTGCGTTATGTGCGCGACGGCAATGTTGTTACGTCAGCGGGCGTTTCAGCAGGCATTGATATGGCCTTATGGCTAACCGGGCAAATGTTCAACCCAACTTTGGCCAGGAACGTTCAGCGCGCGATGCAATATGATCCCGCTCCGCCTTATACGGCAGAAGTTTAGCTAAAAATATAGAGGTTCGTAGTCTAAGATAAGTGACAACTGCATGTATGGTTGACGTGAGGTTAATTCATACCCACATAAGGTAAGTTTTTAACGGATATCAGCACATGAATAATATTGAGAAAAAGAACAAGAAAAAACCAAAGGATATCGCCGACGAAGTCACAGCAAAAATGCGAGCGCATTTTGACAAGCTTAAATTTGAACCCGACCAAATCGCGGATATTCATAATAATATTAGGCGTATGATAAATCAGTTTGATATGCCTGGCCCGGCCATGAAACAAGTCGTGGATTTTAATGTTCCCAATGATGACTTTCCCGTGCCAGTCAGATTGTTTATCCCGCATAATGCAAGTGAAGAACCAGGACCTTGCGTTATTTATCTGCATGGCGGGGGATTTGTAACAGGCTCGATTGAATCCCATGAGGGAATTACCCGGCGCATTGCTTCGGGAACGGGCTTTCGTGTTTTATCTGTAGAGTATCGCTTGGCGCCGCAATACCCGTTTCCAGCAGGTCCAAGTGATTGCGAACGGGTTCTCAATTGGGCAATGGAAGGTTATGGACAAGATGAATTTGGCATCGACCGAAACAACCTTGGCTTAGGGGGTGATAGCGCGGGCGGTAATATGACCGCTTATTTGTCCCAAAAATACCGAGATAGTCTCAAGGCTCAGGTTCTATTTTATCCGCTAATGCAATTGGTGAATTTTAAACCCCCTAAACCTGGACCTCAAGATTGGTTGCAATTAGGTTTAGTGGCGCTCAAATTTATTGACGAACATTATGTCGTCGCCTCTGACCCTCAAGATACACGTTTGTCACCACTTTTCGAAAAAGACTTAAAGGGGCTACCGCCAGCTTATGTCTTAACATGCGGCCTTGACCCTTTACGAGATGAAGGCAAATTATATGCCGAAAATATGAAAGCTCATGGCGTGACAGTACATTATGATCATGAAAAACGCTTACCTCATGGATTTTTAAATTACGCCAAAGCTTTTCCAAAAGGGCGAAAAATTCCTCTCGATGCCGCCGATTTCCTTCGACAGCATATGCAAGTAAAATAACTCATGCATGATTAAAATTTTCTATCACCCTTTATCCTTTCCAGCTTCGAATGAAATAGGACTTAACAGATTGAAAAATGACCTTCCGATCATTGAAACCCGTTATTCTGGCCACTCGGCTATGTGCGAAGGTAAAATGACATTGGCCGACCTTGCATTGGTTGCCACCTTAGAACCTGAGACGATGGCGAAAATAGACTTTTCGGACTATCCGAATTTAATTAATTGGTTAAAGGTACGCCGTAACGAGCCTTTTTATACGAAGGTGAACTCCTATTTCGACGCGGAGTTTCAGCTATAAAATACATACCCCAACCGTCAATTTATGAGCTCGGAGAGGAATTTTATGATCCTGTTCAAGCGGCAGATTTTCCGCGTGCTGACCTTCGGTACAAAGACGCCGAGGCGGCAAAGTCGATTGGACTTACACTCGATGACGATGGTTGGGTTACACATTTTGGCCGTTTTGAACCCTTAAAAGATAATCTTAAGCAGCCTTTGGCGCTCAAATATCACGGTCATCAATTTCAAAACTATAATCCAGATATTGGTGATGGGCGAGGGTTTCTCTTTGCTCAGATTCGCGATAATAAAAACCGTCTTATGGATTTGGGGACAAAGGGGTCGGGGCAAACACCATATTCACGCCGCGGAGACGGACGCCTTACTTTGCTTGGTGGTATACGCGAGGTTCTGGCTACCCGCTATTTAGAGTCTATGGGGGTGAATACATCCAGAAGTCTTTGCTTAATCGAAACAGGGGAGGCGTTAGTACGCAATGATGAACCATCCCCGACGCGCTCTTCCGTGTTAACACGGTTATCTCATTCGCATATTCGGTTTGGGACATTTCAGCGTCAGGCATTTTTTGAGGCGAAAGATAATTTGGATGCGTTAATCAATTATTGCTTAAGACACTTTTACCCCCAGGCTCAGGGCGCGAACGGCTTGTTGGAAGCTTGCGTATTCGCCTCAGCGGACATGGTGGCGTCATGGATGGCCGTTGGCTTTGTTCACGGCGTCATGAATACCGACAATATGAATATTACGGGGGAGTGTTTTGATTACGGCCCTTATCGTTTTTTGCCAAAACTGAGATCAGATTTTACGGCCGCCTATTTTGATTATAACAAATTATATGCATTCTCGCGACAGCCCGAAATAATGTATTGGAATCTTGCTCAGCTCGCTCGGAGTCTGTCACTAGTTTGCGAAGATGACTTGCTTTTAAAAGCTTTAGAAGGGTTTGCCCCAGCCTATCGTGAGGCGCTTTGCTCACATGTATTTAGACGTTTCGCGATCAAGCCAAAGAACAAGAAAACAGATATAGAATTTGTGCTGAAAACGTTTCGTTATTTGGAAAATAGCCAATGCTCGTGGCCACAATTTTGGTATGATTGGCAGGGCGGGGGTGGACAACTCTTACGTGCCAAGGGGTCTGCAAATAAAGACTTTTATGAGGGGGAAGAGTTTGCTGATTGGTTGACAGCGTTTTCAGTGTATGAACCCATTGGGAGGCCCATACAAACCGACAAACCAATATCATTACTTTATGATGAAATCGGCGAATTATGGTCGCCAATTGACGCACAGGATGATTGGTCTATGTTTGACGCTAAACTTGCGACCTTTAAACGGGCTTGTTACCCATAAGATATTGCTTTGTTAAAGACGAGGAGAGACCAAATGAAACTAACTTATTTGACCACGACAATTATTGCGCTCGGCTTAATCACGGGCTGCTCGCAGGCACAAACTGCCACCAACAAAGCGGTTCAAAAAACGTCTGAGGTCGCGGAAGACAGTGTGCATAAAGCTCGGGCATTATCTAAAGAAGGAGTTAAGGGTAAACCCAGCCGCCCAGGCGTCGATGTTAGCACCGCGCCAGCGGGAGTTTATAAATCAGAGGCAACCCATGCCTATATTACCTTCCAATATTTGCACCAAGGATATGCCCGTCCGACTTTGCGTTGGAACGAATTTGACGCGGTTGTTGATTTAAACCCAACCGACCCAATCAACTCAAGTTTAAATGTAACGATTGATGCGTCGAGTATAGATAGCGGCGTTGAGAAATTTGATGAACATCTTGTTGCGGGTGATTTTTTCGATGTTGCTAATCATCCGACTATCACCTTTAAGAGTACCAAAATGGACCAATTACGTGTGGGTCATGGCCGGGTAACTGGTGATTTGACAATGAAGGGAATTACGAAGCCAGTTAAGCTTGATGTTACGCTTAATAAAGTGGGAGAACACTTCCGTAGTAAAAAACCAATGATAGGAATTTCCGCAAAAACGCGGATAAAACGGTCTGAATGGGACCTTGGTAAATATACGCCACTCG
>CAYXEB010000119.1:0-6418 GCA_964463835.1 uncultured Hellea sp.
CAGCGCTCAGTCTCACCGTCCCCAAACCCAGTAAGCAACGTCTTACCTGTCCTGTAGTTTGGAAAACTATGTTCAAGTCAGTGACTAACTCCTCATATTTAGTGCCGCTTTGAAAACCAAAACTGCACGAACAGGGCCAATCCCTGAACTTCAACAAATGAAACATAACCCCGCCATAGTTAGTGAGGATTAAGTTTAGTAAGTTTTTTAAATGAGGATTAATCTGGCAACTAAGCCATAGTCGGAGCCGGCCTCTACCGCGTGCAAATTACAAACGAACAATAAGATCAATGCCCACTATAAGAGCGATTAAAAGTCCAAACATGGCAAAGGCCAATGCAAAGCTTTTGCGGCGGGAAACAGTACCACTCCCAGATAAAAAGCCGGCATAGATCCAGATAAGGGCGAAAATTGTCGGAATGAGCACCCCCTGGTATATAATCGAAGGAATGGTATTATTTCCTGATTGCAGGCGCGCCAAATCGGCGACGGCTGTGACAAGCAACAACCAAGAGACCAGAGTCCCCATGACGTAAAAGGCGGCGCGAAGACTGACCCTAAGCGTCCAGCCTGGCCCGACCCAAGGCCGAAGACAAAGGCATAGCAGCCCCAACATGACGGCCGCGCCGTAAATGGGCATGATAGTTCCAATTAGCTTCCAAATATTCCCTTCCGAGGCGGCGTTTTGAACGGCGACAGCCAAGTCCGGCCCGATATAAGCTCCATTATAGTCCAGAGTTTCGGGCGTAGCGAGTATAGCCGCTATGATGAACGATACTAGCAAGGCAAAAAAGAAAAATGGTCCGGGAGAGAGCAGGACACCCTTACGCCCGTCCGGCTCTTCCTTGTCTATCAGAGGCCACAGCCGCCACGGTCTGATGATACAGGTGAAATAGGTTGGAAAAACCGCGATAAACGCCATACCAAAATGCGTCGCCAACTTGTCTAGGCCGCCCAGAATATTAGGCTTTTCTAAATCGATACTAGGTCCGGACATATATACTGATCTGTATTTCCATTCCGCGCCATCATAAGCCGCCTAAAGGAAATAGCAAATTCAATCCGGGCGTAAACCCGCGAAGACAATCCCTGAAATTCAGCAATAGAAACATTCCCCCGCCAAAAGAGGCATATTCCAAAGAGGAAAAACCATTCCATTTTCAAACCATATGAATTAGTGCTGGTTATCTCTACGAAAAGGTTTCTCGATGAAAACTAAACAGCTATTTCGTTCTATAACCGAAGAAGAAATTCGGACCTTTAAGGACGACGGGATTGTCTGTCTGCGCCAAATGTTTTCACCAGATTGGGTGGAACAAATGCGCGAGGCAGCAGAGGTTAGCATGGCCAAGCCGGGCGAGCTCCATGCCGAACTGTCTGAGGAGCGGGGCGACACAGGCCGGTTTTTTCATGACACCTTCATTTGGCAACGCAATAAAACGTGCCGGGATTTTGTCTTTCACTCCCCCGCCGCGCAAATTGCGCAACAGATGATGGGCTCGGAAAAAATAAATATTTTTTTCGATCAATGGCTGATTAAAGAACCCGGCACCAGTACGAAAACACCTTGGCATCATGATATGACCTATTGGCCGATTGACGGGTTTCAGATTTGTACGATATGGCTCGCCCTTGATGAGGTCAGCGCGGAAAACGGCGCGGTGGAATATATTAAAGGCTCCCACAAATGGGGCCAGAAATTTCGCCCCGCAAGCTTTGGTGATAATAATCAATATACAGAAAATATACCCGAGGTTCCAGATATTGAAGCCGAGCGAAGCCAATATGATATCGCGCAATTTGAACTCTCTCCCGGCGATTGCACCGTGCATCACGGCTTAATCGTCCACGCCGCGCCCGGAAATAAAACCTCCGCGACACGCCGCCGCGCGCACACTAGCCGCTGGACGGGTGATGATGTCATTTTCCACCCGAGAGACGGCCTGCAAGAAATGCCGGAATTTCCGCCTGAGCTCGTCAGCGGCGATCCCCTCGATTCAGAGCTCTGGCCTCGCATCGCGGGATGAGCTGCTCTCAAGGCTGGAAAAATACTGACCTGCCGCGCGCATGACTTTTGGGGCTAGCCAAATCGCGCTCACCATTGTCGGAATGGCCATGAGCGCAAACATACCGTCAATTAATCCCACCACCGTTTGTAAGGTCAGGGTGGAGGAGATGATAATCAAGCCAACAAAGCCCCAGCGGTAAAGCTGCGCGCCCTTTCGGCCTAAGATGAAATGCGCGCATTGCCCACCATAAAAAGAATAGGTGAAAATGGTCGTTATCCCAAAAGACAGCACGCAAATAAAGACCGCTATGAGCCCTATCGGTCCGAGCAAACTTGCAAAGGCATTGGCGGTTAAGGTCACGCCGTTCGCATCGCCGTCCTGCCACGCGCCAGAGAGAATAATAACCAGAGCCGTGGCCGTACAGACAATTAACGTATCAATGATAGGTCCGCACATCGCGACTAGCCCTTCGCGCACAGGTTCATCCGTGCGGGCCACGCCGTGGGCGAGGGATTCCGTGCCGATGCCGGCTTCGTTAGAGAACGCGCCGCGCTGTATGCCCCATTGAATAACGCTTAGAAGGCTGCCGCCCAAAAGCGCGTCGCCCGTAAAGGCGTCTGTGATAATCAGCGCGAAGACGCCCGGCACTTCGGCTATATTCGTCAGCAAGGCAAATAGGGTGATGGTAATATAAAGCGCCGTCATCGCAGGCACCGTTTTGGCGGCCACATTACCGATACCGCGAATGCCGCCAAGGACAATCAGGCCTGTTAGGAACGCGATGATAAGCCCTGCTGTGAGATTAAATATGAGGTGATTTGCATTTGGATCCAGCCAGCCATTTCCTATGAAAACTGCATCGCGTGTTATTTGAATAACCTGATTCGTGCCGAACATAGGAAGACAACCAATCATACCAGCAATAGCAAACCAATAGGCAAGAAAATGAAAGCGTTTGGGCAGGCCGCGTTTAATCACATACATGGGCCCGCCATGGACCTCACCCGTCTCATCCGTATGGCGGTAGAGCACAGAAAGCGTGCAGGTGAAAAATTTTGTCGCGATGCCAAAAACCGCGGTGACCCACATCCAGAAAATAGCGCCCGGACCGCCTATGGCAATCGCCAGCGCTACGCCGCTAATATTACCCATTCCGATAGTCCCAGACAGGGCTGTGGCTAAGGCTTGAAAGTGACTTATTTGTCCCTTGGCATTGGGGTCATCATATCGCCCGCGCAATATATCAAAAGCATGGGGTAAATAGCGGAAGGGCAAAAAACGGGAATAGGCAAGGAAAAAAGCTCCGCCGCCGAGCAGAAGCAGCAGCAGCCAAGGTCCCCATGCGAGCCGCGCAAAACCAGTTGTCAACTCTTGTAGGGTTTCCGACACCTAATCCTCGATCATGATTGACCACAATGAGTTGCGATCAGGAAATGAAAAACTATAGTAAGTTGCGCCATCTTCGCAACAGCTTAGTATGAAAGCGCTAGCTGCATAGGAATGTTTATGTCTACCACTGAACCTTTTGAAGCCGCCGCTTATGGCGGAGATGGATGGTCACCGCGCACAAAAAATATGAGGCAGGAAATCGGCACCATATGGAGGTCTTGCGGCATCCAGTCGGAATATGCACCGTTAAAGTCAGTCATGTTACATGAACCCAGCACAGAACTCACGGCGTCAGACAATCCCAATGATATGCAGATGATTGATAAGCTGGATGTTAAGCGCGCGCAACGCCAGCATAAAGCCATGGCGCGCGCCTATGAAAAGGCTGGCGTGAGCATTCATTATGTCAAGCCAGATCTCCCCGCCACGCCCAATCAAATGTTTTGCGCGGATTTGTTTTTCATGACGCCAGAAGGTGCCATTCTGGCGCGTCCCGCCTCGACCGTCAGGGCTGGTGAGGAACGCTGGATTGCGCGGCGATTGACAGAATTAGGCGTGCCCATCATTCGTTCCATTCGCGGTCACGGCACATTTGAAGGAGCCGATGCCATGTGGCTTAATGACAAAACGGTCATTGTCGGCTGCGGGTTCCGCACCAATGATGAAGGGGCGGATCAGCTAGAGTCTATATTGTCCGAAATGGATGTTCAGCTCATTCGCATCGATATGTCGGTTGGCGCTATGCACCTCATGGGCATGTTAAGAATTATCGCAGATGATTTAGCCATTGCTTGGCCAAAGCGTTTTGTTCATCGCGGCGCTAAAGCGTTGCAGGATAGGGGTTACCGAATAGCTTGGCTGCCAGACCTCGCGGAAGTTGAGCAGCGTAAGGCGTTTAACATTGTGACGCTTGCCCCGCGTAAAATCCTCATGCCGCAAGGCTGCCCGGTTACGCAGGCATTTTACGAAGACCTTGGTGTCCAGTGCATCACTGTAGAAGTTGATGAACTCGTTAAAGCGGCTGGGGCCATAGGTTGCCTCAGCGGTATTATAGATAGAGGTTTTTAGGGCAGGTCTCGCCGATAGGTCATAGTCGTTCATAGTCTAGCTGAAACTTTGAATTTCAAACTATTGCTTTTTGAGACCTGATCAAACTAGGTAAATTTCCTAACGGCCAAGATAATCAATTATATTAGGTGTATATGTGAGGAAACGCGCCTAAAGCTCACCCATGGGGTTTAAAGATTTCCTTTTACTATTCATAGTTTGCCTTGTCTGGGGACTTAATATTGTGGTGACGCGTTGGGTCGTGTTTGATGCCGCCGTGCCTCCCATTTTTTTCGCAGCTGTGAGGTTTTTAGGGGTTGCCCTTCTCCTGATTCCGTTTTTACGCCCGATACCCAAAGACATTAAATCGCTGTTTTGGGTTTCCTTTTTTATCGGATCAGGACATTTTGCCTTGCTCTTTCTCGGTCTAGCAAACGCAGAAGCCTCCGCAGCCTCCATTGTCAGTCAATTGGGGGTTCCTTTTGCGACGTTAATGAGCATGGCTTTTCTAGGAGAAACAATTGGTTGGCGCCGCGGCTTAGGCATTATGCTCGCTTTTGCTGGGGTTATGATAATCGCCGTTGACCCCACAAGTTTCACCGTGTCGCTAGGCCTCATCTATATCGTCGGCGCGGCTTTTATTGGCGCAGTTGGCGGCGTTATGATGAAAAAAATGAGCCCCATTTCAGCCCTGCAAATGCAAGCGTGGATTGGCTTGTTTTCATTCGCTCCGCTATTTGCGATTTCTGCCATTGTTGAGCACGGTCAACTGACGACATATATGTCAGGCGGAGGATTGGTTTTACTAGCAACCGTCTTTGCCGTAATTGGCGTATCTATATTTGGTCACGGCGCTTTTTATAATCTTATTAAAAAATATGATATTTCTCTATTGTCGCCCCTCACCTTAATGACGCCCGTTTGGGGTGTGGTCTTAAGTATCATATTTTTAAAAGAAGAGATTACGGCCCAACTTATATTCGGATCAATTATTTCACTTGGCGGCGTTCTGGTCATAGCCGTAAGGCCAAACAAGAAAATGCCTGAAGCCAGCATGGGCAAAAAGCTGGGAAGCGGCGGATAATGAACTGAAATACCGCGGCCAAAACGAAGACCTTTTTTATAGACTATATGATGGCCAGGCTTACTATTTGCGCGGGACTGTGAAATCTACGCAACCCCCGCCGCCATAACTTTGGATGGTGCCGTCAGGACAGGCTGGCGCAGGGTCCCATGTTTGCGGGCTCCAGGCATCAGGGGCGGCCCATGTATCCTCAGCCCATTGTGATATCGGCGGAAGCGGGTCGCTGACGGTCACCGGCGGTACATATTCTACCGGAGCAGGAAGCGGGTCTATTGAAATAGGCGCGGGCTCAAAAATAGGCGCAGGCTCAGCCACCGTTTGCATATAGCTAATATGGGGCTGGGGCGCTTGGACATAGCTAACAGCTGTTTGCGGATATTGCGGGAGTTGAAATTGCGGGGCCATATAATAACCGCCCTGATAGCCTGCTGTTTGCGCGCCGTAATAGCCCGTACCGAAATTTCCTATCTGATTAAATCCCGATGCGCCATATCCACATGAAGCCGCCGAGGCATAGGAAAGACAATCCAGTCCGCCAGAAGCCGTGTGATATTTAGGCCCACAGCCCGTAAGAGCCAATGTCCCTAATCCTAAAATCACCCAAGATGATAGGGATAAAAGCGATGGAGTTTTTAGCTTAAGGCTCATTTTTTATTCTCTTAAAAGCGGCGGCGAATCGTTTAACCGAGTGTTAACCACAAATCTTAAGAGGGAATTAACCATAAGCCTTAAGCCCATATTAACCCTAAATCTTAAGACGTTATTAACCATAAATTTTAAGATCCTATTAACCATGGGTTTTAAGAGATCATTAACCACGAATCTTAAGAGCGCATTAACCATAAATTTTCACATAGTATTAACTATAAGCCTTGCCCGTATAACTGCA
>CAYXEB010000120.1:0-6221 GCA_964463835.1 uncultured Hellea sp.
TTATGAACACAAATGACGCCGCCAATGCGCTGCAAGATTTTGCCGACGGGTCAGGGATTGCCGCCGCCGAAGATATGGCGAAGGCTTTTGAACTTGCGGGAGACCGGATTTCATCTGCGCTGGAACGCGCGGCGCAAACAGGCGAGTTTTCCTTTAGCGCTATGGCCGAGTCCATCACTCGCGATTTAGCAAAGTTGGCGATAAATCAACTTGTGACTAACCCGCTAGAGCAGGCGCTGGGCGGAATCACGCAATCGCTTAGCCGCTCGTTGGGTCAATCACTGTCGCCATCATTTCAAAAACCGGGCATAACCGTCAACATGTCGCTCTCGGGCATATCCGACGCGGAGAGTTTCAAAAAATCCCAAGGCCAGATTTCAGCGCAGCTTGCCCGCGCCGTCGCTGACGGGCAACGTTTCACATAAGGTCTAAGATGACAGAT
Organism: uncultured Hellea sp.; assembly: GCA_964463835.1. Taxonomy (GTDB): domain Bacteria; phylum Pseudomonadota; class Alphaproteobacteria; order Caulobacterales; family Maricaulaceae; genus Hellea. The sequence continues at coordinate 443 of CAYXEB010000120.1, forward strand.
TTTCATAATGTAACCTTCCCGCTTTCACTGGCTTTTGGCGCCAGCGGAGGTCCGAGCCGCGTCACAGAAATTACTCAGCTTGCCAGCGGAGCGGAGCACCGCAATACGCCTCATGCTAGCTCGCGCCGTCGTTATAATGCGGGGGCCGGGATTAAAACCCTTGATGAGCTGCATCAGCTCATTACTTTTTTTGAAGCCCGTATGGGACAGCTTTATAGCTTTCGCTTTCGTGACCCGCTCGATTTTAATTCTTGTGCGCCCAGTAAAAGCCCCAACCCGACCGACCAGATAATCGGAACGGGTGACGGGGAGCGCGTAAGTTTTGGATTGCTCAAAAATTACAAAGATGACGGTGGGAATTATCAGCGGCCTGTTACAAAACCCGTCCCAGAAAGCCTGATCCTTGCGGTGGACGGGGTCTTGATAAGCGCGTCGCAATATAATCTGGACCCTATAAGTGGGCAGGTGACATTTACCCAAGCGCCAGAACCGGGCGCAATTATAACGGCAGGATTTGAATTTGATGTTCATGTCCGTTTTGATACTGACCAACTCGACTTAGCGCTCGAAGCTTTTGGCGCAGGGCAGGCGGCCAATATCCCGTTAATTGAGGTTAGAGATCATGCGTGAGATATCGCAAGATTTTAAAGATCATTTGGGGGGCCATGCGACTACCTTATGCTGGCTTTGGAAACTCATCCGAGAGGACGACGTCTCATTAGGCTTTACCAATCATGACCGCCCGCTGAAGCTAAACGGTTTGACCTATGAGAGCGAGCAATCTCTTATCCCGTCTGAAACCGATAGCCGCCTTGGATACTCAGCAGATAATAGCGCTGTCAGCGGCGTCCTTGATAGTGCGCTGATAACCTCCAAAGACATTTTGGCAGGGCTTTATGAAAATGCGGTTATAGAAACCTACCGCGCCAATTGGCAAGACCCTGAGCAACATGTCCATATGAGCACGGGGCGGCTTGGTAAAATTCGGCAAAGAGGCGATATCTTTGAAGCGGAATTAACAGGTCAATCCGTTTTGTTGAGCCGTTCAGTTGGCCGTGTTTTCTCCCGACTTTGTGACGCTGAATTTGGTGATAGCCGCTGCGGGTTAAATCCAGATGATTATCCTCAGGGAACTATTTGCCCGCGAAGTTTTCAGGCTTGCCAAACCCAATTTAATAATGTTCTTAATTTTCGCGGCTTTCCCTATTTGCTGGGTGATGATGCCTTGCAAGCGGGCCCGCAAATTGGAGAGCGCCGCGATGGGAGCTCACGCTTTTCATGACCGGTTTTGATATTCCGCGCGCCGAAATTCTTCGCTCTGTGCGTAGTTGGCTCGATACGCCCTATCAACATCAAGCCAGCGCTAAAGGGGCAGGCTGTGATTGCCTCGGCCTTATTCGTGGCGTCTGGCGCGATATCTATGGCGCGGAACCTTTAGCGGTTCCCGCCTATACGCCCGACTGGGCCGAAAGTCTGGGACAAGAAACTTTATTGGAAGCGGCGCAAAACTGCCTGACTCCTATTGCCAAAAAGGCAACCCAGACTGGAGATGTTCTGCTCTTTCGGATGGCGCCGGGTGCCCCATGTAAACATCTGGCTATCAAGAGCGCGCCGGACCGTATCATCCATGCCTATTGGGGTCGCGCCGTCGCGGAGAGCTATCTCGTGCCTTATTGGATAAAGCGTCATGCTTTTTCTTTTTCATTCCCTCCACATCTCAAGCGCGCCGTAATTTAGGCTCGCGTAATTTAGAAAATTTCTCTCTATGACAACCCTCATTGTTGCAGGCGCTTCTCAGATTGGCGGCGCGCTTATTAAAACTGCGGGCAGCGCCGCTTTATCATTTGCCAATCAAGTCATTGGCCGCGCCTTTGACAACCGTAATTTTGAAGGTCCAAGGTTGGAAAGCTTTCATTTACAAACCTCGCGCGACGGCGCGCCGATGTCGCGTGTTTACGGGCGAGTGCGATTAGCGGGGCAGGTGATATGGGCCTCTCGCCTGACGGAACATGTCACCGAAGAAACTGTTCAAGGCGGGAAGGGCAGCGGGCCTTCCCAGACGAATTTCAGCTATACTATCAGTTTTGCCATTGGGCTGTGCGAGGGCGAAATATTAGGCGTTGACCGTCTTTGGGCTAACGGAACGCCGCTTAGTGATAATGGGCTTATCAAACGTGTTTATACGGGCAACGAAGACCAATTTCCTGATCCGGTTATAAGCGCCATTGAGCAAAACCCACCGGCCTTTCGCGGCACCGCCTATATTGTTTTTGAAGATTTTCCCTTAGATGATTACGGCGGGCGTCTTCCGCAAATTAACGCCGAGATTTTGCGAGTGCCTCCGCCGCGAGATGATAAGCCCCGGCTAGAGACGCTAGCGCGAGGGATTAACCTAATCCCTGCCTCAGGTGAATTTGCCTATGCTACCGATATCGCCGAAGAAACGCCCGAGCCGCTGACCGCGAGGCCACTGAATATGAATAATCTATCGGGTCAGCCAGATATCATGCTGGCTTTGGATCAATTGCAAGCTCAGCTTCCTAATGTAAAAAATGTTTCGATAATAACCGCCTGGTTTGGATCAGATCTACGCTGCGGTCATTGCCGTTTCCAGCCTGGCATTGAAACAGAACAGCGTATAACGCCAGATCTGACATGGCAGGTCAGCGGGGTGAAGCGCAATGAGGCTTATCTTATAAGCCGCGATGCCAATGGCCGTCCCAATTATGGCGGTACGCCAACCGACCATTCTATCCTGCAAGCCATTACTGAGCTTAAATCGCGTGGCTATAAGGTCACGCTTTACCCCTTTATCCTGATGGATATTCCTGAGGACAATGGTTTGCCTGACCCTTACGGCGGAACGGAGCAAGGGGTCTTTCCGTGGCGCGGGCGTATAACCTGTTTCCCGCCAAGCGCGGAGCATACAGATGATGTTATTGATCAAATCGAGGCGTTTTTCGGTGCCGCTCAAATATCGGATTTTAGCTCAAATGACGGACTACCTGATTATCACGGAGAGGAATTTTCTTATCGTCGCTTTATTTTGCATTATGCCAAACTCGCGCAAATCTCTGGTCAGGTAGACCGTTTTGTTATCGGGTCTGAAATGCGCGAGCTCACGACATTGCGGGATGGGCAAAGCGAGTATCCTGCGGTTCACAAATTCAGGCAATTGGCCGAAGATGTTCGCGCGGCGTTAGGCCTTGAGACGAAGATAACTTACGCAGCCGATTGGTCCGAATATTTTGGGCACCACCCCCAAGACGGCAGTGAGGATGTCAGCTTTCACCTTGATCCTTTATGGGCATCTCTGGCCATAGACGCGATTGGGATTGATGCTTACTTCCCGCTCTCCGATTGGCGCGGGGAGACAAATTACACAGTTGATTATTTGCAAAGCCAAATGGAAGGCGGGGAGGGTTATGATTATTATTATGCTTCTTATGACGCACGAATTCAAAACACGCCAACGCCTATAACTGACGAAGCGGCGTCAAAACCTTGGGTGTTTAGATATAAAGATATGCGGCAATGGTGGAGCCAGCTCCATTATAATCGCCGCGGGGGCATTGAGCTCAACGTGCCCACAGATTGGACGCCGCGAAGTAAACCGATTTGGCTTATGGAAATTGGGTGCCCCGCTATTCATAACGGCGCGCATCAACCCAATGTGTTTTATGACGCGAAATCATCGGAACATAATATTCCATATTTTTCAAACAGCAGCCGGGATGATTTGATTCAACGACGCTATATTGAAGCCTTTATAGATTACTGGGCGGGTCCTTACGGACATAATCCCAATTCCGATATTTATAATGGGCCTATGATTGATCTGGATATGATAAATATCTGGTGCTGGGACGCGCGTCCCTTTCCTGATTTTCCGGCTCGTGCAAATATTTGGTCTGATGGCGATAATTGGGAAAGAGGTCATTGGCTAACGGGGCGGATTGGATTGCTACCCTTGGCTGATGTTGTATTTGATATTTGCCAACAAAGTGGATTGGGCTTTGTTGATACCCAAGCGGTTAATGGCGTGGTGCAAGGATATCACTTGGACCATAGTATGACAGGGCGGGGCGCTTTAACGCCTCTATCGGCCCTCTATGGCTTTAGCCCGATTGAAACAGCCTCAGGCCTTAGATTTGCCAGTGAAGGTACGGCCGTGCGGACTGATCTATTTGAGGACGATATTATTGGCGACCTTCCCAGCGCGCTCAGCCTGATTAAATCAGACCCTGAGGAGCGAATGAGGGATGTACGGGTGCACTTCATCGATATGGCAAATGATTATCAATTGGGCCTGACTTCTGCGCGCGACCGCAAAACGGAAACCGTTCGTATTATTGATATTAACGCACCGCTCGTAATGGATCAAAGTTTTGCGCGCTATGCCGCCGAGCAAATTTTAGAGCGTAGCCTCACAGGTGAGCTCATGATTGACTTCACTCTGGCGGGCCGGCGGCCTGATTTAGAGGTCGGGGATGAAATCACGCTTCCCGGGATCGAACAGACATGGCAAATTCAATCCTTAGAAGGCCTGACGGCGCAGCGGGTTTCGGCGCAAAGCCTATCAGGCGCTAAGGCTTTGCCGCGCCGCGGGGCTGTTCCGCAAATCACTCGGGAGCCCGTTTGGATAGCTAAACCTGCGGTCTTTGCCTTGGATGTACCTGGGGCTCATGATGGCCTTTTGGTCGGGGCGGCGCAGGTTCCCTTTTCTCCCGCCACGATTAAGGGGGGTGAAAACGAAGTGCTATCCCCCGCGCCTATTCATATGGGGGCGTTGCTGACTGATTTTAAAGCCGGGTCTTTATGGCGGTGGGATTATGGGACAGTAATCGAGGTCTTTTTACCTGGGGTCAATTTATCCTCTCTGGCTGACGCCGAGCGGTTTTCTGGGCCAAACATTTTCGCGGTTGAAACGCCTTTGGGATGGGAAATTTTTCGCGCCGCCCGCGCTGAACTGATTGCGCCTAACGTTTATCGGCTCTCTCATCTTCTGCGCGGTCTTCAGGGTAGCGAAGCGGATATGGTAGATATTGTTCCCGCGGGGGCGCGAATAACGTGGCTTGGCCTGGGCTGGGCAGAGCTGAATATTCCTTCAAGCTATATCGGCGAGACAGTCAAGCTCACAGTCCAAGCTGGCGGTAGAATGGGTGATGATTTAGATTTTCATTATCAGGGGAAAAACCTTAGGCCCCTTGCACCTGTTCAAATTAAAATCAATTACGGCGACCCAGATGTTGATATAAGCTGGATAAGGCAAAGCCGTATCGACGCAAAAAATTGGGGCGGAATAGATGTTCCGTTAGGAGAAGAAAGGGAAACATACAGAGTAAAGCTCACCTCAAATGGTCAAACACTATCAGAACATCAGACCGAGGTTCCAACTATTCGGCTCGCCCTATCAGATGTTATCGCCGCTCAGCAGATCAAAATCACGCAAGGGAGCCAACAATATGGATGGGGCGCGGCCAGAATTATCACGCTATAATCCCTTGTTCAGACGGCTTTCGCACCTAAATAGAGGATATGGCAAAAGATCCATATAAATTACTCGGCCTCACGCGGTCGGCGTCAGAAGCTGATATCCGCAAAGCCTATCGCGGGCTTGCGAAAAAATACCATCCTGACGTGAATAAGAACAATCCCAAAGCGGCGGAGCGTTTCAAAGAAATCTCGGCGGCCTATACCTTATTGTCGGATAAAGATATGAAGGCGCGCTATGATAGCGGGCAGGTTGATGGGTCAGGTCAGCAGAAAAACCCATTTG
>CAYXEB010000121.1:0-6137 GCA_964463835.1 uncultured Hellea sp.
TTATCGGTCTGTCTATGGCGCAAACGCCGATGCAAATGATTGGCTTAATCCTGCTTCCTATCGGCTTTGGGTTTACGGCCTGCGGGCCTTTTATCGCCAATGTGCTAACGACGAATTGGTTTTACAAAAAACGCGGGCGAGCCCTTGGCATTGCGGCTGTTGCGACCTCGGCAGGCGGCTTTATCATTCAGCCTCTCTTTAGTTTTATGATTTTTAAATTAGGTTGGCGCTCAGCCCTACTTTATATGGGTCTTGCAATCGCCTTTATAACAACTATTTTAATATGGCACTTCTTCATTTCCAAACCCGAAGACATTGGACAGTTCCCTGACGGGGAAGCCCAAAGCGCGGCGCAGACCATCACTGCTGCCACCCCTTCACTGATTTTAAGAAACCGAGATTTTTGGGTTATTGCATTAGCGTGCGGACTTCTTCTTGCCAGTGACCAAGCCCTGCTTGTTTCGCTTAAACCCTTTGGCGAAAACCTCGGCTTCACCAATACGCAAGCGACCTTAATTCCGACCGTCGTTGCCGGCTCTGCTATTGCAGGAAAACTTTTAATTGGGTGGTTGATTGAACGCTTTGATAAACGCTGGATTTTTGCTTTAGTCTGCCTGTCTAACCTCTTGTTTTTATTAGCAGCTATATATGTGACAAATTTCGCTGCCCTTATTGCCGTGGCCGCAATAGTGGGCATGGCAATTGGCGGTATTTATCCCGTATGGACTGGTATTACCGCGGACACATTCGGGCGAGACTATTTCGCCCCCGCCATAGGCATGATGAATATATTCACCGTGCTGCTAGCCGTCATCGCCATTGGGTTTGTAGGCAAATCCTTCGCCGCCCATCAAAGCTACGACCAAGCCTTTACGGTGTTTATTCCCGTCGCCATACTCGCCGCCATTGCGATGGGGTTTGTCCGGGTTAAGAAAGAGACTTAAATGAGCGATATTAAAAATAAAACCGTCTGGATTACGGGGGCCTCATCTGGCATTGGCGCAGCGCTCGCCAAAACCTTTGCGAAGGCCGGCGCGAATATTATTCTCTCAGGACGCCGCGTCGAGGCGCTTGAAGAGGTCGCTGCGCAGATAAACACTGATACGCTAATTATTCCCTTTGAAGTCACGGATTATGAGAGCTTGGCGGGCCATGTCGACACCGCTTGGAAATGGAATGGCCGTGTGGCTATTTTGATCAATAACGCTGGCATTTCCCAGCGCAGTTTGGCCATTCATACGCCCCCAAAAATTTTTACGGAGTTGCTAAATATAGACTTGATAGCGCCTATCTGGCTCACGCAATTACAACTCCCTAAAATGGTGGCAGCTGGCGGCGCACATATCGTCGCTATCAGCTCCGTCGCAGGCCGTATCGGCGCGCCACTACGCACAGCTTACTGTGCCGCCAAGCATGGCTTAATAGGTTATATGGACGCGTTGCGGGCAGAGACAGAAACGCCCCATAATATTTACGTAACAAATGTTTTGCCCGGATCAGTCGCGACCGATGTATCCCGAAATGCCATAACAAAAGACGGTTCTAAACGCGGAAGATCTGATACAAATATTGACAATGGTGACGACCCCATGGATTGCGCGGCGGCCATATTGGAAGCGGTCAAAAATAACACCCGAGAACTTCTCTTTGCAGGAGATTTCGAGAGATCATTTGCCGAGATGCGTCATAGCGATCCTGAAAAGCTCTTTGATATGGTCGGCGGTCTTGGCGCGCAAATCGCCGCAGCCTATGAGGCGGGAGATGAAAGCTAATGCACACCACTCTTTTAACAGACACCGCTGATAAAATTCTCACGATTACGCTTAACCGTCCTGAAAAACTCAACGCCTTAACGCCCACCCTTTTGGCAGAACTTAAAGCGGAACTCGACGAGGCCGCGAACGATGACGCAATCTCTGTTGTCATCATTAGGTCCCAAGGCCGCGCCTTTTGTGTGGGTTATGACCTCAACGAAGAAAACTGGATTACCTCTCAATATCCCGCTAATCACCCCAATGGCGTAGAAATCGAGCAAGACAAAAAGGATATTATGGCGCTGCTCGATTATTGGCTGGATATGTGGCGCTTTCCAAAGCCGATTATTGTGCAAGTTCAAGGTGCATGCCTGTCCGGCGCGGGTGAACTCCTCGCAGTCTCTGACCTTGTAGTTGCCAGTGAACAAGCCTCATTCGGCCATCCCGCCGCGAGAGATCTTGGCATTCCGCCTACAGTTTTCTTCTGGCCCCTCACAATTGGGATACGAAAAACCAAAGAAATGCTCTATACCGCGCGCAGCATGAGCGCCCAGGAAGCTCTGGCCTCAAATCTCGTCAATAAAGTCGTTCCCGCGCAAGAGTTGGAAGCTGCCACTCGTGCTCTGGCCGAAGATATCGCGAAAACGCCCGTCAATCACCTCAAAATTTTAAAACAATCCGCCAATAATTTTTACGATAATATGAGTCTTGAAAAAAGCACTCGCCAAGCCTCTGACCTCGACGCAGAGTTCCATCAAAGTCCGACATTCTTGGCGTTCTTTCGCCTGGTAAAAGCTAAGGGGATGAAAGCAGCGTTAAAGGAACGGGCGCGGCTATTTGGTTAAGAAAAACAGTGGCGAATAATATCTACGCTCAAATCTCTGCGCTTAAAATAAAGGTCGCATCGTCTGGCAAGTCGAAAGCTGCGTGCACCCCGCCCAGGTAATTATCGCGCAGCCAGCGCGCGTTAAGGTAATGAACAGCGCTAAAGCCCGAGGTCATTAAAATATCTTCGAGGTCAGCTTCGTAATATTGACTTTTAATCGGCTCGCCCATTTTCGAAACCACGTCTTGTAAATAGGCCACAGAGTTCTCGACAAGGCTACCCGTTTGAACATAGCTGGGGCTAATAAAGTCCATCACCATTTCGCTGCCTTTGGGAAAGGCGCCCATAACGCCAAGCGTGGCTTTTACAGCCTCATCGGTCAGGTACATATGTACACCCAGCCACGTAAAAAATGTTGGGACATGAGAATTTATACCGCCCGTTTTAAGGGCTTCGGCCAAGGATTGATTTTCAAAATCAAATGAGACATAGCGTAGATTTTCAGGCGCTTGGATATTGGCCGTCGAGAGCTGTTCGCGTTTCCAAATTTGCGTGGAGGGATGGTCGACTTCAAAGACTTGCAAACCATCCGTAAGCTGGGTGCAGCGATAGGCAGTCGAGTCGAGCCCAGCTCCTAATATAACAAGCTGTTTGACGCCGCGGTCTTTAGCAATGGCAAGTTTTTCTTCAACAACGCGGCTGCGCATACAGACCGATTGATCAATGCGCTTCATAAATAGCGCCGCAGTGTTAATGTCACTCAGGGCCGCAAAGGTTTCGACCATTGTATCAATATAGCCCTGCGCCGCTTCCACCGTATCGAGCCCGGCTAAGGCAAGTGCCAAATCATCACGCAGTATCTTAGGTTCAGGCGCGGTATGGTAATGATGCCCGCGCTGTATGGCGGTCATCAACGCTGTGCGGCTTGGTTGTCCTTTAATCATGTTCACCTTCAATCATAATCGACATACCCCTTAGACCGCGCCGTATAGAGCTTTTATAATCGGGATTTGTAAGCTGGCACAGTCAATATCGCCGAGCGTAATCGGCGCAAAGAGGTTTATATCCGGCTGCATTTAACGCACTCTTATTTTCGGATCAGGATGACCTGCCCGCATTGTTTTTAAAAAGGCTTCACGCGGAGCGGGGGCGGCAACCTCAGGCGTGACGCCGTCTTTGGGCGGATTTTTCCAAAAGGCCTCCCATGAGGGAAAGAGCTCATGATAGGCCCCGTCATAGCTCTCATGGTCCGGCCAGCGCATTTTCTTCTTGCCCGTTGGCGGCGCGTTTAAATCTGAGGCGTACCAATAACAAGGAATACGGCGGCGAAAATACCATAGGCCGTCCAGACGCTCATAATTATCCCAATACATCATTTGCATAATGACCCAGTCCGTCCCGCCATCTTTGCGCGGCGTTTCATGCTCATTCTTAGAATAGACAACGCCGTGCGCATGATCAGGGTCATCAAATTCTATCACATGATTTCCGATATGGTGAGAGGTACCCGTAAATTGATCGCGCATCATTGCGTCCAGCCATGTCTTTAAGGCGGGACGTCCCAAAGCTTGCCGGCTAACGCGGATATCAGGAGCGAATAAGTTTACATGTGCATCCACGTCGCGCATATCCAAGGAAAGCGCATATTTGCTGACGAGCTGGCGAATAGCATCCAGAGATTCTAACCTGTCAATCCGGGATTCAAGGTCAGTCATAAAGGGTCTCCAAGGTCTAGCGCTAATATGTCATAAAAATTGCGCATTTCTAGCTATTCTTTTGACACACTGGTAATTTTGCGTAGTTTTAAACTATGTTTTCTACGCATAATAACAATGCTGGTCTCTAATTCGCATGAATTTCGTAATGCTCTTGGGCAATTTGCAACGGGCGTTACCATTGTCACAACGATAGACGCGCAGGCCGCGCCCGTTGGCGTGACGGCCAGTAGCTTCAACTCGGTCTCCCTTGATCCGCCCTTGGTCGAGCGCTTAGAGCATAAAGCGCCAGACATCCACCTAAGTGAAAGCGGGCGTGAAACCTTCATAAAACTCCTCGCCTCGTCCAAAGCTTTGGGAGAACAATGGCTCAAACATTTCACCAATGATGAGCTGGAAGCAACGCGTAAATTTCTTAAAAAACTGATCAACATAACGGGATCAGATATTCCGGAGTTATGGTAGATGCTAACAGGTAAAACAGCCTTGATTACAGGCGGCGGGCAAGGCGTAGGGCAAGGCATAGGTTTGGCTCTAGCCAAACAAGGCGTAAATATCGTGGTCACGGGCCGCACCTTAGAAAAATGCGAAACCACCGCAGAGCTACTACGCGGGCGCGGCGTCAAAGCTTTGGCCCTGCGCTGTGACGTAAAATCGGCGGAGGAATTGCAAAATAGCGTTGATAAAACCATCACCGAATTTGGCCGTCTGGATATCCTTGTCAATAACGCTCAAGAAGTGGCGCGCGGCCCGCTCCTCTCAATTTCCGATGAACAAATAAACGGCAATTGGAACTCTGGCCCCCTCGCCACATTCCGCCTCATGAAAATGGCTTACCCTCATCTGAAAGAAAACAAGGGGACGATTATCAATCTGTGTAGCTCTGTCATGAAGCGCTGGGACGTCGGCACTTATGGTGTTTACGCGGCGGTCAAAGCCGCCACACAGCAGCTCACACGCGCAGCAGCTAATGAATGGGGCAAAGACGGCATACGCGTGAACGCCATCATGCCTCACGCCAAATCGCCCGCGTTGGCGGGATGGATGAAAGCCAACCCCGTAGAGGCCGAGCACTTCCAAGCTAGCATTCCGTTGGGCTATGTTGGGGAATGCGAAGAGGATATCGGCGCCTTTGTCGCCATGATGTGTAGCGACAGCGCGCGCTATCTCTCCGGGCAGACAATCGCGCTAGACGGCGGCCAAGTGTTTATAGGTTGATATGATGTTTGACCTTAAAAACCGAAAAGCCCTTATCACGGGCGCGGGCCAAGGCATGGGGCTAGGTATCACCAAAGCGCTCAAAGACGCGGGGGCAAACGTCTTTATAACGATCTATACCCCGAGCGCGCACAGGCCGCAGCCGCCAAAATTGGCGCAAGCGCCCTACCTGGTGATATCACTAATCCAAATACCCGAGAGACCTTCCTCGACACAACGGACGGCGTGGATATCCTCGTCAATAATGCAGGTGTTCCCATTGAAATGCCAACAAGCCTGCGCCAAGCCCATGAACTGGATGAAATAGATTATTAACGCCAGCTTGATTTAAACTTCCACGCCATACGCGCGCTATGCATGTTATTTATCCAGAAAATGAAGGCTCAAAAACACGGGCGGATAATGATTACAACGTCAGAGTCCCACCGCTTAGGCTTAACTATGGGCCTCTCCCATTACGCAGGCGCAAAATCCGCCGCGCTCAGCTATATGCGCGCCCTCGCCGCCGAAGTTGGCCATGACGGCATCACCGTCAATGCTCTCTCCCTGGGTTCGATGAATAATTTTGATGGCCATGAACGCGCCGCACAGCACCCTCATAGGACGCGCAGGAACCCCTCAAGA
>CAYXEB010000122.1:0-6086 GCA_964463835.1 uncultured Hellea sp.
GGTTACGGCAACTATCAATGTCATCGCCATCAAATGAATGTAGTGCAGATTGATGTTTTGCGACTCAACCATTGGGGCCGTGGCGAAAGCATAAAACCCGACACCCATAATAACGGCTATAATCATCGCCCGGGCATCAACATTCTTAAATAGCAGACCAACTACGAAAGCTGACAGGATTGGCATGGAGAGTAAGCCATAGAGCTGTTGGACTGTATTAATGATACTCTGCTCAGGATTGTTGAAAATCGGAATCATCAAAAATGCCAGTACAACCATCACAATGGAGACCCAAAGTGAAAGCCTTTTCACATCAGGTTTTTCACTAATATAAGTCTCGTGAATATCACAGACCCAGAGGGCAGCTGACGCGTTTAAAATAGAATTAAATGTCGTTAGAACTGCTGCGGCGATTGCCGCTGCAAAAGCACCTGAAAGGAAAGACGGCAGCAAATCTCCTACAATCTGACCATAAGCGGCATCTCCAATATCTCCGTAAAGTTTATAGGAAACGACCCCTGGTAGGACGATAATAGGTGGTACGATAAGCAGACGAATGGCAGCAGCCGCCATAATACCTTTTTGCGCTTCTTTGACGCTCGGTGAGGCCATAGCGCGCTGGGTTATTGTTTGGTTGGTCGACCAGTAAAACATCTGAATAAAGATCATTCCTGTGAATAAAGTCTTCCACGGAATATCGGAATCCTTTGCGCCAACAAGTGTAAGGCGTTCTTTTGGAATGCCCGTGAAGTCCCAGTTAATCGCATTAAGCGCTATCAGAGTGACTGTCACCGCCAAAGCCAATAGCAGAATACCGGAAACCGTATCTGAAACGGCGACCGCCCGAAGACCGCCAAAAATCGCATAGGCGGACCCCACCACCGCAAAAATGGCAGCAATAATGTAGAGGTTTATATCGATCCCAAACATAGTTTGCATGAATAATGACCCGCCATAAAGAATTGCTGGCAAGAAAATAAAGATATTACCGAGCAAAAATAAAACAGAAATTAGTGCCCTAATATGCGGGTTGTTATATCGCTTCTCGAGAAGCTCCGTCGTGGTCGTACATTTATATTTATAATAGACTGGAATAAACAGAAAACAAAGCATGATGAGACCGACGACTGCGGCAAGTTCCCACCAAGCCAGAAGCACCATTTGATTGCCATTCATGCCGACGAGCTGATCTGTCGATAAATTGGTCAGTGTGATTGACCCAGCCACAAAGTACCACTTCAGAGAGCCGCCTGCGAGAAAGTATTCTTTTTCGCCGGAGACTTCGGCCCGTTTCCCACGGCAATAAAAATAGGTGACACCCGCAATCAGCGCGGTTAACGCCAGAAAGACCATAAACTGTATGCTTTGCAATTCCATTTGTTTCGGTTGTTCCTACTGGCAGCCTAGATTAGGCGCTCTTGCGTTTTATTGTTGATTAGCGCTACGTCAGCGCTACCTAATTTTACACTCGTCGGAAATCCAAATGCCTTGAGGTCAATGGCTTCAAGACCATAATTCATGTGCAAGGTAAATTCGCCAATGATCCTGCGGCGATATCCTTCCGGAAGCTTTTCTGTTGAAAGCCCTGAGGTTTTAGCAATAGTTGATAGAATTCGCATCATCGCGACATCATCGGGCCAGCCAGCCAGATAATTTATATTATCGTCTTGAATCCAAGCTGGATCCCCGTCCATACCCATTTCAACAATGTCGTGCTCGGTGGACAAATGTTCTCGCCAGATATGAAATGCGCCGCCTGCCTCTAACTCTATAGGAGCGGTCGGGCGCAAGGTTTCAACAGCCTTAATGGAAGCGGAGAAGCCTTTAATGTCTGGCGGTAACGATTTTGGAATTTGAAAGTCATCGGTTTTTGACCCACTGCGCGGACCGATAAGCACTTCTCCCGAACACGACATCACGGCCGTCCTCAGGCTTTCATTCCAAGCAAACAGGCCGGGAATAAGCACAAGCTTGCGCTGTCCGAAATCACTGGTGTTTGGCGGCAAGATATCTACAGACAAACCAAGCCGTCTTAGTCCGCAGTAAAATTCGTAAACCAGTCTGAAATAATCAAAGTCTTTTCCTTGGGGCTGCGTATCCCAAGCCCAGGCAGAGGCGTAGTCAAAAACGATAGCGACGTCTGCTTGCTGAGCCTCAAGCTCGCCGATTTTATCCAGTTCATCCGCGAGCCGTTTAATCTCTGGAACAAAATCAGACACGAAACCATTTGGGAGCTGCAATCCCGAATGCATTTGTTCCTGCGCAAATGGAGCTTGTCTCCAACGAAAATAACTAACCACCTCTGCCCCATGGGCGATGGCCTCCCAGCTCCAAAGGCGAACCATACCCGGCAAAGGATTAGGGTTGTAGGGTGCCCAGTTCACCGGACCCGGTTGCTGCTCCATGACCCACCAATTGCTCCGACCGACGGCCCTATAAATATCATGATGAAAGGCTTGAAAATCCGGATCGCCCTGACGCATAAATTGATGTTTAAAGCCCTCACCCTTGTCAGAGCGGTCTTCCAAAAACCCCAGTGGATAACTATCCCAGCTCGCAATCTCTAAATCCTTACCCACCGCAAAATGATCAAATTCTGTAATCCGGCCCATATAATTATGTATCAGCGGCGCATTCGTCCATTTTTGCAGCGCCTCCACCTGAACTTTATTAAAGGATACAACTTCATCGGACGCAAAACGCCGGAAGTCCATGACATGAGCAGGGTTAGGTTCTGTGACGGTCTGGTTCGGTAACTCAATATCCGCGAATGCTGCATATTCCATGGACCAGAATACATTGCCCCATGCCGCATTGAGCGCAGCGATAGTCTTGTATTTTGCTGTAAGCCAAAGCTGAAACCCAGCCTCGGCAGAGACGCCATAGGACAAGATAGTGTCATGGCAGCCATATTCATTATCAATCTGCCAAGCTTTGATATGCGGATTTTGGCCATAGCGTTCGCCCATAAGTCCAGCGATGCGTGCGCACTCCTCTCTATAGGCTTTATGTGAAAAACTATAATGGCGACGTGAGCCAAATTTTCGGGTGGCGCCGTCTTGCGTCATAGGCAGCATATCCGGATATTTTAACACTATCCATTTCGGCGGGGTTGCCGTTGGTGTACCCAGAACAATCTTGAGGCCAGCGCTTCCTAATATGTTAATCGCCTTATCGAGCCACTCCCAGCTCAGAACGCCTGGACTAGCTTCCAACCTACCCCAGGAAAATTCGCCGATGCGAACCCAAGATAGACCTTGCTCTACCATTTGTCGTGCATCTTCTTCCCATTGTGCCTCAGGCCAATGTTCAGGGTAATAACAAACGCCAAGCTGTGGACGGGTTTTTGTCACGACGAAGGAGCCTTATCAAAAACAAAGAGGACCGAAGAAAAATCACCCTTATCCATATAGGCCTGTTCGCGGCTCTCTGGCCATGGCGTTACATAAGGCATGGGCAGGCCCGCGCTCATGAGGGTATCACCTTGATAGGATTTTCCGTCCTCTTGCAAAATATAGCCAGCGTCCGGGTCAAGCCCCACCAACCGGGCTCGCCGAAAGGGTAGGTTCGGCGCGGACAGGATATGAAAACAGTCGTCCCCCGCGGTGTTCGGCCATAGAGAGGCGTGAGCTCATGGGGTTTTGATAATGGGCTTCCATAATAAAGGTGTTCGAGAATGCCTTCTTTCGTGACCCGAATAATATAGGAAAAATAGCCATTAGTGAGAGAAATCGTTTTGTATTTTGATATCAAAATCACTAGGCAAGTCCGCTTTCAGAGTTTAGAAGTTAAGAGGTGTTGAGATATAGGCGAAAAACACAAGTTTAAACAACTCTTATCGAAAGCGATCTGTTGACTGATGAATCCGTAAAACTATCATCAACGATTACCGATCGGCCTGTACATCGCCGTCAATTCACCAAACAAGATGGTAGGGATTTATTTCTTTATGGCTATGAGCCTCATAAACTTGTTCCTCTTGCGCAAGAGGATAGCGATGTGGCTAAAGGTGGTGAGCTGCGCTACCATCCGCTGCGTCGTGAATGGAATATTTATGCCCCCCATCGTCAGAACAGAACCTTTAAACCCTCAAAGGCAGATGACCCTTTAGCGCCGTCAAAGCTTGGCGGCATGGCCACGGAAATTCCGTTCACCGATTTTGAGTTGGCCATATTTGAGAACAAATTTACCAGCCTGCACGCTGAGGCGCCTGTACCGCCGCAATCTGTAAATTTACAAACAGATATCGCCAAAGGTCGTTGTGATGTGGTCATTTACGGGCCGGAGGCGAGCGGCAATTTATCGACCATAGGACAAGACAAAAGACGGCTTTTACTGGCGTCCTGGATTGATCGCTATGAAACGCTTTACGCGGCAGGTCATAAATTTGTTATTCCGTTTGAAAATCGCGGTGATGAAGTAGGCGTTACATTGCACCACCCCCACGGCCAGATTTACACCTTTCCTTTTATTCCAAATGTTCAAAGAAATACGGCTGAGGCATTTGCTTCCGGCTATGATCTAAGCGCCGCTTTAAAGACGTTTGAAACACCCTATCATATTGCTTCGACCAGCCAAATGCTGGCCTATTGTCCGCCCTATGCACGCTTTCCTTATGAGGTCTGGATAGCGCCTCGCAACCGCAGAGCTGGACCTTGGGAATTTAGAGAAACAGAGCTGGACGAATTTGCTCATCTCCTGGGTGATGTGACCCGCCGCTATGACGAGTTTTTCCAAAAGCCAACGCCTTATATGATGTCGCTCCACGCGGCCCCGACTGGCTATGATAACAGCTTTCATTTCACAGCGCAGTTCTACCCTCTTCTTCGCGCGCCGGACCGCATAAAATACTTAGCGGCCATTGAGCAATCGACCAGCGTGTTTACGGTCGATATCATGCCAGAAACCGCCGCAAAAACTCTCAGAGCCCTTTGATGATTGAGGCGAAATTCAAAACAGCTTTTGGCGCATTGCCAAAAGCCGTGATATTCACGCCAGGGCGAGTTAACCTCATTGGTGAGCATACGGATTATAATGGCGGCATGGTCCTGCCCACAGCTATTGCGCTGGGAATAGATATCGCTCTATCTCCCAGAGCCGACGACAAGATAAAAATTCATTCCGACAAATTTGACAATATGGCAGAGCGCAGCCTTACAGATAATACGACCGGCGATTGGTCAGATTATGTTGCCGGCGCGGTTATATTTGCAAGACAAGCTGGGCTCCTGGAAAACGGAGTCGATATCGCCATTGCCACAAATTTGCCAATTGGCGCGGGATTATCATCATCCGCCGCAATCATTGTTGGCATCCTTAAAGCCGGGCGCGCCCTATCAGGTGCAAATATGCCTGATGCACAGATCGCAAAACTAGCCCGTCGAGTCGAAAACGAATTTATCGACGTACCCTGCGGGATAATGGATCAAATGGCTGTGGCCATTGCGCGGCCCGGACAGGCGCTGGCACTTGATACACAAACTCTAGATTATGACTTGATTGACCTGCCAAAAGATTATCAGATGGCTGTTATCCACTCTAGCATTTTCAGAGAACTTAGTGAAGGCCGCTATAAAACCCGGAAAGAAGAATGTGATGTCGTAAAAACCTTTTTAGGACGTAAGGATATTTGCCGTATTGAAAATAATGATCTTGAGCGCTTGATTGAACTCCCCGAACATATTCAAAGACGTGCCAAGCATTGTATGAGCGAAAATCAACGTACGCTTGATGCCATATCTGCTCTTAAGAATAAAAACATGAAACTCTTCGGAAATCTTATGAATGCAAGTCACTTATCCATGCAGGATGATTTTGAAATATCCCTCCCTAAGATAGATCGCCTTGTAGAAGACGCGCAAAAGCTTGGCGCAAAAGGCGCGAGATTGACTGGCGGTGGATTTGGGGGATGTATAGTCGCCTGTATAGAGAAGGAAAAATTTGCATCTTGGGTTGAGGCTCTGTTAGCCCGTCACCCCGATGCTTTCTTGGTATGTTAGGATACAGATGACGGAAGATACCAAATACTTATCAGGACGAGACATAGTCGTCGTTGGCGGTGCAGGCTATATTGGGAGTCATGTTTG
>CAYXEB010000123.1:0-5968 GCA_964463835.1 uncultured Hellea sp.
TTCACGATTGGCGCAATTGTTATAATGTTTTTCATTGATTGGAAACTGACGCTTCTTGTTCTTTCGATTGGTCCTTTAGTTCTTTTGCCCGTACTATTGGTTGGACGCCGCATTCGAACCCATTCACGTGATAGTCAAAATCAATTGGCAGGTGCCTCTTCGAGAGCCAGTGAAAGTTTATCGGCTATGCAAACTGTACAGGCTTTTACACGTGAAGCCAAAGAACGGCGTGACTTTTCTACGGCCGTTGAAGCCACATTTACAGCCCATAAGAAACGAATTGCGATTCGTAGCCTTATGACATTCTTGATGACCAGCTTAGGTCTGGCTGGCATAGTTGTTATGATTTGGTACGGCGCAGTTGTCGTCGGAAAGGCCAATAACACGGGCGGTCAATCAGGCATGTCAGGCGGAACTTTGACTCAGTTTGGATGGCTGGGGTTTCAAGTTATTTCAAGTATTGGTTTCCTCATCGGAACTTGGACAGATTTTTTACGCGCGTCGGGCGCGACGGAACGCGTGATGGAGCTGCTTGAGGAAGACCCTACAATCACGGCGCCAGACGCTCCCGTTAAGCTTAACAACTCTAACGGGGCTCTTGCTTTTGAATCCGTTACTTTTGCTTATCCATCGCGGCCGACAGAACAAGCTCTGCAAGATGTAAGCTTTTCAATCGAGGAAGGAGAAACAATTGCATTAGTTGGACCGTCAGGGGCTGGGAAATCGACCATATTCCAACTTTTGCTGAGGTTTTACGATGTGAACTCAGGTCAAATTAGCGTCGATGACGTCAATATCGATAAGCTCTCTCCGCAAAATCTGCGAGAGCAATTTGCGATTGTTCAGCAAAACACACCGCTCTTTTCAGGTTCTGCCATGGATAATATCCGTTATGGCCGCGAGGGCGCGAGCGATGCGGAAGTCATCAGCGCGGCTAAAGCAGCATTCGCCCATGAATTTATCGAAAAGCTTCCCGAAGGCTACGCCACAGATTTAGGCGAGTCTGCCGTCACCCTATCGGGCGGTCAAAGACAGCGCCTGGCCATTGCCAGGGCCATCCTCCGTGACGCCCCTGTCCTTTTACTAGACGAAGCAACAAGCGCTTTAGACGCGGAGAGCGAACGCGCCGTGCAAAAAGCCTTTGAAGAAATGTCCAAAACAAAAACAACTTTGGTCATCGCTCACCGTTTAGCAACTGTGCTCAAAGCTGACCGCATTATCGTCATGGATAAAGGCCAAATTGCCGAAACTGGTACACATAAAACGTTAATTGAAGCCAATGGCCTCTATGCGCGCCTCGCCCAGCTACAATTTGATACAGATCAGTTTATGACGGAGGCTTAAACGGGCCGTCTTAAGATTAGCTTTTAGGAAGCTTCGTTGAATCGCGAATGATGAGCTCGTGTTCCATGCAATAGGATTGCGCGCCCCCTTCATGATCTTGCGGCCTAATCAGCAGCTCAGCTGCGCGGTGTCCCATATCATAAATAGGCTGCTTAATAGTGGTGAGTTGCGGGCGTAATATTGAGGCCAAAGGCGTGTCATCAAAGCCAACCACGCAAAGCTGCTCAGGAACCGCAATGCCTTTTTTGCCTGCAACCGAGACAACGCCTGCGGCCATATCATCATTACTTGCAAAAATCGCGCTGGGTATCTTGTCTTGGTCCAACAGTTTCATGGCCGCTTCGACCCCAGAATTAAAGGTAAAGTCGCCCGGCGCTATCCATTTCGGGTTTAAAGACAGACCATGGGCGAAGAGGACCTCTTCAAAACCTTTAAATCTTAATCCCGAAGAACTATGGCGAGGCGGCCCTTTGATAAACCCAATATCCTTATGACCCAGGCTAATGAGATATTGCGTCATTTCTTTGGCGGCTTGCAGATTATCCATTTTCACGCAAGCAACACCCTCAATTTCATGCGAAGGGGCCACTGGAACGAAGGTAATATTCAGACGTCTGAGGATTTTAAAAATTTCAGGACTATCACTAAAGGGTGCGGTCAGAATAATACCGTCCACAGGCAGCCTTTCTAGGCGGCGGGCGAAATCCTCATTAATATCGGTGCTACTCATATCAAAGGCTTCGACCACAAGATGATAGCCATTTTCACGGCAGGCTTCGATTGCGCCAGCCTGCAAATTTGTAAGATAGTTGGGACTCGAAGACCCAAAGACGAGCGCGATTAAATATGATTTGGAACTGGCCAGACCGCGCGCGGCAAGATTAGGCGAATACCGCATATCTTTGGCAGCGGCCATAACCTTTTCACGGGTCTTAACGGACACATTGGGTTCATTATTCAGCACGCGCGATACAGTCTTCATCGACACGCCAGCTTGTTTGGCAACATCTGTAATGGTTGCTTTCATAATCTCACCGTTCGCCTTAGCCGCGAAATGCGATCAGGCACATTCTCTTTACGCGAGATGTTGTCCGCCATCAACCGTTAGCATTTGCCCCGTTACTGACTCTGCTTCAATCAAATATAAAGCGGCCTGGAGGAGACTATCAGGTGCAGACCCACTTCCGAGTAAGGTAGAATCCGCTTCTTCCTTAAATTCAGACTCAGTTTGCGCTTTATTTTGCAAGGTCGGTCCAGGTCCGATTGCATTGACTCTAATATGAGGCGCGAAAGCTTGCGCCATCGTCTTGGTCGCCGCATAGAGGGCAGACTTGGAAATCGCGTAAGTGAAATAGGTCGGGTCAGGCCGCAAGACGCGCTGATCAATCATATTGATAATGGCCCCATTTTGTCCCTGTGAGAGTTGAGCTGCAAAATGTTGCGATAGTCTGAGCGGAGCCCGTAGATTGACGATCATATGATAATCTAAATCCGCGTTCGTAAAACCTTGGGCGCTATCATCTTCGAATGTAGAGGCATTATTAATAAGGGATGTCAGAGGACGTCCTAAAGCCTGACTTGCCCGTTCGACCAAGCTCTCAACGTCCTGAGGGACGAATAGGTTCGCGCCAACAGTTTCCGCCTTACCGCCCGCCGCGTTAATTTTGTCGGCGAGAGATTCGGCTTTGCCTTGGCTACGATTATAATGGATAGCAATGGCCCAACCCTTCTCCGCCAGACCAGCCGCAAGATGCGCGCCTATCCGAGCCCCCGCTCCCGTTATCAGAACGGCTTTACTCATTAACGCCTCACGCGGGCGCGCTCCCCGCAAGAGGGCCTACAGACTTCAACACTGGCCAGACCCGGTAATTTCGGGTCAAGTCGGTCAAATATCCATTTCGCAATTTGCTCAAGCGCGGGTTGCTCCAAACCCTCAATCTCGTTTAAAACGGAATGATCTAAGGGCCTAATTACTTTTTGGATTATTTTATCAATCTTCCACAAATCTCGAATCCAGCCTTTCTCCTCTTGGGCGTTGCCTTCAATCTTAACCGTTCCCGCAAAGCTATGCCCATGAATTTTCTTAAATAGATCATTCGCGTCGGCGTGACCAAAATAATGGGCAGCTTCAAACTGGAAGTCTTTTTCAATTTCAAATGTTAGGTTTGACGCCATAGCGCTATCTTACATGACGCGGCTAATGAGTGCCAGCAAGTAAAGGATATAGCCGATGACGAAAACAATCCCGATCATTTTACCTATAGGCTGACGCCTAAGGACAAATAACATCAACGCGGCTGATGACGCGAGCATTACCCAAATATCGAAAGCCAATAGCTTATCGTCGATCTTAATCGGGCCAGCCAAAGCTGACGCGCCCATCACAGCAAAGAGGTTAAAGACATTTGATCCCAAAACATTCCCAATGGCGACTTCAGAATGGCCGCGAT
This sequence comes from uncultured Hellea sp., assembly GCA_964463835.1. Lineage (GTDB taxonomy): Bacteria > Pseudomonadota > Alphaproteobacteria > Caulobacterales > Maricaulaceae > Hellea. The sequence goes on from CAYXEB010000123.1 coordinate 3,795, forward strand.
AGGACGCCACAATCACAGTTGCGATTTCAGGCAAAGATGTCCCGATGGCAACTATTGTCAGACCAATAATCGCATTAGAAATATTCATGGCTTCAGCAATAAATACGGCATTATCGACGATTAATTTCCCGCCAAAAACGAGTCCAACAATCCCGACAAGCAAATAGAAAACGGAGACCATGACATTGGTGGGCAAGCCGTCTTTGCCTTCGTCAATTTCAGTCATTTCGTCTAGAATAGGGTCATGAGCTCCAGATCGTGCCAAGCGGAACATATAAAGCAGATAAGCCACAATCCCGCCAAACAAAATTGCGCCCTGCGGAAACCCTAAGGTATGTCCACTGGCCGTAAAGGCGAGCACAATAAAGAGGATCGTCGCAACTATACAAATCAGCGTATTACGCGCCACACCTGCCATATTGGTCGGTATAGCCATAATTATAGCGGGTAAGCCTAAGGCCAAAAGCACATTGGCAATATTGGAACCAATCACATTACCTGCCGCAAGGTCGCCTGCGCCTTTTAAGGCAGACTGTACACCAACCACCAATTCTGGCGCCGATGTCCCAAAGGCGACAATCGTCAAACCAACAATTAGAGAGGGCACGCCCCAATGCCGCGCCAGCGCTGCCGCGCCGCGCACCATCCAATCCCCCGCAATGATGAGGATAACAATACCGATGATTAAAAGAAAAACGGGCATCAACATGCCGAATAGCCCTTAATCAAAACGCTTATATTCAATTATATTAAGTCCGCCAAAAATAACGGCGATAAGGAGAAAGCAAAACATAGCTGGATTTATGGGAAATCCGAAAACGCTAAACCCGCCGGATAAAATTAGTGAAATCATGTCAGAAGCCTATTTTTAGCTGCACTTTTTGCGCTCTATAAACCGCTTTGTCTCAAAGGCCAAGGGCCTTGACGCCACATGTAAATAATACCTTATTTTTTGCTGGTTTATTTCCCGCGAAAGTAACAAAATAGATTTACAACAAGAACCTAAATAGATTCGAATAGAAAAACTATGTGGAGAGCAATATGTTTGGAATGATCCCTTTTGTAAAAGCCGCGGGCCGCGGCCTTGGCGCTTTAATCAAAGGCCGCAAAGGCAAAGAAACCCTTAAAAAAGAAGTCGATGATCTCGGCCTTGATACAACGGGTGTTGAAATCGAAGTCGATGATGATGGCGGCGTGAGTCTCATCGGCGAAGCCGTAAGCCAAGAGATGAAAGAAAAAATCATCTTGGCCGTGGGTAATGTCGAAGGCGTAGGCGGGGTGAATGACCAAGCGACCTCTCGCGCAGGCGGACGCGAGTCGCAATTTCATACGGTTGTTTCTGGCGATACGCTCGGCGCTATCTCAAAGAAATATTACGGCACATGGCGTCTTTATCCCGAAATCTTCGAAGCTAATAAACCCATGCTCAGCCATCCTGATAAAATCTATCCAGGGCAAGTTCTGCGCATTCCGGACGTGAAAACGGCTACGTCTTAATTCTTCTTAAACGGACATCAATCGCAGCAATGCGGGGGGATATGAAAGAAGTTTATGACTAAAGGTGTCGACGGCAAATCTGCAGAAGAAGCTTTAGCCAGCCTTAGCGATATGAGCGCGGGCGCGGAGCCTATAACCCTAGGTGAATAGCTAAGGCAGTTATTTCCGATAATCGAGCGGAGGCTCTCTATCACCTAGCAAGGATTTATAGGTATAGTTTTCACCGCGTGCTTCATGAAATTCTTTGGTTGCCTGCTCGCGCAACTCTGGATCTGTATATAATTCAATCGCCGCCAAAGTCAGTGTTTTCGCCGCATTGTTAGCCCCTTTAAATCCGATAGACATGCCGCTCGCCGCGGCGGATTGCCAGGAATGAGAAGACGTGCCGGGCACCCATGTCGCTGTTCGAAGTCCAACTGTCGGCGTTGCATATGAAACGTCGCCTACATCCGTTGAGCCATAGCCAAGAGATTTCGTATAAGGCTGAATCTCTGTCTCGCTCCCCAATTTTAATTTGGGCTTATCAAAGCTTTTGGCCATTTGTTCCGCAAATTTTTGCTCGGCGGGCGTATAGTTTACGCCTCCAACTATGCGAAGTTTTTCGTCGACCATTTTGGCCATAGTTTCATTGACCAAAAGCGGATTATTGCCATGAATAACCTCCCAATCGACTTGTG
>CAYXEB010000124.1:0-5792 GCA_964463835.1 uncultured Hellea sp.
ACCAAGTTGCCTTTATTGCGGAGCTTGAATATGCGGGGCTTTTTGCTTTTAAAGGCGTTAATGCCGATGAAATCCAGCCCTTGATATTAATTGAATGTCCGCGGCTTCTCTTCCCATTTGCCCGCCAAATCATGGCGGATTTGACGCAAAATGGCGGCTACCCTCCTATTATGTTGGAGCCGCCAGACTTTGCCGCTATGTTTCGCGACGAAATGATGCGCCGCTCAGCAGATTTACCCTCAGCTTAATCAAAGCCCCTTTTGGGGCTTTTTTATTAGGTATTATTCAACTTTGGCGGAGAACCCGAGTTCTTTAATCGTCAAATCGCTTTTTTTGAGGTTAGCGAGCTGGGACATGGCTACGGGTTCCCCGGGATCAACAACAACAGATAGCGTGCCGCCATTTTCAAAAAACTCACTTAGCGCCGTTCCCATCTCGCCCATTAAAGCCGCTTCAATCCCGGTCCCTGCAAATAGGGATGCGCCCGCAGAGGCGATCTTGATTTGGTTTTTTATGGTGTCCGGTGTTGTGCCCTGGAACTCAGCCGCGAGTTTGAGCCCACGGTCAACAATAGACTTATCCTCAAGCCGGAATTGAACACCATTGAGGGTCATGGAGGACAGCGCCGCGTTCATGTCATTTTGACCGCCATTATCTTTAAGGTTTTTCTGAAGCTGGTTTAAGCCTGAAGCGGAATAATTATAGTCTAAGTTAAACCCGTCTTTCATTGTCACGACCCCATCTTTAACGGTGACTGTATCTGTATTGCTATCGATAATTTGTGTCTGGCTGGATTGAAAAACCAATTCGTCAAACCCTAATTCTTTAACCATGGCAAAAGCTTGGGCGGCTTGCGGATTTTTTGGTTGATCTTTGAGCATTATTCGAAAAGGTTCACTCGATTGTTTAATTGTGGTGACGCCGCCTTTCTCTGTGGCTTTTCCGGCAAAACCTTCCGTGCTTATGGAGACGGAGGAACTATTAAAGCTTAAATCGTCTAATTTGACTTCATCAAAATTTTTACCCGTAGATCCAAATTTCCCTAATAGGGCAGTTGGACTGCTAATGCCCTTAAAGAGATTGGAGCGCAGTCCTGTTGCTGAAAACTCTCCCAGTGCGAGTTGCCCGCTTTCCCCTTGGCGCCCTTCAAATGTCACATTGATGTCATCGAGCAACATATCGGTCAGGCCGCTATTTTTGTCTTCGCTCCAGATTAAAGTCTCTATCTTGCCGTTGAGTTCGGCTGATTTAATGGCCGTATCTGTCATAGATATCGCGCCGAAACTCTTCTCTCCGCTATCGCTTTGCAGACCTAGATCATCAATATCCTTGATGTTAGCTAGAGAATTGATGATGGATTTTGCCATAGCGGGTGTTGGCCGCGCCAAACTTAGAGCATCGAAGGTCACAGTTACATCATCATCTTCATTATAGATTTTGATGTTTGAAAAATCGGCGCGGTCAAAAGTCGCTGTTTCCCCGTTCATATGCACGCCATAGAGCTCGGCTTTATCAATGGTGAGTGTGCCGTCATCACTTTTTGCAGCCAAGTCAGTATAGCTATAGTTTCCACTTTTACCGGAGGATTTTGCCCAACTAAGACCCTCATCTGAAGACTGCAACAAGTTGAGTTCCTCAAGAGCCTGTTTGGCCTCGTCATCGCTAATTTTTCGATCAGGAACCTCAAAATGTTTGGCAAAGGCTTTAGGGGTCGGGGATTTTAGACTTAGCTCAGCGCCTGGAGCTGATTTTTCCGCAGATGGCCCCTTGTCCTTTGGCGAGCAGCCCCCCACCATTAGGGATGTTGTGAGAATCACTACGGTTGACGATAAGCACAGGAAGGATAATCGAATAGCTGACATGGGCGGGCTCCTCTCAAATTTTTCTAACAGACCTAAGCGCGGCCATAACACGCCGCAGAGCTTAGCCAAAGCGGTATTCCCTTTTCGCGATGAGGAGGACCCGCGGATTGTTTATCACCTTTCCGAGCGTGCCAGACGTATATCTCTGAAAGTCAAAACATCAGACCGCGAAGTCTCTGTCGTTGTACCCAGTGTCAGAGCGCTCCCAAAGGCGCGCAAATTTGCGCGCGAACAACGAGACTGGATTGAGGTTCAGTTAGAAGGCTTACCGCCTGCTCAACCCTTTGAACCTGGCGGACATATATTATTGCGCGGCGAATTTTATACGCTGGTTTCACCGCCTGGTCGGGGGCGTCCCAAAATAGATCATGAACGCCGCATTATTAATGTTCCTGCGCCAGATAAGGAAAGCTTTCCGGGTCGCGTTCGCCGGCTCCTGATACGCGAAGCGCGCGAAGAGCTAACGGCGGCCTCACATTTTTATGCCGAGAAACTCGGTAAAAAAATTGGTAAGATATCTGTGCGCGATACCTCCTCGCGTTGGGGATCCTGTATTACGCGTAAGGGAGAAGGCCATATTTCATATAGCTGGCGCTTAATCTCCGCTCCGCCTTTTGTCCTTGATTATGTCGCCGCGCATGAATGCGCCCATATGATTGAGGATAATCATAGCGCAGCATTTTGGGATGTTTGCGATTCGATTTTTGATAATGTCGGAAAAGCCAAAAAATGGCTAAGAAAAAACGGCGCTTTTTTGCACGCCGTTGGCGCCGAATGGTAAAGCAAGACATCCCAGTATTGAGATTTATAATTTAGACTATACAAATTAAAAAAAAGGTTTTCTTTCGATTGCGCAGTGGTATTACCGCTCATCGTTTGAACGTGGATAGTGGGAAATGAATAATAACCTAACGCGGCGGGGGCTATTGGGGGCATTAACTGCCACGACAGCGGCTGCGTGTACAACGCGTAAATCAGAGACGTTTTCAGCGAACAAGTCTTCTGCCACAGGAGTCTTCTCGCATGGTATTGCGTCGGGTGACCCGCTAGAAACATCCGTTATTTTATGGACCCGGATTACAGCCGAAAATCCAGCCAATGGGCCTATTGAGGTCATTTGGGAGATGGCCCTCCAAAGCGATTTTTCGCAAATTGCGGCAGCTGGGAAGGTCACGACACAGGCGTCGCGGGATTGGACCGTTAAACTTGATGCCCAGAGCCTAGATCCAGGTCAAACCTATTATTACAGATTTAGCGTCGAGGGCACTGTGTCGCCAACCGGTAAAACCAAGACCTTGCCAAGGGGAGACTTAGACTCGGCACGATTTGCTGTGGCGTCCTGTGCCAATTGGCAACACGGCTTTTTTAATGCTTATGATCATATAGCGCGGCAAGATCATTTTGATGCCTTTATCCATTTAGGGGATTATTATTACGAATATGCGGCTGATGATTATCTGGATAGTGCAGCTGAAGGGACAGGACGACTACATGAGCCACGCCATGAAATTATAACGCTCGACGATTACCGCATGCGTCATGGGCAATATCGCACAGACCCAAGCTTGCAAGGTGTAACTGCAAAAATGCCCATGATTGCGATTTGGGATGATCATGAAACCAGTAATGATAGCTGGAAAGAGGGCGCGGAAAATCATGACGTCGGAGAAGGTGATTGGCGCGAGCGCCGTCAAGCCGCATTACGGGCTTATTATGAATGGATGCCTATTCGTGAACCTCGGAAGGGACGCGCCCATAGTGATATCTTCCGCAGTTATGATTATGGAAATTTATTGACTCTTCTGACAGTTGAAACGCGGTTAACCGCCCGGGCCATGCCAATAATTATCGAGGATCATTTTGATGATATAGACGACAAAGGCTCGGCTGAAGATTTTCAAAGACATGTGTTACGGGACCCGTCACGGGAGATGTTTGGTCCACTCCAAAGTGATTTTATTATCGACACGCTCAAAAAATCAAAAGCCGCGGGTAAGTCATGGCGCGTTATGGCTAATCAGGTCATTATGGGCCGCTTATTAACGCCGGATCTCTCACCTTATGTGAACGAAGAGGCTATGATCAAAATTGAACCCGAATGGGCGGGTATTCGGGACTTTGTTGGTTTGTCAAAATATAACCTTCCTGTTTATCCGGATAGCTGGGATGGTTATCCTATCGCGCGGGAGAATTTTTATGCCCGCCTTATGGCAGAAAATGTTCAGGACCTTCTAGTATTAACAGGAGACGCGCATGAGTTTTGGGTCAATGACTTAACGTCGGAAGCTGGAGACAAAGTCGGGCTTGAGCTGGTTACAAGCTCTATATCCTCTAAAACGCTCACCGCTTACTTAGCCGAGTCGACATATGAGTATAATTTGCTTCTGACTCAATCTAATCCTGATGCACAGTATTACAATGCCCTATATAATGGTTATATTGACCTGACTTTAACGCCCAACAAAGGTCATGTAAAAATGATGGGTGTTAGCACCGTTATCAGGACGGATTATGAGGCCTTTTCAGTGGCGGAATTTACCCTGCGTAAATCCGGACAAAGCCTTAAGGCCACCAGCCCGAAAGGACTTGATATCAAGCAGCGCGTATTATTTAGCGGATTAGGTTAAGGGGCGTTTAGGTAAGCCTTGCATTCCTGCCTGCTCGGGGTGTTTTTGAACAAATTCCTGTTTTAGCTCTTTTGAGCCTTTACGAGACCCATCATGGCTCCAGCCTGGATAAGCAAAAATATATCCGAGCCGATGTTTAAATTTTAGGCCAGGCTGTAGGGCGTCTTTAAATATATTGAAGAGTTCTTTGAAGGCGACAATAACAGGATTATGGCTGGCTATTGGCGTAATGATTCCGTATTTTACGGGGTCATCTTCGCGCTCTTCAACGAAAGTTCCAAATATTCTGTCCCAAATAATCAATATGCCGGCATAATTACTATCCAGATAGCGCGGGTTAGTACCGTGATGGACCCGGTGATGACTCGGCGTATTGAAAATAAATTCAATCCAAGGTGCGAACTTTTTAATTGCCTGCGTATGAATCCAGAATTGATAGACGAGGTTTACCGCGCCAATGAAAATAACGAGCAGCGGGTGAAACCCAAAAACGACTAAGGGGGTAGAAAGCAGCACAAAGCCCGTAAAGTGATTATTCCATGGCTGTCTAAGCGCGGTAGACAGATTATACTCTTCAGAGCTGTGGTGCACATTATGGGCTGACCATAGCCAGCGAATTTTATGCGCGGCCATATGTTTGTACCAATAGACAAAATCTTGGGCGAGTAAGCAGGCCGCGAAAGCGCCTAGACTAAATCCCCAATTAAAAATGCGGTGTTCCCAAAACCACATCATGACGGCAAGGCTGATGAACCCCATCAAAATATCAGAGAATAATTGGCCGAATCCCATAGCCATTGAGGTAATTGCGTCTTTCGTGTCATAATTACCTCCGACTTTGAGCTTTAAAACTAAAATCCATTCTAAGGCCATTAAGATGACAAATGCTGGCGCTGCGACCATGAGTACAGGAGGGAAATTAGGGACATCAAATTGCATAGATAAATTTGATGATACAAAGGTAACATTGTCAATGGCACATTGGACCACAAAATGTCATAAATAGACGCTAACTCTCTTTTGGGGCTCATATGCGTATTGTCATGGTCGGACAGGAAATGTCGGATTAGTGTCTGGAGTCTGCTTTTCAGATTTCGGACATGAGGTTATCTGCGTTGATAAAGATCCAAAAAAATTAAGACTTTAAACTCAGGCGGTATTCCTATTTACGAACCTGAACTTGGCGCCTTAGTCGCTAAAAACAAAAGCGTCGGGCAGGCTGTCATTTACGACCAACCTGGCCAAAGCGATGAAAAATGCCGAAGCTGTTTTCATCGCTGTAGGCACACCCTCAAGACGCGGG
>CAYXEB010000125.1:0-5766 GCA_964463835.1 uncultured Hellea sp.
CTATAACTGTGTTATATAGAGTTGTGAATGAGGATTATAATGCGCCCAAAAAACCCAACACCTATATATGTCGATAAAGCTAGAGCTCAGCTGATCGTCTCCGCCGTTGCTCATGAGTTTTCGCTGCCAGAGGCGGGAATTTTTGGACATCTGAAGGGTAAGAGCGAGGTTAGCTATGGCCGCCAAATCGCGATGTATCTCATGCATTGTATTTTTGGAACGACCAAAACCCGTATTGCCGAAGTCTTTGGACGTCATTTTTCAACGGTGTCTCACGCCTGTAAAGTCATTGAGGATCAGCGCGATGACCCTGTTCTAGATCAAAAATTAATCGGGCTAGAAAACAAGCTTAATCAAACGCTTTCAGGGGCGCTATAATGTTATCGATGGCAGACGTAAAACTTGCGCAATATTTAGATCAGCATCACGGCATAATTATGAAAACGGGCACTGACGCTTTTCCGGCTTATGCCAAAGGCGATCGGCGAAAACGCCCTATATGTTGGGTCACTCAGGATAGTTTCAAAGCTTTGTCCAGCTTTGGCGGTATTCAAGAGCAGGCTAACGGCTTTGGTCTTGTCAAAAGCTTCGCGCGCCGATGCCGGGCGGGGGGCGATTTTGCGCGCCAACATAGAAATATAAAAGAAGAAGAGGTCTATTTGCGCTCGGGCGTTAAGCGCACCGCGCGTATAAATAGATCCCTGTCTGTAATGGATAGGCTTTACCAACGCCGTGATAAAACGGGGAAGACGCTCCTCACCGAAGCCCAGTACGAAGCGGGGCGGCGCTTTGCCCGTGACTACGGGTTTGCCCATAATGACGATATATCAACCCAGAATTATTTTACGGCAGGGGCGGATAAGACTTTTGGCCATTACGCAAATGTCGAAAGTCTCGACAGACGCATTGATGCGAGCAAACGCCTAGAGCGGGCCCGAGCCTGTATCGGCGCTGGGTTAGAGAAAGCCGTCATTGCTGTGTGTTGCCGAGATACGTCACTAGATGAGCTTGAACGCGTTGAGGCTTGGGGCGTATCAAGTGGTTTGACGGTTTTAAGATTAGGACTGTCCGCTTTAGCCGATCACTATGGAACGCAAGCTGGGCATTAAGAGAATTATTATATAATAGACAGAGGCGGGGCTGACCTAGAGAGAGAGCAGATCAGCCACCGCCCTGCTGCGCGATCTGTGGGCCGGAAGTCTCACGGCCACCCACCGGGGGGGAAGGGCGTCACAGAAGGGACGCACGCAAAACCCTTATAGAAAATTAAGCTGAATGGGGCCTGAAAATGGCCTTCAGAAAGCGTTTAACTAAATTAAAAATTTGTAGGTAAATTATAGCCTCGGGACAGAATTGCTGATGAGATTAAGCGGTATAGCGTTACTCTCTTTGCTTTGCCGCAGAACAATACGGCTCTGGACATCCGAGATAAGTTCAACGGCAAGCAGGACTTCGCGTAGGAAATCTTCATAGCTATGCATATCTTTTGTGACCACGCGCAGCATAAAATCTACGGCACCCGTCACGGAGGCGCATTGCACGACTTCGGGCATGCGCGAGACGGCGCTCTCAAACTTTTCCATATTATCGCGATTGGGCAAGGCGAGCTTAACGGCGACAAAAACTTCAAAATCTAGCCCCAATTTCTTCCGGTCCAAGATGGTCACGCGTTGCTTGATTATACCAATTTCTTCCATGCGTTTAATACGACGCCAACAGGGCGAGGAGGAGAGTCCAACACTATCGGCGATATCGGCGACTGATAATGCGGCATTGGTTTGGATAAGATGTAATATTTTGGCATCAATGCCGTCTATTTGCTCAGGCATATTTCGCCTCCGATTAAATGATTGAGGAACGAATATTCTTCATTTATGTAAATATCAACATGAAAAATTATATGTTTATCCTTATAAAGGCATGAAATTAGCCCGAATATGTGAAATAGGGAAAGACATGTCCAAACAAACGAACCAATCCCGCTTACATATCCCCGAACCGCCTTTTAGACCAGGGGATACGCCCGATTACTCACATATCTCCGTCCCAACAGCGCATACGCCCCCGCGTCCTGACCCCTTATGTGATGATTACGACACAATGGAACATGCTTTGGGCCTCATACGGGTGCTGCGTTTTAACGGCGAGGCTGTTGGTGACTGGGTGCCAGAGCTGCCTGCGGATGTCCTGCGCCAAGGCCTTAAAGATATGATGATGACCCGCGCCATGGATGACCGCATGTTTAATATGCAGCGACAAGGCAAGATGAGTTTTTATATGAAATCACGCGGGGAAGAGGCGGTATCTGTCGGCCATTCTTTGGCGCTTGAAAATTCTGACATGGTGTTTCCGACCTATCGCCAGCAAGGCATTCTCATCAACCGGGGCGCCTCTATCAAAGAGATGATGTGCCAATGCTTGTCTAATTCTGGCGATCCGCTCGACGGTAAATCGATACCTGTTCTCTATTCCTTTAAAAAGCATGGCTTCTTTTCAATCTCAGGTAATTTAGGCACTCAGCTTATCCAAGGTGTCGGCTGGGCCATGGCCAATGCTTATAAAAATAAGGATGATATTGCCTCCGTCTTTACGGGCGAAGGCGCAACGGCGGAAGGGGATTTCCATTATGCGCTAAACTTTGCCTCCACTTACCGCGCGCCTTGCATTATCAATGTCGTCAATAACCAATGGGCGATTTCCAGCTTTCAAGGCATTGCCGCAGGTGAAGGCGAGACCTTTGCCGCGCGAGGAACAGGCTTTGGACTTGCGACCTTACGCGTTGACGGCAATGACTTGCTAGCCGTTTATTCCGCCACAAAATGGGCGGCAGAACGCGCGCGGCGCGGTGGTGGCGCGACTCTGATTGAGCATTTTACCTACCGAAAAGCAGGCCACTCTACATCTGATGACCCGACCCAATATCGTCCAGAAGATGAGCCTGAAGTGTGGCCCTTTGGCGACCCCATAGAGCGGCTAAAAACACACCTTATTCATCTTGGAGAATGGGACGAGGCGCGACACACAGCCGAAGAAGAAAGTTGTAAAAAAGAAATCCGTGATATCTATAAAGAGGCCGAAGCCATGGGGAGCCTTTCTGGTGATACCAAGGTCGATCACTATACAATGTTTGAGCAGGTTTATGAAGATCTGCCGCGTCACCTTCGCGATCAACGCGATCTCTTTGATGAGGAGCTTGATTAATGGCGCGCATGAATATGATCGAAGCCATTCGCGACGCGCTTGATGTGAAAATGAGTCAAGATCCCGATGTCTTGGTGTTCGGCGAAGATGTTGGATACTTTGGCGGCGTGTTTCGCTGCACCGCAGGCCTTCAAGAAAAGCACGGATTGCACCGCTGTTTTGATACGCCAATTTCAGAAGGCGGCATTATTGGTATCGCAGTGGGTATGGCGGCCAATGGCTTGCGGCCCGTAGCAGAAATTCAGTTCGCAGATTACATCTATCCCGGTTATGACCAGATTGCCTCGGAGGCGGCGCGGCTGCGTTACCGCTCTAATGGCGACTTTACCGCGCCACTTACAATTCGCACGCCCGTTGGCGGCGGTATTCATGGCGGCCAAACACATAGTCAAAGTCCCGAAGCGCTCTTTACCCATATATCAGGGCTCAAGACGGTAATTCCGTCAAACCCCTATGATGCGAAGGGATTATTGATACAGGCCATTGAGGATAATGACCCTGTGCTCTTCTTGGAACCCAAACGGCTTTATAATGGTCCCTTTGACGGCGACCCGCATAAACCCGCTGTTAGCTGGGCCAAGTACGAGCTCGGCGAGGTGCCAGAGGGGCATTATACCGTCCCCTTTGAATCTGTGCGTCATTTCAGCGAAGGGGATGAGCTAACGATACTGGCCTATGGCACAATGGTGTGGGTGGCAGAGAACGCTGCGCGTGAAGCGGGGGTCAATGCTGATATTCTCGATATTCGGTCCTTATTGCCACTGGATATAGACTCGATCTCGGCCTCGGTGAAAAAGACCGGTCGCTGCCTTATCCTGCATGAAGCCACACGCACATCAGGCTTTGGCGCAGAACTATCAGCCCAAGTTGCAGAGCATTGTTTCTTCTCGCTTGAAGCGCCCATTGTCCGCGTGACGGGTTGGGATACGCCGTATCCGCACGCCCAGGAATGGGCCTTCTTCCCAGGACCAAAACGTGTCATGAACGGCATTCGTAAAGTGATGGATGCCGAATAGTGGGTGAGTACCGTTTTAAATTGCCGGATATTGGCGAAGGCGTTGTCGAAGCTGAAATAACGGCATGGCACGTGGCGCTTGGGGACACTGTTTCCGAAGATGACCCTATCGCTGACGCCATGACCGATAAAGCGACAATCGAGCTTACGGCCCCTGTTGACGGCGTCATTTCAATGGTCGCTTGTGAAGAGGGCGATATATTGGCCGTCGGCGCAGATTTGGTGATTTTTGAAACTGAGGGCGAAACGCAAACGCCCCCCGAAGAGACTCCGCCAGCTCCCAAAGCGGCGAAAGCTCAAAACCCAAAACCCGCCAAAAAAGTGCCTTCAAAACCAACTAAAACCAAAGAGGCCAAAACCAATGGGGATAAAGCTTTGGCCAGTCCCGCTGTGCGTAAACGCGCCAAAGATATGGGCGTCGAGCTTTCCGATGTTTCCGCCTCCGGCAAAGACGGGCAAGTCACGCAAGCCGATCTTGACCTGCTAGAGAAAACATTCGAGCCTGAAGAGGGCGAAACACGGATTAAAGTCATTGGCCTGCGCCGCGTTATCGCGCAGCGCATGCAAGAGGCCAAGCGCCATATACCGCATTTTACCTATGTCGAGGAAATCGATGTCACAGAGCTTGAAGCGCTTAGACGCCGCGCCAATGAGAAAAAACCGGAGGACAAACCCAAGCTCACCGTGCTGCCTTTTATCATTCGAGCTTTGGCGGTCACGCTCATGGATTGGCCGCAATTTAACGCCCGCTATATGGATGAGGCGGGTTATGTCTCTCAATTCGCGGATCTTAATTTAGGTATTGCCGCGCAGACCGACAACGGTCTCATCGTGCCCGTACTGAAACAGGCAAATAGGCTGTCTATTTGGGATATGGCGGCACAAATCACGCGTCTGGCCGAAGGCGCGCGCACCAATAAATTAAGCCCCGAAGACCTAAGCGGAGCGACAACAACGCTGACTTCGTTAGGCCCGCTGGGCGGTATCGTTACTACCCCCGTTATTAACCGCCCCGAAGTTGCGATTTTTGGACCCAATAAAATTCGCCGAAAGCTCTTTTTGGAAAATGGGGAAATCGAAGAACGGTTGGTGATGAACTTCTCTGTGTCATGTGATCACCGCGTGATTGACGGCTATGATGCGGCTAGAATGATGCAGGATATGAAGGCCAAGCTAGAAGACCCGGCAATGATGTTTTTATAGGCGCAGCATAGCGGGCTCTACGGTAAATAGCCTGAGTTTAGACTTGTCAGAGGCTATATTTTACACTATTCCCCGCGCCTGTTCGATAGGACGCCTCGTGGTGGGGTAGCTCAGCTGGTTAGAGCGCAGGACTCATAATCCTGAGGTCGGGTGTTCAAGTCACCTTCCCACTACCATTTTTGTTTTATATACATTTTTCGATACTCGCTAGATCACAGGCAAAAAAGCAAAATTTTACTAGATTCATCACCCTTATGTTCTTTTATGAATTGCTTCATGGCTTTAGGCAAACAATAGCTCCACGAGATTTTACCAATGTCCGCTTTTCCTACAATAGCGGACATTAG
>CAYXEB010000126.1:0-5766 GCA_964463835.1 uncultured Hellea sp.
AAGCTGAAGCTGAAGCTCCTGAAGCTCCGCCAGCAAATGAAGTTCTATTGGCTGAAATTCGCGATTTACTGAAAAAGTAAAATACGCATAATTGCAAAATTAAACCCGCCTCGTGTATTGCGCAGGCGGGTTTTTTAATGGGGGTTTAGAGGGTGTAAGCTAGGCGTATTTATCGCCCAAATAAACGCGGCGAACATCTTTGTTTGCGCGGATTTCATCGGGGGTGCCCTCAAACAAAGCTTCGCCTTGAAACAAGATTGAGGCGCGGTCCACAATATCCAGTGTTTCGCGAACCCGGTGATCGGTAATCAATATGCCAATACCGCGTTTCTTAAGATAGAGGACAAGCTCTGAAATATCTGCAATCGCGATAGGGTCGATACCTGTGAAGGGTTCATCCAGCAAAATAAAGTTGGGACGGGAGGCCAGCGCCCGCGCAATTTCAACCCGGCGGCGTTCTCCGCCGGATAAGGCCAAGGCTGGGCTTTTCTTTATGTGACCGATATTAAGCTCATCTAGCAAAGCGTCGACATTGTCGTTCCACTTTGATCTATTTTTTTCAGTGAGCTGAACCACAGCCTTTATATTTTCTTCAACGGTCAATCCGCGAAATATAGATTGCTCCTGCGGGAGATAACCTACCCCTAGGCGCGCGCGTTGATACATGGGTAAATCGGTAATGTCCTGACCATCTAAGGATATCATGCCTCGGTCTGCCTCGATTAAGCCCATAATCATATAAAAGCTTGTGGTTTTCCCAGCTCCATTTGGCCCCATTAAGGCCACGACCTCTCCGCGCTGTACTGTGAGGGTAATATTTTTGACGACCACTCGCCCGCGATAGGCCTTACCTATATTATTCGCCGCTAAACCTTTAGCAGGGGGGACAAATTTTGCTTTTTCATCCGTGGGTCGCGCTTCGAACGCAGCTTCAGCCATGTTAATCTCTATACCGTTATTCTTCGTCTTATTATGTCGAAGATTGAGGGCCTGTGTTTTTAATTAAAATTTTAACGCGTCCCTTAGAACCACATCTACGTCCTTTGCAAGAGCCAACTACGCGAGCTTCTTCAGTCTGTAAATTATAAATTAGCGTATCCCCAGTCACGACATTTTCGCCTTGCAGAAGGATAACATCTCCCGTGACGGTGAATGTATCAGATTCGCGGGTATAAACGCCATTATTGCCCCGAACTTCTTGTTCTGGTGTGAGATAGTAAAAATTACCAGAGGCCTCAATACGGCTTACGTTGCTTCCAGAACTCGCCCCCAAACCCGTTGCTCCTCCATAAATTTTCATGACGTCGGAAAGAATTCGTGTACCGCCTTGGCGCACATCAACTTGCCCAGTCAATATCGTTACGCCGTCTTTATTAAGGATATCATCCGCACCAGCCTCGATGGGGGCATTGCCTCCGCGGGCAAATTGTGCCTGGGCAGAGAGCGGCATGACAAGACTAACTACGGTAAGGGCGAGTAATGTTTTAATGCGAGAGTTCATATCCTGTCCTGCCTCTGTGATTAACGTTGTATCGTGAGCCTTTGACGCCCCTTAGAGCACCCACGTCCCTGACAATTACCTGTAAACCTAATAGTCTCTGATTTCACGTTGTAAATTAACTTATCCGTTTCCGCCGTGCTACCATTAGATTGCCGGACTTTGACTTTACCCGTGACGGTCATAATTTCCTCGGCGCGCTCATAAACGCCTCTATCGCCTGTCACGCGGTGTTCTGGCGTGGTATAACGAAAGTTCCCTTTTGCATCAATCCGCCGAATAGGACCGAGCTTTAAGCTTCCGGACGCATCTTCCTTAGCCTCTTCCCGAAAAATATCCATTTCATTGGATTGGGTGCGGTTCTTGCCTTGTTTGACATCGACATTACCTGTGAGCACGGTAATTCCGCCCTTATAACTGGCTGTATCCGCGGTGATATTTATCGGGGTATCATTGCCAAAGGCTTGTCCAGAGCGCTGGTTTGGTGAAATATCAGTGGCTTGGCCCCTTTCGATTATAGAGTCCATGCCGTTAAAGAAAATAAAGGTCTTATAATTATCCGTAATTTCAAAGGCGTTCCCATTCGCAATTCCGAAATTACCTCTGCACTCAATCCGCCTATCGCCTTCTACGCGATTTTCGCGGGCATAGATGCGCGCTTGTTCGGTTTTGCAAATATTTCCGTCATCCGTCGTCATATCGACGGCAAATTCAAGATTTAGGATTTTGTCGATGTCATTATAAATACCTTCTTTAGCGACAACAAATGAAGAGGCCGCTCCGTCTCGGATAAATTCCAAGACGGGATTTTTGAGCTCGACTTCATTTCGGTTTGATGTGCGCCGTGTTGCGACTTCTGCGGTTAAGTAATAGGGCTCGCCCTCATTGGTGCGTCCGCTATAGCGGGGCCCGACCATTTTCACAGATTCGGTGATATTGTCTTGAAAGTTAAATCCCGTAGATCCGCCTGTTGTAAATTCATAAAGCAAATAGCCGCCAAGGCCCGCGGAAATTGTCAGGAGCAGGACCCGTAACGCCTTAATGCGGCGGCTATGTTTTCGCGCGGCGGCCAGCGTGAGCGTGCGTTTGGGTTCCCATAAACCCAGAGCCTCACTTACATTGTGGCCATCAGACGATAATGCTGTTGTTTCCATGAGTTACCTATAGGCTATGAAACCGAAAAATACGATAGATAAGTTATAGAGATGAAGAGATGTTAAGGTAGTGAAAATTAACGGTTATTATTTATCAGAGCGCCTCATTCGGTGACTGAAAATATCAACGTCATCCCACCCAGCTAAATCAAGGGCGGCGCGTGTTGGGAGGAATTCAAAACAGGCTTTTGCCATCTCAAAACGGTTTTCGCGGTAGAGCCGGGCGGTTAAAATGTTTCTGAGCTGATGTAAGTAAAGAACATCTGACGCGGCATATTCGAGCTGCGCCTTTGTTAATTCGTCGGATGCCCAATCTGAGCTTTGTTGTTGTTTGGATAAATCGATGCCCAATAGCTCTCTGCACAGGTCTTTTAAGCCATGTCTATCTGTATAGGTTCGCACGAGGCCTGAGGCGATTTTCGTACAAAATACAGGGGTCATATGGACGCCAAGGTCTCTGGCAATCATGGCGACATCAAAACGGGCGAAATGGAAAATTTTCTCTACTTTGGGATCAGAGAGGAGGACTTTTAAATTGGGGCAGTCAAAGCTCTGACGATTGACTTGCACAATATGGGCATCTCCGTCTCCTGCTGAGAGCTGAACCAAACATAATTTGTCCCGCACTAAAGACAGCCCCTGCGTCTCTGTATCAACAGCGACGGCAGAGCCAAAATCTATATCTGCGGGGAGGTCGCCTTTATGTAATGTAACTGCCATTATTTGGTCCTTTTTTTAGTCAGACTTAAGACGCTAGAATAAAAATAACAATGCCTGATTTTCGGCGGCAAGGGCGGGTCATACGTGTTATTAAAATTGATATGAACACATTGAGTGACCGTGATAGATACGCAATTCTTGGCCGCCGGGATAAAGCTTATGCCGATACCTTTTTTGTCGGGGTCAAGAGCACAGGAATTTTTTGTCGTCCAGGCTGTCCAGCGCGCTTGCCTAAATTTGAGAATTGTCAGTTTTGTGACAGCGCTAAAGAGGCTATAGAAATGGGCTATCGCGCCTGTAAGCGCTGCCATCCAACCCATCACTCCAGCGAGGCCTCGGCACTCATAAAGCAGCTCATTGGGGTCATTGAAGCTCAGCCTAATAAACGGTGGAGCGAGTCCGATATCAAGGCTCTGGGGCTGGATCCTTCCACAGCGCGTCGTCAATTTCAGAAACGCTTTGGATTAACCTTCACACAATATGCCAGGCAGCGTAGGCTTGGCCGCGCCGCCAAAGAGCTGATGAAGGGAGACAAAGTGATCAATGCACAATTAACCGCTGGATATGAAAGCGCCTCGGCTTTTCGCAAAGCCTTTGCTAAAACCTTTGGTACTCCGCCGGCTAAGTCGTCCGCGGCCCCGCTTTTCATAGACTGGTTATCAACGCCTTTGGGTCCTATGCTGGCGATTTGTGATGAGACCCATCTCTATATGCTTGAATTTACCGTCCGTAAAAATATGGAGCGCGGCTTTAGTAAATTACGCAAAACCTATGGCCGGGCTGTTATTCCAGGCCGTACTCCCATAACAGAGCAAATAGAAGGAGAGCTAAAGGCATATTTTGAAGGAAACCTTAAACAATTTGAAACGCCTTTAGCGCCAACAGGTACATATTTCCAAAATCAGGTTTGGAAGGCTTTATGTGATATTCCTTACGGAACGAGCTGCAACTACTCAGAACTTGCTAAGGCTGTTGGGAATGAAAAAGCGGTGCGAGCGGTGGCTAGTTCGAACGCTAATAATGGGCTTGCGCTCATTATCCCCTGTCACCGCGTCATTGCTAAAGGCGGCGGTCTTGGCGGCTATGCTGGAGGGCTTGATAAAAAACAATGGCTTCTTGATCATGAAAAGCGGCATAGGGGAATATGAGCTTCAGGGCTATTACTATTGATATATCCTGAGAGGTGCTCTTGTCTTCTGCGCTTAAAAAAGGCATATGAAAATTCGAGCGAAATTTAAACGTCCCTAATATTTACCGGAGTGAAATATGAAAGTCCTTGTCCCCGTCAAGCGCGTGCTTGACTACAATGTGAAGGCGCGGGTTAAATCTGACAATAGCGGCGTTGATCTAGCTAATGTTAAAATGAGTATGAACCCCTTTGACGAAATATCGGTTGAAGAAGCTGTGCGTATGCAAGAAGCAGGAACGGCCACTGAAACCGTCGTCGTCTCAATTGGCCCTGCAAAAGCGCAGGAAACAATCCGTACAGGTCTCGCTATGGGCATTGATCGCGGCATTCACGTGCAAACGGATGACGATTTAGAGCCGCTCGCAGTTGCGAAAATCCTCAAAGCCATAGTGGATGCTGAAGGGCCTGAAATGGTCATCTTAGGTAAGCAGGCGATTGATAATGATTACGGCGCAACGGGCTCTATGCTTGCCGCGCTTTTAGGATGGCCGCAGGGCGCATTCGCCAATACGGTTGAGAAAGACGGCGCTGGCCTTAAAGTTATCCGCGAAGTGGACGGCGGATTGCAGACCGTGAAGACAGAGCTTCCGGCCATTATTACAACTGACTTGCGCCTAAACGAGCCGCGCTATGCTTCCTTGCCAAATATCATGAAAGCGAAGAAAAAGCCGATTGATGCCAAGACGCCCGCGGATTACGGCGTAGATACGGCTCCGCGCCTTAAGACGCTTAAAGTGACTGAGCCCGCCTCGCGCAAAGCTGGTATTAAAGTCGAAGATGCGGCGCAATTAGTTGATAAACTTAAAAATGAAGCGGGAGTGATTTAATGGCTATTCTTGTTGTTGCAGAACACGATAATTCTGATCTTAAAGACGCAACCCATAAAACGGTCACAGCCGCGGCAGCGATGGGCGGCGATGTAGACGTCCTTGTGGCGGGTAAAGGCGTCAAAGACGTTGCAGCCCAAGCGGCTAAAATTGCCGGCGTTCGCAAAGTTATTGCCTGTGATCACGTTTCGCTAACACGGCAACTTGCCGAAAGCATGGAAGTTGTCCTTGTCCCGCTGATGGACGGTTATGACGCCGTGCTTGCGCCAGATACGACAACGCATAAAAATTATATGCCCCGTGTTGCGGCCAAGCTGGACGTCCAGCAAATTTCATCCATCACAGGCGTTGAGAGCGCTGACACCTTTGTGCGCCCGA
>CAYXEB010000127.1:0-5715 GCA_964463835.1 uncultured Hellea sp.
TTCATCATGACGTTTCCCCTTCAGGCTTTTCGCCTTTATAATAATTTTCAAAAAAGTCTTCCCTGATAGGAGTGAACATATCCAGTAAAACGCCAGCCTCAATGCATATCGCGCCATGCATGACATGAGGTGTCATGAGAAAGCTGTCCCCTGCCCTTAATCTTTTGGTTTCGCCATCAACGGTCACATCAAAAACACCGCTTTCTATATAGGCAATCTGGCTATGATAATGCTCATGCATGTAACCTTCAGCACCCGTTTCAAAGGTAGCTTTTACCAGCATGATGTCATCGCTGTGACTCAGAATTTGACGCTTAATCCCTGGGTCGACATCTTCTTTAGGAACATCCTTATCAAAAACAAAATTTGAACTTTGCATAATTAATTCCCCGCAGATTTATGTTTATTCGAGTGAAAAAGTTTATATGCGCCCGTCCAAGTTACGGTTTCACCATTGACATCAACCGTGTGGGTCATTGCTGGATCAACATCGCCCGCCAAGCCGAGGCCAACTCTCTCACCGTCCTTGGTTTCGATAAGAATGTATTCATCGCCGCCATTTTCGAAATGACGGACAGACTTGACCGCGCTGTGGCTGCCAATGGTGTATTCCAGTGTCGGGTTATAATCCCCATGCGGTTCAATAACCGAGACAAATGATACCCCGTCACTCGTTCTTGCGCGGAGCATAAAGCCTGGCTCGGGCTTAAGATTGAAATTCGGATCATTCGCACCAACTTCCGTGAAAACAATTTTCGCCTCAACCGGTACAAACGAAGTTACGGAATAGAATTTTTTATCCAGCAACCATGTGACTTGTGACAGACCGTCAACCGGATTGGCCTCTGCGATTTTCCAAAGATATTGATACCCATTTTTCTTTCCCAGCGGCGCGCGGGACAAAGGATAGGCCTGAAGGTCGAAATTTGTTTCAATTAGATGACCATTATAATGGAAGGGTAAATCATAACTGTGAACGTTTTCAGAATGGGCCTCGACAAGATCAATAACGATAGGTCCAGAAAAGGCGGCATCTTCAATCATAGCCACGGCACGATCTATTCTGACATCGTCATAAGCCTTAGCGATTTCCGCTGACGTTATTTTTAACCCGTCCTCATTGACGAAATTGCCTAAGGTCGGCCAGTTTGCATTTCCAAGGTCCACATCACCATCAAAATGGCTGGTCTCATCGACGACGAGCGCATTATGGGAGACGGTTTGCTTGGCATATTTATTATTCTCGGCAAGATAATGCCCACCAAATTTCGCCTCAATATTCAAGAAACGCGCGGCGCCATAGTCGCGCAAAATTTCATGACCTGCATCATAGACAAGCAAGCCCATCTTATCGAAATGCCCGTGCCCAAGACCTTGAGATGTGTTCTTGACCACGACAGCTAATCCCTTTGGGTCTTCGGATGCCCGCAAAATATCAAGGGCTCCTTGGTCGCCTTGCGGGCCATCCCCAAACCTCATGGTTTTATAGTCAAAAGGCGTTGCTTTACCGGCGGCAAGGTCGGCCGCTAATTTACGGCTCTCTGGGGTCAGAACAAATGTGTCTTGCTCTGCCGCGATAGAGAGCAATCCGGTATCTCCTGTCAGTTCATAAGCAATAGCTACGCCGTTTAGCAGTTCATCTGTCTTGATACCCTTTTCCTTTATGGCGTCGTTAATTGGAAAAAATAAGCCGCCATAATTTTGATGAATGAGGCCATAAATGGCTTTTTGCAGAATGCCGTCACGTTTTTCAAAAATTTTGAGGTCAGGATTATTTTTCTGAACAGCCTGCGCAAAAATAACAAAGGGTTTAAGGGCAAAACGGTGATAGTAAGGCCCCTCATTGTAATATCCATCTGGAGAGAAGAGAACATCCATTTGCTTGAGGAAACCCGCATCACCGGACTTGTCCAATCCCAACAAGGCCTGCTGCACATATTCATCATCACCAATCGCATAGCCTGTTAGACCGACAGCAGCCGTTGCCCATGTACCGTGATTATGGACTTTATTAAAAGTCTCTGGAGCGCCGACAGATAGAAAATCAGCCATATTACGGAGCAAGTCTGTTTCAATGACCTCTTTTTGCTCAGAGGTGAGGGTCTCTTTTATAGCGTCGTAGCATTGTGCAACGTTGAGCAAAAACATGCTTTCGTTCAAATTTTGCCAAAACATGCGACCCGGTGATTGCTCTTTCTGAGCTGGGTGTAACTCCCACGCGGGATAAACCTTCGCATAGTCCAGCATAGCTTGAGCTGCGAAATCGGCATATCTTTTATCGCTTGTCAGCTCATAAAGCTGCCCAATATCATAAAGTAAAAACCCGTTGGCTTTGTGGGTCTCATGTGTATATCCCCCGCCAGGATCTTTGGGCACGGGTATGGTAAGCGGGTCGCCCAAGCGAGCCGCCACCCTAGCTTGCGCATTAGCCAAAGTTTTATCAAAGCCGCTTGTTTCCATGGTTTCAGCTTTGGCCTTTAGTTTTGGCGTGTCTTGATTGTGAGGCGAGCCCTGACACGCTGTCATAGTTGCGCCCAAAAGTAGAGCCATTGTGATATTTGTGATTAATC
Source organism: uncultured Hellea sp. (assembly GCA_964463835.1). GTDB lineage: Bacteria > Pseudomonadota > Alphaproteobacteria > Caulobacterales > Maricaulaceae > Hellea. The sequence goes on from CAYXEB010000127.1 coordinate 2,571, forward strand.
GCATTACGGCGTCAATCCTTCATTATCATCAATCATTGCCGTTGGCGGCAGGCCGCTATTTAATTCAACAACACGGGGCGCGGCCGTCTTAACGAATTTATTGTTAAATATCTTCGTCTTAGGTTCGCTGACAGTATGCGTAACAAGAAACGGTGTGCTGTCTTGAAAGACGTTCTTAGAAATGTTTGTGACTTGAACACCGTGCAAATGAATAGATGCTTTGGATTTATTACGCGGCCCATGCCCGACATTCGTTAGGCTGGAATCCGTCATATTAAAATGCGGCCCAAATGTACTTTCATCTCGGCCGCCGCGATAATAATCAACCAACGCGCCCTCAACATCATTGAAGTTTGAATTCTCAATCGTAAGATATTCAGCGTTATAAATACCGTAATCATCGTTTTCAGTATCAAGCTTTAGGATGGCGCCAGACACAGTTTCAAAGTTTGAGTTTTTGATCAGTATATTATCGGCGAATGTCCCTTTGGCGGCGGCAATCACATTAAAGGATTGATTTATGTCCAAGTCTTCGAAGTTGCTATCGATGACTTCAAGGCGGTAATTTTGTAGCATCGCGTAGGGCGAGGTTCTAATAACGGAATTGCCTTTATAATCAGGGGCATCTTTCCCAGAAATATCCAAGCCAATAAGCTGTAGGCTTCCGCCATCAAGAATTTCGAAAAGGGTAGAGCGCTCAAAGCTTAAATTGACTTTACCTTCGGCTTTAATTGTTAGCGGCTTGTCTAATTTCAAAAACGTGCCAATGACATAATCACCTGGGCTTAGTGAGAGGATATCACCAGCCTCAGCTGACCGAACAGCGGAAAGCAAAGCGCCTTCATCAGAATTAACAGTGATGGTTTTACCGGATTGAAACGGCGTTGTCGGCTCGGTCTTGGGATACCAAGAGACGCCAGTCATGTCTTTTGTTGTTACAACGAGATCACGGCTCGCTCCGGCTCTCACTTCTGACTGCGGGTACATCAAGCCATTATCGGCGCGAATCAGCTCTAGATGCTCATGCACAAATCCATCAGAGAAATCTGGCGGATCCATAGAGCCAAGAATGTTATTCTTAAAATCAATGCCCGACATGTCATCATAGACTGTGAAAACATCACGGCCGTCATCATTGTAAATCAGATTGTTGGAAAAGGTGCTGTCGCTAGGTGGGCCGCTGCGCTCTTCATCACTTCCGGCGCCAAGTTGTAGATTGTCACTATTGACAAGGCTGTTATTTTCCATGGTTGAGCCGATTACGGGGTCATAGCGATTGATTGGTCCGTTTGGTACGCCGTTCATGACCACGAAAGCGCCGCCGAACCGTGTCCCCTTTAAGCCTTCCATATAATTATTTCGAACGGTTTGGCGCGCGTTAATAACGCGCACACCGCCCGTATGATCGACATCATTTCCAAAAAAAACATTCCCCTCGACGAGCGTGTCGTTGCCGTGGCGCATGGTTAGCGTTCCGCGGGATTCGAAAAATGTATTATTGAGAATTTTATTTTGACCTGATTTGCTTGAGATAATTTCAAGCTCTCCGTCAGCGCGGTCAAAATAATTATTTTCGACCGTCGTATATGAATTTTTGCGTGAATGATGGCTTGTGCCGATGCGCAAAGTTTCGCCGCCATTGGAACCTAATATAGGCCTTGGCCCGAAATAGTTATGATCAATACGGTGATAGTTTTCTTGGCTGTCCTCGGTGTTCATCCGAACCGCCATAGTCACACCCTTATTTCTCTTACCTACGAGATGATTGTGATCAAAGCGATTATTTTTACCATACATCATCACCCAGAAATCAGTCTCATAGCGTTCTGGATTGTTATAGTTATCAATGACGACTTCTGTGATGCGCGAATTATTAGCTAAGTTTTTTCCGTTACGAAACGCAACGACTTCGCTTGTCGGCGTGAAGCCGTCTTTAAAAACCAATCCTGACACTTCGAGATATTCGCCCGCGAGACGCAAATTAGACTGACCCGATAAGATAACCTCACCCTTAGTCTCAGCCGTCAGCGTAATCGGATTATCTTTCTTACCCTCACCCTGAAACAGGATTTCAAAATCTTTCCAGGTTCCGTTGGCAAGTTTAATTACGTCGCCTGGCCCAGCCTTCTCGAGAGCCTCTTGGTAAGCAGCTTGGTCTTGAACGAGAAATTCCTCTGCTTCTGCTTCACAGCCGCATGTAATTACGGTGGCACCCAGCAATAACATAGACTTAAATTTATTGAGCTCAATTTTCATTGGCAATGCCTTTCCCTAAAAACCAAAACAAAACATTCTTGAAAACAGGAGCACCATTTAGCCTTATTGATAATTGAATATCTTGAAGATAACGATGATTGTCAACCAATATATCAAACCAATATTCATAAATTGGTATACATTAATTAATGAAGCTGCTGAGTCAGTGTAAAGCGTGAACGACTCTCAGACGCCTTACGCTTAACTTCCTCATAAGCCGCCTCTTCCGAAGCCACTAAAAGCGCCTCAATCATGCGCGTAAAGTGCGCCCGCATTGCGTTCCTTGCGGCCGCAGGATCTCTATTTTTTAGCGCATCCAAAATGACCCTGTGCTCGTCTTCGCGATGACTTGAATCTTTGTCGCAAACAGATTTGTAGACCATTTGCAATTCCGCTGCTTCTGTTCGCATTTTCCACATACTATCAATGACAAAAATGATCGCATGATTGTTGGTGGACTGCGCAATTGTCATATGAAACGCTTCATCCGCCTCGTCTGCGGAGATATCGCCTGTAACTTTGCCAGACATAATATCTATATATTTTTCAAGCTCTTCAATCGCTTCATCCGTTATAATTGGCGCGGCCAAGGCTGCCGACTCGGCTTCAAAAAGAGCACGCGCCTCAGTAAGTTCAAAAGGCCCGACTATCGGCAAGCCATTTAGTGCCTTATTCGTTCCGTCTAAAACATAAGCCCCAGACCCAACTTTAATTTCAATGCGCCCTTTCGCTTGCAGGGCTATCTCAGCTTCTCGTACGGCCACGCGGCTCACCCCAAACTTTTTAGCGAGATCACGTTCACCAGGCAATCGGCTCCCCGGCGGGAATACTCCAGAATCGATAAGTTCTAAAATTTGATTCGCTACAGAGTGATATAAACGCTTTTCAA
>CAYXEB010000128.1:0-5708 GCA_964463835.1 uncultured Hellea sp.
TATTGTCGAGCGGACAATGATTTTGGCAAAAGGGAACGCCGCATTGCGAACAGCGTGAGGCCTGCTCTTCGGCTTTGATATCTATATAGTCGCCATAAATCTCAAGGAAATCATCCTTGCGGGCGCGCGCATCGCGTTTGACGGGCATATCCCGTTCAGTCTCGACAAATTGTAACATCTTATTTGGCATGGTGTGTACTCGATTGCGCCCTTGGAGCTTTTAAGGAGACCGAGTTATATAGATTTGATTTCAAATAACAAGATGCGACACTTTGTCAATAAGAGATAAAATTAGAAAAATTATAATTGATCTATTTTGCATTAAGTTACTGATTTAACAATATATTTTGAATTTTTTACTCAATAAAGTATATGTATTCGTATTTTTTTTATTTAAATAAAAAAAGATAAAATTGTCAAATTGAGGAAAGATATATCCCCCCGTGCCCTTTGAGTGAGATATCTTCTGTGATTTACGGATGCCGCCCAACCAGATCATACGTATTTTTAAGGGGCTATTTGGGTATAATTTCTTCCATATTAAATTTTCCGCCTAACCTTCAAGAAGGTCAAGCTATATAATTGCTCCCGTGTGACTTATTTTGGTCGTTTTAAGCCGCTCATCCAAGGTCCACTAAAGCCAAGTATGATTGATCGGCCATTACGTTTAAAAGAATGCGCCATTATTTTTCTCCAGAGTGTCTGAAGGCGCAACTCAGTCATATGACTGAGCTTCAATTTAAAAATCCAGTCTTGCCCATCAAGACTGAAAGGACAAGTGCCAAACGTTCGAAGGCCGTGATCCGTCAGTTTGAAACTTGTCCTTTTATTTTTAAATAAGGTTATTTGTCCAGTTGCGCCCCTTCGCCTTATTTAAAAATAGACATCTCCTGTTATGTGGCGGAGTGAGATCGCGCATACCTAAAGTTTGGTATGCAGGTGAATTTTTTTTGTCGCTAATGGTGTAAAATGGTGCAAACTGCCCCTTCCGATTGAGAAAATTTGTCCAATGTCCGCTTATGCCTAGAAGCAGACATTAAACCAGTGTCTTAAAATCGCCTCAGCTAAGCACTTGGGACGACCGCTTTGGGGATTAGGCGTCGTAGCTAAACAGCTTTATAGCGCTTTCTCCGGCATGTTTTTTACAGTAAAACAGAAACAAGTTCCGCCTGTAAAGAAAGCCGTAACCGTTTCAGCGTAGCTCCTTGCTATGTCTTGGCTTCACTTTATCATCTTAGCCCTTATTCAAGGGCTTGCTGAATTTTTGCCTATATCGAGTTCAGCCCATCTGATTTTAGCGCCGCAGCTTTTGGGTTGGCCCGAAGATCAAGGGGTTCTCATTGACGTCATGGCGCATTTTGGGACGTTATTTGCCGTGATAGGCTATTTTTATAAAGATGTTGCGAGGATGATAAGCGGATTTTTCGATTTACTTCACCGTAAGCTAAATAAAAACTCAGCCTTGGCCTTAAATTTGATTATTGCAAGTCCGCCCGCCATGGCGCTGGGGCTTTTTTTAAGTATGAGCGGAATTGATGAGCTTTTACGTTCACCCCTGATTATTGCCGCCACAACGATTATCTTCGGTATCGTGCTTTGGATATCAGACATTAAAGGCAAAGAAATTTATACCACCGAAGATCTCACCTGGAAGCGCGCCACGATTTTAGGATTTGCCCAAGCTTTAGCGCTTATCCCTGGAACTTCGCGTTCAGGTATTACGATGACCGCCGCGCGATTCATGGGAATGACCCGTGTAGAGAGCGCAAGGTTCTCAATGTTGATGAGCTTGCCGATTATTGGCGCAGGGGGCTTATATGCGCTGCTCAAGCTATCAAAAGCAGATGAAGTCGGGGCAAGTTTAAGCGATGGCTTGATAGTTGCAGGGCTCTCCTTTTTAGCCGCCTATGCTTGTATTGCACTATTTATGAAATGGGTCAGTAAAATCGGGTTTTTCCCTTTCATGGTGTACAGGCTTTTACTTGGGGCGGGTTTATTGATATGGATCTTTAACGGCGCGGGATGAACGATTTATGAGCCGGATGTAATCATGGTTGATGGTATGAATGCTAGACAGAGACAACAAAGCGCTCTTAAAGGTGCAAACTGGATGTATCAGTAAAGTACGACATGCTATTGCGCCTTTTAATCCTTTGTTTTTTGAGCCTAGCAAGCTGGATAAGCTTGGTTGTGAACAGCTGGGCTAATGATACAACTATGCCTATGGATAAGCCATTGACTGAGACGTCCTTGGTCGACCTTTCGGAGATTGATAAGCGCGCGGCCCAATTGATGCGCCAATCAGAGATGGTTGGGCTTTCAGTTGCCATTGTTGAAAATGGGGAAATGACCTTCTCCAAAGGCTACGGAGACGTTAAGCAAGGCAGTGACAAATCCGTGACCGATGATACGGTTTTTCGTTGGGCGTCCGTGTCCAAGGGCGTTGCGGCTGCCACCATATTATCCTTGAAGGAAGACGGGCATCTGGCGTTAACCGATGCTGCAAATCTGTACGCTCAGTCTTTGAAACTCCCGCCAACTGATATTGAAACCTCAATTGAAGATATCTTATCTCACCGCGTTGGCATTGTGCGCAATGCTTATGATCGGCGTATCGAAGACGGCAGTACGGCGAAAAACGTGCGAAGCGCCCTTAAAAACCTAAAATATTTATGTGAGCCTGGAAGTTGCCATACCTATCAGAATGTCGCTTTTGATGCCTCGGCCGAAATCATTGAGACGATTACGGGACTGCCTTATAAATCTGTCGTCAAAGAACGGATTTTTGACCCTCTTGAAATGGACACAGCCAGTGTGACCTTAAAAGGCTTAATGCGGTCAAAAAGCTGGGCCTATCCGCACCGCAAATCCGGAACGCCTTATAGTCGGGTGAAACCTAACTATTACCGCGTGCCTGCCGCCGCTGGTATAAATTCATCTGTTAAAGACATGGCAAAATGGATGATTGCGCAAATGCCGGAAAAAGCTATCGAAAAGCCAGAAGAAAATACGGCTATTGCCTTAGCCGGCGGCCCGCCATCCCCGGTTAGAAGCGCAATTGAACTGATTGCTGAGGCGTCTGTGAACGCTCACCGTGAGAATAAGGCGCCCCTTCCGTTGTTATCGGCGGAAATTATTGATGAATTGCACACCCCTCGCGTGGATACGCCTCGGGAACAACGTTTTATGCGCCGGAAATATATGTCACTCAGAAATGCGCAATATGGATTGGGATGGCGGGTCTATGATTACGCTGGACATCGAGTTATTGGACATCGCGGCGGTGTGCAGGGATATCGCGCGCTTGTTCTTTTTGACCCGGAAAAGCGTTCTGGCATTGCGATGATGTGGAATAGCTCTAATTCTCGGCCCATCGGATTACAGCTTGAATTTATGGACCAGCTCTATGGCTTGCCGCGCCGTGATTGGTTGCGATTGAGCACAAAAAGCTGAATATTTAGGCTTTATCAAACTTAAAGCTTATTTCCCGAATAGGGCTAGTCTGTTGCCAGTCTGATAGTCTATAGTCTTTTCGTGAGCGTAGACCCTAACATCAAGACAAAACCGCCCCGCTTAATGCGGGCCATCCGTGAGGCCATGGCGGGTACCGAGTCCGTTCAAGAACGGTTAAATGATTTCGTGACCGCCATTTCAAGCGCTATGCAGGTGAAAGTAGCCTCCATTTATCTGCTGCGGGCAGGGAAGGATTTGGAGCTTTCTGCGACAAAGGGCTTAAAAACATCCGCCGTCCATAAAACGCTAATGAAGCCAGGGGAAGGCCTTGTGGGCCATGTCGCCTTAACCGCCCGGCCGCTCAATTTGGCTGATGCGCCGTCACACCCGCTCTTCTCTTACCGCCCAGAAACAGGAGAAGACCCTTTAAAATCATTCCTTGGCGTTCCGATACTCAGAGGTGGGCGAACTTTAGGCGTTTTGGTTGTCCAGTCGGAAGATAGTAGAAGTTTTAATGAAGAAGAGGTCGAAGACCTCTTAACGGTAGCAATGGTTCTAGCCGAAATCATTGTGGATGATGAACGTGTAGGCGGCAAGAAAGCGGCGCTTAAGGGCATTACCTTGGCGCCCGTCAAACCAGAGACGATACAGGGGAAATCTTATGCTGACGGACTTGTCGAAGGCCATGCCTATTTGCATGTCCCGCCTGTCGCGCCAGCTAATTTGCTATCGGATAATATTGCGGCTGAGGAAATTCGGTTGGAAGAAGGGATTGCGATATTGCGCGCCTCTGTGGACGCGCTTGTCGCTGGGGAAACCGCCGCGCTCTCGCGCGCGAGCAAAGAAATTTATGAGACTTACCGCATGTTCGCTTATGACCGCAAATGGGTCGGGCGATTGCGCGAAGCGGTTTATTCGGGATTAACGTCAGAAGCGGCTGTGGAACGGGTAAGAAATGAGCACCGCGCCCGATTGATGAAATCCCGCGATCCTTATTTGCGCGCGCGGCTTCACGACCTTGAAGATTTAGCTAACCGTTTGCTGCGCGCACTATCTGGCGATTCTTTGGGGCCAGGGAATAAAAATATTTCAAATGACGCGGTTATTTTTGCGCGCGAAATCGGACCTGCGGAACTGCTTGATTATGACCGAAATAAGTTACGCGCCATTGTATTGGAAGAAGGCTCTGGGTCATCTCATACGGCCATTATCTGCCGCGCCATCGGGCTTCCGTTGATTGGCCGCGCCGAAGGCGTTTTAGATAAAATTGAAATCGGAGACCCGGTCCTTGTCGACGGCGAACAAGGGCAAGTTCATATTCGACCGCTTGAAACACAAGTGTCAGGGTTCCGCCTGCGAATGAATATTCGCGGCGAAATGAACCGCGCTTATGAGGCTTTAAAATTTTCGCCCGCTGTCACAAAGGACGGGCAACATGTGTCGCTACAGCTGAATGCAGGTCTCTTGGTTGATCTGCCCCAGCTCGATCAAGCCGGCGCTGACGGCATTGGATTGTTCCGAACTGAGTTTCAATTCATGGTCAGCGAATTTATGCCGCGCCTCAAAGAACAGACTGAGCTTTATAGCAAAGCGATTAATGCGGCCGGTCAGCGCCCGGTGACATTCCGTACCCTTGATTTAGGCGGGGATAAAATTCTGCCCTATATCGATCCGGTACCTGAAGAAAACCCAGCTATTGGCTGGCGCGCGATTCGTATTGCGCTCGATCGGCCAGGCCTCATGCGCTATCAACTCCGTGCACTTGTGGCGGCTGGCGCAGGCAAACATCTGCGAGTGATGTTCCCAATGGTGACAGTGGTTGAAGAGTTTATTGAAGCCCGCGCGCTTTTTGACCGTGAAGTTGCGCGCGCGCAAAAATTAGGTGAAGTGCTGCCTAAGAAAATTGAAGTTGGCGTAATGTTAGAGACGCCCTCACTCGCGTGGCAGATTAGAGCTGTCTGTGATTACGCCGATTTTGTGAGCGTGGGCGCAAATGATTTGATGCAATTTTTCTTTGCCGCTGACCGTGATAATGCGCGGGTGTCGGAGCGTTATGATCCGCTACACCCTGCGGCCATTTCGATAATGAAATTTATCGCCGATGGCTGTAAGAAAAGCGGAAAAGACGTTTCGGTTTGTGGTGAAATCGCGGGACGCCCCTTAGAAGCGATAACCTTAGTCGCCTTAGGCTACACAACGCTATCTATGCCCGTCACAGGCATTGGCCCCGTAAAATCTGCGCTCTTAAAACTAGA
>CAYXEB010000129.1:0-5612 GCA_964463835.1 uncultured Hellea sp.
GCTTTCGGAAAATTTAGTGACGTTTATTTTTTGATTTAGCTTTTGATTTGGGTTTTTGCGGCCCGCCCTGAGTTTGGTGGGGCACATCAATGATGAAACGCGCTCCATTTATCACCCCGTCGGCATCAAGGCGGTTCTCCGCCCAAATACGGCCTTTATGCGCGGTGATAATTTGACGGCAAATCGCAAGGCCGAGACCCGAATGGGACCCAAACTGCGCGCCTTTAGGCCTTTGGGTGTAAAAGCGGTCAAAGACAGTTTCCAGATTATCAGGCGGAATACCCGGACCATCGTCATCAATGGTAATAATAACCCGCTCACTCTCATCGCCCATTTTTACCTCGGCATTTATCCTGACCTGTCCGTCGACATCAGAGAAAGTCAGCGCATTATCAATTAGGTTACGCAGCACCTGGGCGAAAGGCGTTTCAAAGGCGCGAATATAAACTGGCTTATCAGGACTTATCTGGCTTTTATTGATGACAGTTGGCCCATCGCCGCTGCGGGTTTGTTCGTAAAATTCTGTGATATTATTAAGCACTTCAGAAATATCCAAAGTTTGTGCTGTTTCACGTGCAAGGTTCGCATCGACTTTCGAGGCCTTAGAAATATCGGTGATTAATCGGTCCATGCGCGAGACATCTTGCTGAATGATATCAATTAACTTCGTGCGCTGCTTAGCCGTTTTCGCCACGCGCAGCGTATCAGACGCGGAGCGTAATGACGTCAGCGGGTTCTTGATTTCATGAGCCACATCGGCGGCAAAATTCGCAACGTCATCAATGCGGCTATAGAGCCCTTGGGTCATATCGCGCATGACTTCGGAAAGATCGCCAATTTCATCTCGGCGTTTTGTCAGATCCGGTATTGAATCGCGGTTATCGCTCGAGCGCGTAACGATTTCCCCTGCCCGCGCCAGCTTCCTCATGGGCCGCGTCACAAAGAGGGTCAGCGCCAATGACGAAAGCAAAGTCGCGAGAAAGGCTAGCGCTATAATAGGCGCTAACGCCCTGCGCTCGGCATTGACGATTGTTTCAACGCCGCGGCTCTCGACGGTGATCACGCCTAAAACTTGCTGCACACGTTTGACGGGCTGGCTGACCGTGACAATAAAGGCATCATCTTCAGTATAGCGCACGCCCGCCATGTCATCGCCTTCTAGGGCCGCGCGTATATCGCCTTTCAGATCTCTCCTGAGGCGGTCGCGGAGATCTTTGCGCCATGGCAAATTATGCAAGGTGTCCCGCAGCCATTTATCGCCTTTCTCCCGCCAAAGCTCGGCGCGCTCTGCGCGCGTCGGGACTGGCTGCTCGGTGATAATCGGATCAAGCGCGGAGACAGCAATCGTGTCATCCATGATAGCCGTATCGGCTAGGATTAGCCCTTGCTTATCGTGTAACATTACGCGCCAATTATCTGGGACATTCACCCCGCGCAGCACCTGCCGCGCATTTTCAATATCCAGCTTTGCGGCCGAGCCATACCCCGTCGCGTCTTGTCCCATTACCGTTGTTATGGTTGAGGCCAGCGAACGCAGATTATCGATCTTGGCGTCAATTAAGCCTTCTTCAAACCGGTTCATAGCCAAGGCTCCGGCGACGAGGATGATGAGGCCGATTAGGTTGGATAAAAAGATATTCCGCGTGAGGCGCGACGTAAAAACAGACCGGCGCGGCCCCCGCCGCCGATCTTTGATTTTCACGCCAGTGCGATTGGACCTCGCGCCCGCAGGCGCTCCCATTTTAGGCTTCTCTATATTTGTATCCAACGCCATAGAGCGTTTCTATACCATCGAAGCTCTTATCCGTCTTGCGGAACTTTTTACGCAGGCGTTTAATATGGCTATCAATTGTGCGGTCATCGACATAAATTTGATCATCATAGGCCGCGTCCATGAGTTGGTCGCGTGATTTCACATAGCCCGGACGTTTTGCCAGACTTTCGAGAATCAAAAACTCGGTCACAGTCAGGCGCACAGGATTACCATCCCAAGAACAGGCATGACGATTTGGGTCGAGCAACAACTTACCGCGGCGAATGACTTTCTCATCCCCTTCTTGCGGAATTGGCATTTCGATATTTGTCAGCGAGGCCCGGCGCAAAACCGCCTTGATACGCTCATTTAAAAGCCGCTGAGAGAAAGGCTTGGTGATATAATCATCCGCGCCCATATTTAACCCAATCGCTTCGTCAAATTCATCATCTTTGGAGGTGAGGAAAATCACTGGCAGATTTGAGCTCTGGCGCAAACGACGCAGCAGCTCTAGCCCGTCCATACGCGGCATTTTAATATCGAAGACCGCCAGATCAGGTGGGCTTTTCTTAAGCGCTTCCAGTGCGCTGACCCCGTCGTGGAATTTACGCACCTCATAGCCCTCACCTTCGAGGAACATAGAGACGGATGTTAAGATGTTCTCATCATCATCCACTAAATAAATCTTTGCCATTCTTTTTGCTCCAGCCCGGTGCGGCGAATATTTTCCAAGACGCACGTCTTTTACTAAACTCATTGTCTGCATGACCTCAACCCTTTCTCACATTTGATGGGGCGCTTTTAAGGAGTCAATGTGGCGAGGCTTTGACGAAAAGCTGCCTTATTTTGAACAAAAGGGTTGTTGCGGCCCGGCGCTTAAGCCCTTACATAGCTCCTATAAATAAAGCCTAGAGAGAGACATGAGTTTTTTACAATCCATCTCACACCACCTGATTTCCCCTGTTTTGGGCTTTCTGGTCTTTGTGATTTTTGCCGAGGTTATCTTTAGCTGGCTTATCGCCTTTAACATTGTCAATTTGAGAAATCCAATGATGGCCCAGGTCTATAATGTCGTAAAAACGATCTCGCGCCCGTTCTTAGATCCGTTTCGCAAAGTGATCCCCGCGGTCGGCGGGCTTGACCTTTCCCCCATCGCGGCGCTTTTATTGCTCAGCTGGGGACAATCTTTATTCCGCGCCGGCGGGCCTATCTTTAGCATGTTGGGCTAGGCTTGACTTGCACGCGCGCATAGGGTGACGCTTGCAGCCCATCGGGTGACTGATGCGCGCCTCTAAAAAGGACTGTCCGCGTGGCGGTATCCGCGATGGAATACCAAATAATAAGTTTTGTTTTACGCAGTACCAACCGCGCGGCGATGATTTTTATTTTTTAATACCAATTTTTGCTATTGTTTTTAATTCTAATATTTGCTAACGGGCGACGCGGCGCGAAATAGATTACATCTTATCTAATGTATGCGCCGCATATGGGGCGCAAATATGGAAATGAAAAAAACTCCTCTTGTTGGGGGTCGAAAATTAATAATGGCAGGATTACTCTTCCTGTCTTTCATACTCGTTATTCCTTTGAGCCATGCTCAAACAGCAGATGCTGGTCCTGAAATAACCGAGCAAGACGTTTATGATAATCCCAGTGATCAAGAGTTAAACTTAAATTATGCTATACAGGAAATACGCCGGGGAGAAATGCTCAACGCGGCGGCGGCACTTGAACGTATGCTTTATAGTAATCCTGATTGGCATTCAGCACGACTCTTATATTCTGCCGTGCTGTACCGACTTGATGACTCGAAATCGGCCCTAAGGGAGTTATCTCTTTTAAAAAATATCGAATTAAATGCAGATCAAGCCTCAACTTATAGGCGTTATTTAGCCGAATTTAAGACCCCCCTACCTGACTTAACGGCTTCCTCTGATCCAAAACCTGAGCGGAAGAGCCCAATTCGTCAAAAGTATGATCCATTCAGCGCTACCGTTACGCTGGGGGTCCGCGCAGATGATAATGCAGGTAATTTTTTATCAGATGAGGGCTTCGGCTTTGAAAATAATAGAGGGGATGTTTCTGTTTTTGCCGGAGGTCGACTAAGGTTTAACACGCCCATTTCCGCAGATAAAAAAGTAGTGGCGCACGCCTCTATTGAGGGGAATCTGCGCCGTCACGAAACTTTTTCCGAAACTGACTATGATGTTGTCAGTTCACGCATAGGCATCAGTGTAAAGCCAAGCGGCAAAGGTCAGTTATCTTTTAATATCGATGCTAGGCAGTTTAATATTAGCGGAGAAAAATATCTAGAACAAATAGGACCCCTCGTAACGTTCCAGCAAAGAATTTCCCAGAAGAGCCGTGCGCAAGTTACTGTTTCCGCATATGATCAGAATTACAGCCCCCTTAGAAATGCGCCTCTCGAAGATGAACGAGATGGCTTTAAAACACGTTTTCAATTTGGTGTTACAACAGCCTTAAAATCCTCCCAAAGACTTAGTTGGGCTGTTGGTTTTGATACAAAAGATGCTGAGATTGGCGCGTTTTCATACGATGGGCCCAGAGCTTTATTTAGCTTTACGCAGAAAATTAAAAACAACGCCTATCTAAGAACACAATTCCAAGCTCGTAAGCTGAATTATAAAGGCAGTTTAAATCCTATAGTAGATGAGCGAGAAGAAACTCGAATATTCGCTCGCCAAGCCATAGGCGTGCCGCTTAACAAATTAGTAAAAAACAAAGACCTCAAAAATATCGATATAGAATTGGGCGTCAATTACAATGAACGTTTCTCTAATATTGACGCCAATGATTTTGACAATCTAGCCGCAGATTTGAAATTAAAATTCAATTTTTAGAGATTAAGGATAGAGGTCGCCATGAGATTACAAGAATACTCTAAAAAGACGAAGTTATTTATTTTCGTAACAATGTCTATCCCATCAATAGCTCTGGGGGCAGAGCCAATCGAAATTGGCCGCAATGCAGCGGTAAAGGGGACGGTAGAAGTTTTAAGCCAAGAGCAAGAACAAGCCCGATTGGCAATAATTAAAGAACCTGTTTTTTTAAATGATTTTGTTACATCTATAGAAGGGTCCAGCCTTCAAGTTTTGCTGAAGGACAGTAGCACCTTTACGGTTGGGCCAAAATGCGAAATGGTCATTGATGAATTCGTTTATGATCCTAAGAAGGATGTTAATTCCCTATCCGCAAATGTAAGGAAGGGCATGTTCCGATTCGCGTCGGGAAAGGTGTCAAAAGCAAACCCGGACGCAGTTAATATTTCCACGCAAGTCGCCTCAATAGGTATACGGGGCACAATTGTTGAAATTCTGGTTGGAGAAGAAGTTTTCTCAATTGTTAAACAAGCAGGGTTGCTGTCAAGTAATATTCCTCTGGACAAATCAGAGGCAACATTAGTTATTTTGCGCGGGCCTGGAATTAATACAAGTTCGCGCAATCGGCGCGGTGAAGTAATCGTCGAAGCTGCCGGCAAAACAGTCAGATTAACGGAAAGCGGAACGGCTGTGCTTGTAACAAATGCTAACCAAGAACCATCAGAACCCTTTGTTGTATCAGACGTGCTAATTGATTACTTCGACGAAAGACTGCGTACACGACCTAGCCCGAAGGATAATTTTAGACCCTTTAAAATAGACGAAACTTGGTTTGAGCCCAGCGTTAATCCGGGTAAAACCGATGTAAAATTTTTCACTCCGCTAGATTCGATAGAAGATACAGATTGGCCTTCACAAGACGTTGACACCGCTGAGATGGAAGAGATCGACCAGCTTGAAGACATCGACCAGATTAATGAAATGGAACCGGAACCCATAGAAATGGAACCGGAACCCAT
>CAYXEB010000130.1:0-5494 GCA_964463835.1 uncultured Hellea sp.
ACCTGATTTCAGGCAACACCAATGCACCAACAATCATGATAGCTGAAAAAGCAGCGGATATGATTAAGAAAGACGCATTGTCACCCAGAGTTGAAGTCAACGCATAATTTCAGTTTCGCTATCACAAAACCGTGCGATAATGTTAGGGTTTAGTGACTCTGTTTTTATATAGGCGTTAGGATAAACCTATTCCCACATACTTTAACCCAAAAAATTGATGAGAATATTTATGCCCAAAATTAAATCGATCTTAGTTCTATCCGCAGCGGCTATGTGTCTAAGCACGGCGCCTAGTTTCGCGCAATATGGTAGCGGGTCTTCAGCTGGCAACCTTCCCACAAGTACAGCGCCTGCTCGCCGCGCTAAAGCCGCGAAAACGAAGATTAACAAGGCCGAAAAAAAGCGGCGGGACGCGCTAAAGCAAAAAGAAGCAATGGAAGCCAAGCTGGCCAAAAAAGAAAAATCATATGGGTCTGGGACAGCTAAACCAGCAGCCTCTTATGGGTCAGGAATAGCTCAGCCCGCAAAGTCTATTAGCGCCGCACCAGTAAAACCCGCTCAGCCTTATGGCTCAGGACATAAAGGTGACGCGGCAGTGATTAAAAAAGAAAGCCCGTCCTCATACGGTTCTGGCCATAGCAATTCTGGAGCAACTTTGAATTGCCCAGCTGGAACAACACCGCAAGCTAACGGCACATGCTTACTCGCAAGCGACAGCCTTCCCACAGGCTAATCTTCTGATATAAAACGGCATGAAATTTCCGCCGTCCATATTGTTCGGAGCAGCTCTTATTGGGGCTGCTCTATTTTTTATTAGGCACCTCTCCTCAGCCTTTTACCTTGGAACAACCACGGTTGACCATCCCTATGCTCTGTTTACAGCCGCCTTAATGTTTTCCGGACTGGTCTGGGCAGCTCTTATTCCAGCATTTAATAGCTGGGCAACACAAAACGCATCTTCGGCCCAGTCAGACAATATTTGGCCTTCTCTCGGGATAATTCTGGCACTTGGACTTGCTTTCCGTGCCATTTTTTTTGCGTCCACGCCGATATATGAAGATGACTGGAATCGTTATCTTTGGGACGGGGTTGTTATAACCCAAGGCGAAAGCCCCTACACTTATAGCCCGAAAGACATTCTCAATAACACAGCCCCTGCAGATACTCTGTCGCTCAAACAGATTTCTGACGCCAATGATAATTTCTTAACCCGTATCAACAATATTCAGCTTACGACAATTTATCCCCCCGCTGCGCAAGCCGTTTTTGCGATTGCGGCTTTCATCAAACCTCTCAATCTTGACGCGCTTCGGTTTCTGTTTTTGGTGAGCGAAGCCCTCACTTTATTTCTAATGATTAAGGCGCTTACGCTTTATGGCCGCAACCCCCTCTGGGTTGGGCTCTATGCCTTAAATCCACTTTTGATATTCAGCGCCTTTAACGCGGCCCATATGGATATATTGCTCGCCCCTGCCCTGACAGCAACTGTCATCGCAATGCGCAAAAATCCATTCATAGCGGCCATAACGCTCTCAGCCGCAGCGGCTGTTAAAATTTGGCCCCTTTTACTCGCCCCGATTATATTTCGCCCTTGGCGACGTGACTTAAAAATTTATTTCTCCTGCGCCTTAATCGTTGGTGGCTTAACCTTGATTTTACTCTGGCCAATGCTATCCACATTAGGCGGGAATAGCGGCTTGGCGGCTTATTCCACAGGATGGCAACGTAGTAGTTTTCTCTTCCCGCTGCTAGAAAAAGGGCTGACAGGAATCTATGCACAACCAGGCAATTTAGCGCGTATCATCATTGCGCTTATTTTAATTGGCCTTAGCGTTTGGCGCGGACTTATCTCGCCTATTGGAGAGCTATCTAAGAGACCCGCAGAGCTTATGTTAATAACCCTAGCCCTCTATCTATTATCGCCAACAGGCTTTCCATGGTATCTGATTTGGGTGCTCATTTTTATCCCCTTCTTTCCCAGTTACGGCCTTGCTGCACTCTGCGTTCTTACCCCGCTTTATTATGTGCGCTTTAGACTAGGAGAGCTCGGCCAATATGACATTTATACGAATTGGCTAATCCCGCTACAATTCGGTATTCCTATACTCATCTTAATTTTCGAATTTTTCCGCCGAGACAAACATGCCAGACCCTATTATTAAAGTCGTTATACCGGCCAGAAATGAAGTCCAAGCGATTACAAAAGTCATTGACGCTATTCCAAGCACAGTCAGTGAAATCATTATTGCAGATAATGGCTCGACGGACGGAACCTCGGAAGCGGCCAAAGCCGCGGGCGCCAACACGGTCTATGTAGAAACACCTGGTTATGGCAGAGCCTGCCTGGCTGGCATTAAGGCCGCTGGGGACTATGATATTATGGTTTTTCTGGATGGGGACGCCTCTGATTATCCAGAGGACATTGATGATTTAATTGCGCCAATTATCTCTGGCGAGAAAGATTTTATGGTCGGCTCGCGCCTTAATCCTAAGCTCGAGGACGGCGCTCTGACGGTTCAGCAGAGATTTGGAAATAGGCTGGCTTGTTTTCTGATGACGCTGTTTTGGAAAAGCACATTTACCGACCTTGGGCCTTTTCGGGCGATTACTAAAGACGCGCTTGAGAGCCTCAACATGGAGGCGCCTACATTTGGTTGGACGGTTGAAATGCAAGTCCGTGCGCTTAAGCAAGGGCTCAGATATGGTGAAGTTCCTGTGCGCTACCGCCCACGCATTGGCAAGTCCAAAATATCCGGAACACTATCGGGCGTGATTTTAGCGGGATATTATATTCTAGGGACAATCTTCAAAGAGGCATTGTTTAGTCTCAAAAAAAATCCCGCCAAAAAGGCGGGAAATTAATTACCAAATTTTGACGCGTTTTTCAGGTGGCAAATATAGCGCGTCTCCGGGCTGAACATCAAAGGCCTCATACCAAGCATCGAAATTTCTAACGATCCCATTGGCGCGATACTCACCCGGGCTATGGGGATCCGTTTTCAAACGGTTTAACAAAGCTGCGTCTCTGAATTTACGTTGCCATATCTGACCAAAGGATAAAAAGAACCTTTGATCGCCCGTCATGCCATCAATTACGGGAGCCTCTTGACCGTTGAGGGATTTCTTATAGGCCGCATAGCCCATAGTAAGGCCTGTTAAGTCTCCAATGTTTTCGCCGAGCGTCAACTCGCCGTTAATATGCTCGCCTGGTAGAGGTTCAAAGGCGTTAAATTGATCGACTAAGTCTTTTGACCGGGCCTCAAAGGCCTTGCCGTCTTCTTCCGTCCACCAGTCACGTTGCTCGCCGTTGCCGTCGGTTTTACGACCTTGGTCATCAAAGCCATGGCCCATCTCATGACCGATGACAGCACCGATAGCGCCGTAGTTTACGGCTGGGTCTGCCGCAGGGTCAAAGAAAGGCGCTTGCAAGATAGCTGCTGGGAATACAATCTCGTTCAAGTCAGGACGGTAATAAGCATTCACGGTCTGCGGGTTCATGGCCCATTCGTCGCGGTCAATTGGCCCGCCAAGCTTTTTGATCTCGTCATTCCACGCCCAAGCATTGGCCCTTTTAATCGTTCCAATAAGATCATCACGGTCTACGGTTAGCTCGGAGTAATCCGTCCACTTATCAGGAAAACCAATTTTTGGATTAAACTTCGCGAGCTTGTCTTGCGCTTCAACCTTTGTTGCTGGATCCATCCACTCAAGATTGTCAATACCGTCTTTAAAGGCGCTACGCAGGTTCTCAATTAATTTATCCATTTCCGTTTTGGCAATAGGCGGAAAATGTTGTTTAACGTAAACTTTACCAACCATTTCGCCTATCATACCATCAATTTGGCTTACGCCGCGCTTCCAGCGTTCGCGCTGTACTTCTGTACCGCGAAGCGTTTTACTGTAAAAATTAAACCGCGCTTCATCAATATTTTTGGGAAGGTAAGCGGCGTTAGACCCCATATAATGAGCGGTCATATAATCGCTGAGAACCCGCACATCTGCCGCGTCAAAAATTTTAGCCGTGCCTTCAATTGCATCTGTTTCGCGCACAACAAAATCATCTTGATCACCCATGCCAGCCTCGTTCAGTAGCGCGTCCCAAGGGATACCGCCCGCCATTTGTTTAAGCCCGGCCAAGCTACGCTTATTATAAGTCAGGCTCCGGTTTCGTCGCTTCGCCGGTGTCCAATGAACACGCGCAAGATCGGTCTCAAATGCCATGATGCGCTTGGCCCGCCATTGCGGCCGGTCGGCGCCAGCTGCTGTTAGCATAGCCGTCAAATAATCGATATAGGCAGCTCTAATGCTATCTGCCTTCTCGCCCTCATCGAGATAATAACTGCGGTTAGGCATGCCCAGTCCAGATTGGGTGAGATAGACAACATAGTTCTGAACATCTTTTAAATCTACGCTAACAAAAGGCGCAATTGGAGAGCGTAAACCTAAAGACGGATTAGCCATCAAGACGGCAACATCTTCATGAGATTTGACGTTACGAATTAGCTCAATGTCTCCAGTTATGGGAGTTAGCCCGGCAGCTTCGATGGCATCTGTATCCATAAAGGCGGCGTAAAGATCACCAATTTTTTGTTCCTCTGAACCCAGAGGCGCTTTTTTCGCGGAGGCTTGTTCAATTATTTTTCTAACCCGTTCCTGCGATAAATCGGCCAGAATAGCAAAGCCGCCGTAATTATCTTTATCCGCCGGTATCTCAGTTTTCTCTAGCCAAGTGCCATTGACATATTTAAAAAAATTATCTCCGGGCTTTACAGAAAGGTCCATATTTTCAGTTGCGATACCATAGCTTCCAAGGACAGGTTTAAGCGGTTTTTGCTGGATACTTTCTGTGGCAGCCGAATCGTTGTTTTGCGCGGTATTTTGCGTTGAGTTATTACAAGCTGTCAGACTTACCGCAAACAGGCTAATAGCCATGATGTGATGAAATTTCATTTTGAATTCCTCTAAAGCTGACCCATTTATTCTGCGGGCGCAGGGGTTGCGACAATTGCGGGTTTTAGCTCACCCAAAGCGCCATCTAACTCCATGCCCTCTAGCGCCAAAGCCATTTCAGGATCGTAAGATGAACCTAATCCTGGCTGCTTCTCGCCGCGCCACAAGCCACGGAAAAAACGCGTAATGTCAACACCAATTCCGTACATGGCTGGCACCAACATAAGAGTGAGGAAGAAGTCAAACAAAACGCCAAAAGCCAAAGCAACAACCATAGGCTTGAGAAACTCAGCCTGCACGGATGTTTCAAACAAGATCGGCATAATGCCGACAAAGGTTGTAACAGAGGTTAAAAGAATGGGACGGAAACGCGCCACACAAGCATCTAGCATCGCCTGATAGGCGCCAACCCCTTTTTCTCTCAAACGATTCACGTAATCTATCAGGACCAGGTTATCATTCACGGCAACACCTGAGGCGGCAAAGAACCCAAAGATAGACATCATGCCAAAGGGCACCTGGGTCACGATGTTACCAAAAATCA
>CAYXEB010000131.1:0-5459 GCA_964463835.1 uncultured Hellea sp.
TCGCGGCTTTCGCGCGCTAAAAGTTTGGACCCATATTAAAACCCACGGCATTGACACCATTACAGAGGTTGTTCAACGTAATATCTCTCAAGCCCAATATTTAGAAAAGCGTGTTAAAACCTCTTCCAAGCTAGAAATGCTCGCACCTGTGCCGCTAAATATTTGCTGCTTCCGCTATAAATTCAGCTCAGCGTCTAACGCGCTAAAAGACAAAAAAAATAATGAAATTATTGTGCGGCTTCAAGAAAGCGGAATTGCCGCGCCGTCATCAACAACAATAAACGGCTCCCTCGCTATTCGCGTTAACATCACAAATCACCGCACCACGCAAAAAGATTTAGATATGCTGATTGAGGCCATCATTGATATTGGCGATAAACTTTAAAAAGGTCATATTCTCTTCAATTTCAAATAGAGGGTTCTGCCAACGAAACGCTCTTACTTCGTAGAAACACAATTAAAATTTTAATTTAAAGAGACAAAAATGACCCTAAAAACAAACACGGACCGCCTTCCAGCCGTACGCGTGGAAATTTACCGTGATGATAATAAGAAATATAATTGGCGATTAATATCTAAAGCACAAATCCATGCACAATCCACGCAGAGCTATGTGAGTAAACAAGGCTGTTTAATCGCATTGGAGCGCGCAAGGTTACAAATGCAAGCCGCAGATTTAATCGAAGTTTAGCCAACCAAATCCCCGAGATGAATTAGCGCGGGGGCATTCTCGCGCCGGCATCTGTGCGGATATATTCCGCGTTAATATAGACGTGTTCACACATAAATTCGACAACCTGTGCGTATTCCTTGGGGTCACCGAAGCGAACCGGAAATTGAACATGGGCACGTAGCGCGTCTTTTACATTATCATTCATCTGCTCATAAATTGGCGTCTCATAAAATCCAGGCAAGATTGTATTGACCCGAATACCTTCACGGGCAAGGTCACGCGCCATCGGCAAAGCCATGGCAAGGATGCCGCCTTTAGAAGAGCTATAAGCCACTTGACCGATTTGGCCGTCTTGCGCCGCAACAGAAGCCGTGTTGATAATAAGGCCGCGTTCACCATCAGGCTCAACGGGGTCTAAAGCCATCATGCCTGCCGCCGATTTTGACGCGCAGAGAAATGATCCGATGAGGTTAATGTTAATAATACGGATATAGCGCTCGACATCATGCGGGACGATATCGCCGGTTTTACGGTCACGTTTGACCGTTTTTTCAGCCCCGCCAATCCCAGCGCAATTAACCATTATGCGTTCCTGCCCATTAACGGCGCGAACAGTTTCAAATCCAGCGTCAACACTTGCATTATCCGCAACATTGACCTTCGCAAAGGTGCCACCAATGTCTTTAGCGACCATTTGACCTCGCTCTTCATTCATATCGAAGATACCAACTTTTGCCCCTTTCGCGGCAAGTCCGCGCGCCGTTGCTTCGCCTAATCCCGAGGCTCCGCCAGTGACAATCGCGGCTATATCAGATGAAATTTTCATAATTATTTTCCTTAAATATACCATAACATAGCGCTCTCAAGGATTTGAGCAAGTCTGAGGTCCGTGCGATTATATATGTGATATCATGGGGGCTGAATTGACCTCTATTCAGCGCTCGTTTTTTGTCTAATATACATGCAAATCACCGCTTTGATTCTCGGAAAACCTATGTCTGCTACAGTTGCTAAACTCACGCCCTCCAGCCTTGCCGCGCTACTCTGTGCACGTATTTGCCATGACCTCATCAGTCCCGTCGGCGCCCTCAGTACCGCCATAGAAATTCTTGATGATGACAGTAATACCGACATGCATAGCGACGCGATGGATTTAATTAGAAACTCGTCTCGCCAAGCCAACGCAAAGTTAAAATTTCTAAGGCTGGCATTGGGCGCGGGCGGGTCAGCACCTGGCATCATTGCCATTCATGAAATTAAGGCCTTAGTCGAAGGGATGTATGGTGAGGCCAAAGCTAATTTAATCTGGAATACAGCTGGAAACGGCATTGATAAAAATGGCGCGCGCATCCTGTTAAACCTTGTAATGCTCGCGGTTCAGGCCGTTCCTAGAGGCGGCGACATTACGCTCAATGTTACGCAAGATGCGTCGGCCCTCACTCTTGTGTTGGACGCAACAGGCCCTAAATCACGCCTGGATGCAGCAATAGAAAAAACTCTGAGCGGAAAAACGCCCGAAGACGGGTTTGATGGCCGGACAATCCAGCCCTTTTACACCGGAATGCTGATTCGGGAGAGCAAAGGGAGCGCCAGCGCCGCCATAGAGGGAGAAACCGTGACGTTTAGGGCAAATTTGCCCACAAATCCGGTATAATTTTTCATTAACTTTATGACCTTTTAACCATTTCTCGGCAATCTAAAGGAAAGAGTTAAAACAGCCGAGTTCCCAAAATGACCTCTAAAGGTGATGATCTAATCCAAGCCCGTATATTTATGATATCGGCCATGTCTGATATGGACCTGCTTTTATCTGATTTACGGCTAAGCCCGCAAAAGGCTGTTGAAACACTTCATAGGGTACAAACCGAAGCAAAAACCATGTCAGCGCGCGGTATTTTTCGCGCAGCGCAAGCGGTCCTTGACGGTTATGACAATCAAGTCCCACAATCCACAATTGATGGCCGGTTGATGGTTTTATACAAGCTCATCGTACAATATGATGATGGGCTAAAAGAAATAGAGCCTCATATAGAACAGGCTTCTAGCGACAAAACACAAGACCGAAATAGCGGAAAATCCGAACAAGAAAATTACGCTTTTGCCAGATCCACCTTAACGGAACTTTTGCCAATGGCGGGAGAGTATACCTCGTCTTTGCAGCAATTAATGTCCATTGACGTCGGGATAGCCCTTCCAACCTCGCCGATGATCAGTTTTGAAAGCCTTATGCCCGATGTCACAGATGCGGCTTTACGCAAGGCCCGCGGTCAAGGAAAATCTATAAGCATTTCTTATGCTGTCGAGAATCTCTTCATAGATGATAAGCAAGCAGGGGTGGTCCGTGATAAACTTGACCTCATCGTCAAAAACATCGTCGCGACAAAAATCGGAACACCTGATCAGCGGCGAGATTTGGGCCTGCCCAAAAGCGGGCACATTGATGTCTCAGCTCAAGAAGGACCATCTGGCCTAAATATAACCGTCTTATGTGATGGAGAAACTTTCGATTTCGTGCCCGGCAATATGGCCGAAGATCAATTACAGGAGGTTGGAACATGACCTCATGCCTTGTTGTTGATGATAGCCGCATGATTCGCCGCGTGGCCTCCAGAATTTTGAAAGACTTAAAATTCGAAACCTCAGAGGCTGAAAACGGACAAATAGCCTTAGATATGTGCCGCATGGATATGCCTGATGCCATTTTGCTTGATTGGAATATGCCCGTCATGGATGGGCTGAGCTTCCTCAAAGACCTGCGCAGTAATGAAGAGGGCAAAAAACCGATCGTAATTTTTTGTACGGCCGAACGCGACGTTGAAAAAATCACAGAGGCCATAGAAGCAGGCGCAGACGAATACATTATGAAGCCCTTTGATTCAGATATTATCACCTCAAAATTTCAGCTGGCTGGATTAATTTAAATGAGCGGTGTGCTCTCACTCACTCCAACTTATTATGAAGCCTTAAAACGGTTAACCTTGGAGCTTGCGGGCGTTAATCTTGGCGAAAATCATGCGTTTTTGATTGAAACCAGGCTCGCGAGCCTCTCAAGAGAAGAAGGCTTTGATTCTCTCAGCAGTATGGTGGATGAATTATTTAAATCAGGACAGAGCCGCCTCGCTATTCAAGTTGTCTCAAGTCTTTTAGAGCGCGACACCCATTTCTTTACGGACCGTCCCAGTTTTAATAAACTCGTCGATGTCGTCATGCCTCGGCTTTATCCCATTCATAAAGGCGGCACCATAAAAATTCTCTCCTTTGGATGTTCAAGCGGACAAGAGCCCTATTGTATCGCTATGGAACTGGAAAAAGAAGAGATAACATTTCCAGACATTAATTTTGAAATTAAAGGCGTTGATTATCCCTCTGCGGCCTTAGATCGAGCCCGCATTGGTCTGTATACCCATTTTGACGTCCAACGTGGTTTACCCATTAAATATCTCACACAATTCTTTGAACGCGAAAAAGAAGATTGGCGGGTAAAGGATCATATACGTGACGCCGTAACCTTTGAGGATACGCATTTATTATCCAATATAGATAAATTAGGCCATTTCCATATTGTGCTCTTCCGAAATGCCTTGCCCCATTATTCATCCCCCGCCCAGGTACGAGTCCTTCGTAGCCTCGCGACATTAGTCAAGCCATTGGGATATTTAATCTTGGGAACGGGCGAAACGCTCAACCATATAAATTATGGGTTTGATACCCTTGAGGGCCACTCAGAGATTTTTAGAAAACGCGAAGAAAAAATCCCAGAGGTTGAGCCAGAAGGCAAAAAGTCAAATGGGCGCACAACATTTCACGACCCTAAAAAATAATTTCTAGATAGCTCTAAGCTCGTAGCTCACTCACGCCTGTTGACCTGCCGCGCAAGCAGAGTAAAAGACCCCAGATTTAAACGGCCAGAGCACGGACCCTGACATGAGCGATATAGCTGCAGTTAAAGATAAATTTGCCGCCCAAATTGCGGGCGCAACTGAGCTGCGCGCGCTCGACAATATCCGCGTGTCCGCCCTCGGGAAAAAGGGTGAAGTCAGCAAAATGATGCAAGGCCTAGGCAAGATGTCGATTGACGAAAAGAAAGTCATGGGCCCTGCGCTAAACGGGCTTAAAAAAGAGCTCGGCGCGCTGATTGAAGATAAAAAAAATCAGCTTGAAAATGCCGCTCTTGACGCGGCCCTTGCCAGTGAAACCATGGATATGTCTTTGCCTGTCGGCGCGGCCCAAGGCACGCTTCATCCCGTACAGCAGGTCATGGAAGAAATGGCGGTTATCTTTTCCGATATGGGATTCTCCGTTGCTGAAGGCCCGGACATTGAAGATGATTTTCATAATTTCACCGCGCTAAATTTCCCGAAGGGTCATCCCGCGCGCGATATGCATGATACCTTTTTCATGAGCGCGCCCGAAGGCGAAGAGAAAAAGGTTCTACGCACCCATACAAGCCCCGTGCAAATCCGCACCATGATAAACCAAAAACCGCCTATCCGTATTATCGCGCCGGGGCGGACATATAGATGCGATAGTGACCAAACCCATACGCCGATGTTCCATCAAGTCGAAGGCCTTGTCATTGATAAAGGCATTCATATGGGCCACTTAAAAGGCGTACTCATGGATTTTGTCTCTGCCTTTTTCGAGACAGATGTCGACGTGCAATTCCGTCCCCATCACTTCCCCTTCACAGAACCTTCAGCCGAAATGGATGTACGCTATGAGCGCGTAGGCAGCGCCATTAAAATTGGCCAAGGCGAGAAGTGGATGGAAATTTTGGGCTGCGGAA
>CAYXEB010000132.1:0-5386 GCA_964463835.1 uncultured Hellea sp.
TAAAATTTAACAATTCCTTATCCATTCTTGTTAACACTTAAAAAAAGTCGAAAAACATCCGCATTGAGGCAGATTTCATGAAAAAACATAAAAAATCATCGATATTATCAGGACTTATGGGGGTTATAGCACTTTCTATTGTGACTGATTCGACAGCATTTGCGCAGAATCGATACGGTCAAACGAATCAAAATGTGATAAAAGCCGTTAACCATAACCCGTTTGGCGTTAACCATAACCGCGCTGGCGTTAATTTTAATCGAGGCCTCATTAACCATAATCCCTTATATAAGCAGGCTGGCTTTCCTGAACCGCCAAAAAAATATAAAGGTATTTTAGAGCGCCTTAGAGATGAAAGACACATCGCATATCAAAGGCGAGCTCCTCACCCTGGGCCCGGAATGTTTCAACAATGGGTCAACTGGGAACCTGAGTATCAGCTTCACCCCGGAGATCAGCTTGATATCGTTGTCTCAAGCGCGCCT
This sequence comes from uncultured Hellea sp., assembly GCA_964463835.1. Taxonomy (GTDB): domain Bacteria; phylum Pseudomonadota; class Alphaproteobacteria; order Caulobacterales; family Maricaulaceae; genus Hellea. The sequence continues at coordinate 486 of CAYXEB010000132.1, forward strand.
GAACTCTCTCGCACATTAACTGTCGGTCCAGATGGCCGCGTAGTGATGCCAATGAGCCGCCCAATTATGGCTGCAGGTCGCACATTTCAACAGGTTCAAGGGGAATTATCTGCTGAACTCGCGACCCAGCTTAGAGACCCGACAATAGCGGTGACTCCGCGGGCTTATGCACCTGAGCAAATATATGTCGGCGGACAAGTAGGACAGCCGGGAACTTATACGCTTCCTGGGCGCATTGGCGCTCTAGAGGCCCTACTTATGGCCGGCGGCATGCGTCCGACGGCTAGGGCGCGCCGCGTGGCGATCCTACGCCGAGCACCAAATGGTGGCATGATGATGAGAACCGTCAATATTCGAAACGGTCTTCTTAATATCCGGGAATATGATGATAATATGCAGCTACGTCGCGGCGATATTATCTTTGTGCCTCAGTCCAATATCGCTGAAATCGGTACTTGGGTGCAAAACTTCAGGGCAACCCTGCCTGTTGATTTCAATCTTAGCTATCAGTTTGGTAGCAATGACGGCGGAACTACGGTCATCTCGCCTTAGTTCATTCATTAAAGGGCTTAAGCTTAAGGCTTAAGCCGCTTCAGATTTTTCTACTTCTATCAAGTCACGGTTTTCAGCCAGCCACCCGCGGGCTGCTTTTTGCGCCAATGTCAATTCTTCAACGCTCATTTCAGCTTTGATTTCATCGCGATAAACTTTTGCCGGAACTGAGCCCATCAACGCCGCGAGATTAAACCATTTATGGGCTTCGATAAAATCGACCCCCCGGTCTTCCAGCTCCGTCGAGTACATCAGTCCTAATCGGAACAGGTCTTCTACTTTTGCACCAGCCACAATCGCGGCCTCCGCTTCTTTAACTTCTACCTCAGTAAAGGCCATGGCCTCCCCCTATATTCACCTAATACCTTCGGCAGCTCTTGCTATCGAAGTTAGCAACTGGGCAAATATTAGCTTCGTCCTCAGCGCTTAAAATGAAACCTGACGTGGCCAGATAAATATAAGGTTAAAATATATAAAGGTTAATCAAGTTTTATATGTCTTAAAACAAGTAAATGTACATTAATATCAAGTTTAAATTCAATTAAATTTAGATTACATCGCCATTTATACTTATACTTTTTAAGTATAAATGATACGCGTTACTAATAAAACACCAGTATAAAGTCAGAAAATTAGCCAGATATTTTTAAAAATAAATGCATATACAGGTCACTTTTCTCAAAATGACGCATGTTGTTTTATCTAAAATATAAGTCCAAAGCTGTTATTTATAAAATTTTACGCTCTCATTGAGGCTGGCGCGATCTGCATAAAGGCTATTTACGGGCGCATCGGGATTAGCATAGCCCAAAGACATGCCTACCAAGACTTCGTCCTCTTCAGCGATGTCCAAATGATCGTGACACACACTATGCCAGTTACGCCACCACCCCTGAGGGGCAGTGTGAAGCCCTGCTTCTCGGGCGAGCAGCATCAAAGACTGCACATATATCCCCACATCGAGATGTTGCGGCATTTCTAGGCGCTTATCCCCTGTAATGATTATGCCAACGGGAGCTTCGAAAAACTTGATGTTTTGCATAAGCCACATCAACCTGCCCATTTTGTTATCTTTTTCAATCCCGAGCAGAGCATACATATCTTCGCCGAGCTTATAGCGCCAGGAGCGCTGGGGCTCCCATAGGGGGCTTGGATAAGCTTGATAGGTTGGAACATCCGTCTTACCGGCCTGCGCGCGCTCGACGGCGTCCTTTTTAAAAATGGCTAACTTATCCCCTGTCATAACATGAACATGCCATGGCTGTAAGTTACCTCCAGAGGCTGTGCGCTGCGCCGTGGAAAATAGAGATTGAAGTACGTCTTCGGAAACTGGGGTATCCAAAAAGTCTCTTACGGTGATACGTGTGTTCAGCGCATCTGTAACGGACGGTGACTTACCAATATTTAAAGACATAACTTACTCTCATTAGGTTCTATTTTTTTGTGACGGCCTTAATCACCATAATCAAGACGTAATCGGCGATACTAACAGCCAACCCTAACAAAACTCCCAAGCCAATATTGTTGGTTTTATTAAAAGTCAAAAACCCGATACCAAAACCGATAATCAGCGCGCCAAATAAAGGGCCTTCTTGGAGTTTCACTGCCCAACCTTTTTCATCACGATAATTAAGAGATAATAATCAAGAACTGCAATGATACCGGCTATTAAAGCGGATAATATCAATCCAAGATCCGCTACCTTATAAAGCGCAGCAAAAATCACAACAAAAAACACAAGCGGACCAATAATTATCAGCTTATTGAATAAAGCTTGGTTACTTTCATCCATCCCTCAATCCTTTTGCGTAGTTTCGATTAGAAATGGATAAATCCTAATGCAAGGTCAACCGCTAAGATGAGACTTGCTCATCATAATAATGACCACTAGGCTCAACTGGTATGATTTGCCATATATTGCCAAAAAAAGTCGAAATCGCCTAACCTTATTAGCTAATTAATACCAGAGCCCGCTGACGATATGCCAGCGCGGGCGGCGTACAACGACATATTTCGCAGGCGGATTGACCATTCGGCGCGGGACTTCCATTTGCGCGGGGAGCTCTTGTAAATCTTTCATCGCCATTAGTCGTGCAACGCGGTCATCTGTAGGAGGATGGGTTCGAAGTAAGGACGCCTCGGGGACTTTACGTCCCGGCATAACCAGTTTCTTTAGCCAGCTTGTATGGGCCTGATCGACCTTTTTAAGCGCAGAAGCCAGCGCCAAGGGATCGCCCGTAATTTGCGCAGCGCCGTAATCAGCCTCATATTCACGCGAGCGCGACAAAGCCAGCTGTAGCAAACTACTGGCCACAGGAGCCAACAGCAGCACCGCAACACATAAAAGGGGAATAGGGACGGCCTTGCCAAATAAAAGCGCGCCCAGACTGATAAAAAGCGTTATTTGGCCGATCTGTCCCATCAGGTTGGTCAAGCGCGAGAACGCATCCGCTAGGCTCATCACCCAAACATCATTATGCTTAATGTGGGAAAGCTCATGGGCGAGTACTCCGCCTATTTCGCGGTTATTCATTTTATCCAAAAGACCATGCGTAACGGCGACAACGGTTTGACTGCCCCGTCCGCTGGCAAAGGCGTTGAGCATTTTTGACGGCACATAATAAAGCGTGGGCTTATGCTCTAGGTCCGCCCGCTCAACGAGGCTATCAAACATCTCTTGGAGTTGCGGTAAATCCCGCGGGCCCAAAGCTTTGGCCTTATACATTTTCAAAACCATTTTAGGTGATGCGCGGCCTGCGGAGGTGATAATAAAAGCAGAAACACCTGCCGCCATCAAAACTCCCATCCCGCCCCACAGCACAAATCCGGCCAAGCATAACAGTCCAAACATAGCCGCCACAATCAAAAAGGACTGCCCATGATTAGAGCGGTCATGATCGCGTTCAGACCGCTCCCCATAAAGCGGGGCAGAGCGTTGGGGCTGTCGGCGAAATCTCATGAGGGCAGATTAGTCCTTGAGGGGGATCAATGGCAAGGGCGGATACAGGCATAAAACCTAGCTTAAAAAATTTCATATGCTATTTTATAATCTTAGAAAATTGGGAGCCAACGATGTCCACCTTTTACTACTTTTTTGGTGGCGCGGTATACGCGCTATTAGGTGTGATTTTAGCATACCCCATCGGAATTTTATTATATTATAGTAGTCGGGGTCGGTTCAGGTCAACGCTATTGTGGTTATCTCTCCTAATTTCGGCGCTGGGATTTCTTGCTGTAAATTCAAATCAATTTGGCAGCACTATTTTCCTAGTATTGGGATCTTTATCTACGGCAGCCGGATTTTTATTTGCTGCTACTGGCGATAAATTCAAAAAGAAACTCAAGAATAAGAACACGGGTAAAGAGGTAGTACGCATCCCGACGGGCACGGGTGAGGCGTTTAACAAGATCGCATCTATAATTGCCCCTTTAATTAGCGTCCTAATTCTACCTGCTTTAATATTTTTTCCTATACAAATTAAATCGAGTCTCGAACGTAAAAAAGTTCTGCGCTTTAAAAAGAATAGCTATTACTCTATTAAATTAGGTGACAAATACTTAGATCTACCATGTCGTCGCGAATTTCATATTTTTCGACCCACACAATTTTGTACTTTAGACACACCATCAAAACTTAGTGACTATCGCGTAGTAAGAGCGCTTAAAATAAGGCCAAAAGCACATAGAGAATTACCTTGCCCATGGTCAGAATCAAATACCCGATTTTGCGACATAGATTTCTTGCCCTACAATTTAACACTAGTTGGAATTCAGGAAGCGCGGAACAATGAGAAACAATACCCAAAAAAATATGAAATCTATATGCAGACACCCCTCAGAAAACCTAAGGCAGACTTATCATCCTAAATGAAAAGGAAATACATTCTGACAATCGTGCTGTTTCAAAGCGTTATAAATTCAGGAAAGATAGCGAAGACTCAACAGGTCACCTAACTTGTCGGTCTCTTGACCGATCAAAATTTGGATGCGCCTTGACAATAAATTCCAATGATAAATTCTGGTCGGCTCAGGTTGGTTTTAAATCCGAACTCAATCAAATCGAAAATGAGGTCGAAAGGATCACCGCAGAAGTTTCAACCTATTATGAAAAATTAATAAAAGACTATGCCGTCAGTGGAAATAAAAAGCGCTGACCCGTATTAGAGCTAAAGCCCCAACTTAGACCTCAATATCTCATTCACAGCTTGCGGGTTGGCTTTGCCTTGGCTCGCCTTCATCACCTGTCCGACGAAGAATCCGAGGAGCTTTGGATTCTCTTTGGCTTTTTCGGCTTGGGCGGCGTTGCTGGCGATAGCGTCATCGACCATTTTCTCAATCGCGCCTGTATC
>CAYXEB010000133.1:0-5275 GCA_964463835.1 uncultured Hellea sp.
TGGACCTGCTTCACCTTGGGGACCCTGAGGACCCACAGGACCGACTGCGCCTGTTTCACCTTGAGGACCTGGAGGACCTGCTTCACCTTGGGGCCCTTGAGGGCCTGTAGAGCCACCTATGATCGCATATGCGGTCGAGGGTATGCTCACGACGGTGAACGCACTGATCACAACCATGGAGGATGAGAGCATCATCGTTGCCAACAGTTTTTTCGGTGATTTTTTGATAAGTATGCGTGGATAATCTTGCATGGCAGCCCCTCATAAATTCTTCTACCAGATCCATATACTCATTTGCCTAAAATGCGTATTGCTAGAAAAACTCAATATTATTGTCTTTTCGGGCCAAAAGTGATAGCTCTGAACACATGGCAGACACGTCTCTAAGATATTTTACGCAAACCCTTAGGAGGATTTCTGAATTCGGCGTCTCAGAAGTAGATTGTTTAAGTGCAGCAGGATTAAGCGCCGCCCCAACATCTGAAAGAGTGGACGCGAAAGCTCTTGCAGACGTATTAAATTTCGCTGCAAACCATCTCAGCGACCCGCTGATAGGCATAAAATGCTCGCTAAAATATCCTATCCTTCAATATAGTCGCGTCGCCGAATTTTTGAAACTCTGTAATAATATTGAACATGCCGCCGAGCTTTATACGAAATATTGCAGCCTGATTCATACGGTTGGGGCCCCGTCTGGAGTTATCTTAGAAGGGGGTATTGATCTGCTGGCGTAAGTGATGCGACCTATTATGGCTGGCGTAAGAAGTTTGGCGGAATGGGTCCATCCAAAGTCAAGCGGATGAAAGAGCTTGAGAAAGAGAGGATTCCGAAGGTGTGTTTACCTTGGGTTTACTTGGAGCAAGCCTTGGCGTAAAATCCAAAGCGAGGCTGGCCTTGATGACCTTCGTATTCATGACCTGCGACACGCCGCAGCGAGCATTACAGTCAATGAAGGCGACAACTTGGGTAAAGTAGGCCGCCCTCCAGATTGTGAATCGCTGCGCCGTTTATCTTTGAACGCGGCCAGACCCATCTCCGCCCATTAAAGCTTCGACTTCTTTGCGGTTTACGCGGTTGAAGTCACCCAAGATTGAGTGCTTGAGCGCGCTACCCGCGACAGCAAATTCTAGGCTTTGTTGACGATCTTCATAGAGGTTCATGCCTGCAATAAATGCCGAGGCAAAACTGTCACCACCGCCCACGCGATCGACGATATCCGTAAGCTCATATTTCTTTGAGGATAAGAACCCGTTTTTGCGGTCACGCATACAGGCAGACCACCCATTGATATTGGCATTCACAGCGGCGCGAAGCGTAATCGCGATCGTTGACATGCCGGGATAGATGTCGAGAACCTTTTGTGAGAGCTCTTCATATTTACTAAGATCCAAATGCCCAGAACCGCTTTCAACATCAACATCGACAGAAATGCCGAGAGACTTCTGGCAATCTTCCTCATTGGCAATACCCACGTCGATATACTTGACGAGGTCTTTCATGACTTCAGGGGCTGTCTTGCCATATTTCCATAGCTTGCCGCGGAAGTTAAAATCGCACGACGTGGTAACGCCTGCTTTTTGCGCTTCCTTGACGCATTCCAAGCTCAAGTCAGCCGAGCCTTGTGACAAAGCTGGCGTGATGCCTGTAATGTGAAGCCATTTCGCACCTTTAAAGATTGTTGGCCAATCAAAATCGCCGACCTTCGCCTCGCAGATAGATGACGCTGCGCGGTCATAAATAACTTTTGATGGACGTTGGTTGGCGCCTGTTTCGAGATAATAGATACCCACGCGGTCGCCTTGGCGTTTGACATTGGAGGTATCCACGCCAAGCGCGCGAAGTGTGTTAATTGCATTTTGGCCAATATCGTTATCTGGCAATGCGGAAATAAAGCCGGCATCAAAACCATAATTTGAAAGCGATACCGCAACATTAGCTTCGCCGCCGCCAAAGGTCGCTTCAAAGCTTGGGCTTTGGAAAAACCGCTCATAGCCGTGGGTTCGAAGGCGAAGCATTATTTCGCCAAATGTAAGAAAGTCAGTCATGTTTAAGTTCTCTTAAGTTTGAGTTTGAGCGCAATACTCAAAGCCTCTTTTGCGAGTTTTGTGATGGCATCAAATCACCAGGTTCGACGCCGCTTTCGGTGTTAGCCAAGACTCCCCACAGGCGAGGCCGATGTTATTATCTGATATTTTCATCTAGCCTATGAGAAGAACATTCCGCCGTTAATATCGATATTTGCGCCGGTTATGTAAGACGACTTATCAGACGCTAGATAGACTACTGCATCCGCACAATCTTCCGACAAGCCTTGACGGCGAAGGGGAACAGAGGCTTCCACATTTCGGCGCGCCGCATCAGGCGTAAAAGTATCATGGAAAGTCGTGTCGATCATGCCCGGGCAAAGCGCATTACAACGAATGCCATCTGGACCCAGCTCTTTAGCCATAGAGCGCGTAAAGGTAATTACGGCGCCTTTGGACATGGAATAGGCCGAGGCGCCCCCACCGCCGCCGTCACGGCCTGCAAGAGAGGCGAGATTAACGATAGAGCTACCCGATGGCATGTGAGGTACAACAGCTTGAGTTGCAAGGAATGTAGAGTTGACATTTAGCGCCATAACATGATTGAGAAATTCCTCATCCATCTCAGGCAATTTCTTGCGCGCGACAAGCCCGCCAACATTGTTGACAAGAACATGAATATCATCTCCAAACGCTTTTCGAGCTTGGGTGACAAGATTATCCACATCCGCTTTTTTTGTCATATCGCCTCTGACAAGAAGGCCCGTCCCGCCCGCCTTTTCAATTGTGGCAATAGTTTCTTCACCTGCCGCTTTACTACTATGGTAATTGACAACAACCTTAGCCCCGGCTTCGGCCAATTGGATTGAGCACGCACGCCCAATATCACGTGTCCCGCCTGTGACGATGGCTACTTTTCCATTTAACTGAGTCATAACATTTTCCTATTTCAATTTAATTATACGGTTGAAGGCCGTAAACTGACTTTTATTTTACTTCTTTAGATCAACGAAGAAATCAAAGATTTCTGGGACATTCCCTTCGCCCATACCCGCATCAACAGCGGCTTGAAGGCTTGCGGAAGTCGCTTCAGCAACAACAGAGAATGATCCTAAGTCTGAAACCATCTGCGCAAAATAACGCAAATCTTTATTGGCATTATTGAGTGAGAATCCGAGATCACTTACGCCATCAACAGCGTAATTCTTACAGAACTTCATAAAGGGTGAATTTGACGGTCCAGCAGACATAATATCATACAGCTGCTGACGATCGACACCCGCGAGTTTAGCTGCTGCAAAGGCCTGCGACATAGCCGTTACAGTCGTCATGCCCATAAAGTTATTAATCAGCTTCGTTGTATGACCCGCTCCGAGCGGACCGAGGTAAAAGACGTTTTCGCCCTGTTCCTTGAGCATTGACTCATATTTATCAAATGTCGCTTTATCGCCAGCGGCCATGATGTTGAGCAAGCCGTCTTTAGCATGAGCTGGTGTACGGCCAAGAGGCGCGTCAATCATGCCAACACCTTTCTTGGCAAGGTCTGCGCCAATTTTCTTAGTTGAGGCCGGAATAGATGTTCCAAAATCAATCAAGACAGAGCCTTTTTTGATACCCGCTAAAACGCCGTCATCACCATAGACAATTTTTTCAACAACAGCAGAGGTCGTCAGGCAAAACTGAACGATGTCAGATTTTTCAGCGAGCTCTTTGGGAGAGCTAGCTTGAGTGGCATTCCCTCGGGCTAGAACCTTATCGACCGCATCTTGATTGAGATCCATAACAATAACCTCGAACCCCCGTTTTTGAAGGTTTTCGACCATATTGCCGCCCATAAGCCCAAGCCCTATAAATCCTATGACTGGTTTTGACATTATGATGTCTCCTGTAATTATTTCTGTAAAATTTAAGTTTGAGTTAGCCGGCTTTTGCGCCGCGAGGTTTTAGAGGTTCAATTTTTGGAATTAAAATCCAAACACTTAAGACCGCTAATACAGCGAGTGCGACGCCAATAATAAATGCTGGCATATAGCTCTCTGTCGTAATGATGGGTACGATCCAAACCAATAAAGCAGCGGCCAGCTTAGCCGCTGTTCCTGCATAGCCCGCCAAGGAACCAACTGCTTTTGAGCTGTAAAGATCACTCGGCAGTGTTTGAACATTTCCAATAGCTGTCTGGAACCCAAACAAAATAAGAGCCATAATTAAAACAGCCAAAATTGGTGTCGAGGCGACTGACATTGCAAGCAAAGCTGGAATCATAATCGCCGCGCCCAATGTAATCACAAACTTACGCGTCTTATTCACTGTCCACCCTTTACCAAGCAGGTTCTGAGCTAGCAGTCCGCCAAACCACGCACCAAACATTGCGCCGACGTATGGTACCCAGGCATAAAGGCCGAGTTCTTTCACGTTAAATCCAAAACTGTCGATGAGGTAAATTGGAATCCACGCAACAAATAGCCACCAAATCGGGTCGATAAACATAGCTGGTAAAATAGCGCCCCATGTTTCTTTACGTCCAAGCATTTCAGCCGTTGAAGGGTTATAGTCAGATTGCTCTTCTCCATCATCGGTTCTAACAAGCTGTCCAGAGAGGATATATTCGCGCTCTTTTGGATCAAGCCAAGGATGATCTTCTGGCTTGGCTTTATAAATCATGAGCCAAGGAATAAGCCATAATAGGCCAATAAGACCAATCGTGATAAAGATAGCTTTCCATCCCATGAATGCAGCTAAGAGTGCCAAGATAATTGGAGACAAAATACCGCCAATTGCCGCGCCAGAATTGAATATTCCTTGCGCAAGGGCGCGCTCCTTAACCGGGAACCATTCAGCATTAGCCTTTGAGGCTCCAGGCCAGTTACCCGCTTCAGCAACACCTAACATGACGCGAAAAACCTGAAAGGTCAAAACGCTTGACCCAAAAGCATGGAGCGCAGTAGCAATAGACCATACACCGATTGACAAAACAAACCCGATACGCGTTCCAAGCCAATCAAAAATCTTGCCAAAAATTGTTTGACCAAAGGCATAGGCCAAAACGAAAACACCAAAAATATTTGCGTAGTCCTGATTTGAAAATCCGAATTCAGCTTTAATTTCGGGCCACAAAATACCCAAAGCACCGCGATCAATGTAGTTGATCACTGTTGCAAGCGCGACGAGTCCGACAACCCACCACCTTAAATTACCCTTCATCATGACGTTTCCCCTTCAGGCTTTTCGCCTTTATAATAATTTTCAAAAAA
>CAYXEB010000134.1:0-5218 GCA_964463835.1 uncultured Hellea sp.
ATACGGTCACAAATGATGGCAATGTGAATATTAATGATGTCACGATTTCAGATACTCATAATGGCTCTGACCCGGCGCCAACACCGGGCAATGAAACGCTCCTCACGGATGCGGGAACGCAAGGTGATTCAACGGATGCTGCGGTTAGTGGGAGCTGGGATGTCTTAGCCCCTGGAGATGTAATCATCTTTACAGGTACATATACTGTCACCCAAATCGACGTAGATAACCTTTAGAAGAAGACGGACAATAGTTATGAAAATTTCCTTCTAACACTCGCTAATTTTGATCTAATGCTCGCCAACTTTGATAAAATGTATGATTATGATATTCTTGAAGTTCAACCCGAAAAATACGAAGCCGGTTGCTATCGGATAATAGATAATTTTAATCCTGACCTCCCTGAAGGCGGCCGAAAGCTGTGGCGTTGGTTGTTATAAGAAAACATGGGCGGGTTTGGCGTATCTTTTAAAACTGTCCGCTTTTGTAGGAAAAGCGGACGTAAGGTTAAGGTGACCTAATCAACATTTATTAAGGAGCTGGATGATTTGTGCTAATGACGTCTATGAATTTCGGTTCTACTGAAAAGGGACTTTAGGCTTACCTCGGAGTCCAATCGGAAAATCATGACTTTGGCCCCGCGGGCCAGCAAAGCTTTGGTTAGGGCTAAACCAATGCCAGAGGCCGCCCCTGTTACAAAGGCGGCCTATTTGCCATTTTTTATGTTTTATAATCACTCGCAAATTTCACTAGCCAACTGCCATAGGGCTATCATGGATAATTTTACGCATGAGCGGTTCAAAGCTCTCAAGACTATCGGCTTCAAAGCCGGGGTCGAAAGCGGGGGCGTCCCATGTATCGACAAGCTTTACGGCGTAATCATACCAAGGCTCGTCCTTCCACTGCAGGCGTAAATCTGTGGGCGCGCCCATATAGTGATAATAATGCTCGCCTTGAAAGGCTTGATGATTGCGCAGCACGTGATAGCTATCTTCTGAGACATAAGGCTTGAGCATTTCGGCGACAATCGGTCCATGATTGGGCACATTGATGACTTTGGCCATGTCATGACAGAGCGCAACAACGATTTGCTCATCAGTTGCCCCGTCGCGGCGCGCGAGGGTGGCGCACATGAGGGCATGTTGAAGCTGGTTGCAGGCAAAGCCAAGGGTGGCGTCTTCAAGCTGTTTTAACATCCCGATAAAGCGGTCTGCCGTTTTGGCGAAATCGACCTTATGCGCCGCGCCGATTTTCTGCCAATCCTCCAATGTGCCGTCCTGCATACGTGTGAAGCGTGCTGTCTGGCTCACAAGGGCAGGGTCGTCTTTAATGATGTCGGTATAGGCGCTCATAGGGAAATCTCCTCTAAAGTTTTTCGCATTCTATCAGATATTTTGACAGGCCGGCGTGTTTTTTCGTCAACATAAACATGGACGAAATGGCCTTGAGCCGCGGCTTGTGTTTCTTCGTTTCGAAAAAGGCCAATCTCATAGCGCACGGAGCTATTGCCAATTTTTGTGACGCGGAGTCCCGTAACTACATTATCAGGAAAGCTTATAGGCGCAAAATAGGCGCAGCCCGTTTCAACGACCAAGCCGACCACTTGGCTCGTCCCGATTGCCAGCAAACCCTTATCGATGAGCCATTTATTGACCACCGTATCGAAGTAAAAATAATAGACCGAATTATTGACATGCCCATAAACATCATTATCGGCCCAGCGCGTCGGGATGATTAAGCTATGCGGATAATCGCAGAGTTTTTGCGGCGCGGGTTTGCTCATAAAATTGTCTCATAAATATTGACCACAGCGTCATAGGTCATTTCGCGCGCGTTATTCATTAGGAGCCTATCTTTGGTCATGGCGTCCTCCGCCATCATAGGGATGGCGTCTTGCGTGATTTTGACTTCGCTTAAGGTCTTAGGAACACGCGTCTCCTCTTTGAGGCGTAGCATTTCATCAATAAGGCTAACCCCTGTTTGCCCAACGCCAAGGTCTTTTGCAATTTCGCCATACCAGTGCTCGGCTTTGGGCAAGTTATATTTCATGACTTCTGTTAAGACGAGGGCGTTAGAAAGTCCGTGCGGGACATGGAAGAACCCCCCGAGTGGATAAGCAAGGGCATGAACAGCCGCGCATGGGGCATTGGAAAACGCTTGTCCTGCCAGCATTGCGCCGATGAGCATATCATTGCGCGCCTCAATATTACTGCCATCATTAACCGCGATGACAATGGCGTTGCGCATCTTGCGGAGGGCGCTGAGCGCCAGAGCATCGGAGAGAGGGTTCTTTTCTCTTATGGAGGTATAAGCCTCTATCGCATGGACCATAGCGTCAATTCCAGTGGACGCCGTAATCGACGCGGGTAAGCCAAATGTCAGCTCTGCATCAAGCAGGACGCGGTCTGCATAAAGGCTATCGGCGACTACGCCTTTCTTGGCTGTCTTGCCTGTCGTGAGAATAGCGACATTGGTCACTTCAGAGCCCGTGCCGGATGTCGATGGGATTAGCATGAGCGGTAAGGTTGGCCCTTTGGCATTGCCCACGCCGTACATGGTTTCTAGCGGTTGATTGCATCCGACGAGGTGCGCAATGACTTTAGCTGAATCCATCGGGGATCCGCCGCCAAAGCCAATGACAAGTCCAGCGTTGAATTTGCGAATGGCCGTCGCGCCTTTAAGGACGATATTTTCGGGTGGGTCAGCGACAACTTCATCAAATATGAAAACATCATAACCGGCGTCATTGAGAGACTGCACCCCCGCATCCATCAAGCCTAATCCGCGTACGCCTTTGTCTGTAACAATCGCGATGCGTTTATTCTTGCATAGTCCGTTGACATAATTGTCGAGCTTGGCGGCTCCGCCAGGTTCGATGCGAATATCAGCAACAGTTTGAAATGAATGCATTTGGCTTTTTTCCTCAAAATTAGAAGGGTTTATCTTTACCTAACCTATATCTAAGTATATGCAACTATGTGCATATGAATGTAAGGATGGGATTATGAGTGATTTGAAAGCTTTTGCAATGGAGTGCCGCGAGTGGTTGGACAAAAATTGTCCGCCAGAAATGCGGGGGCAAAAGAATGGGGCTTTTGGCGATAAAAATGTTTGTTGGGGTGGACGAAATTGGAAGTTTCAATCAGAGGCTCAGAAAGTCTGGCTGGAACGCATGGCCGATAAAGGTTGGACCGTACCCACATGGCCCAAAAAATATGGCGGGGCAGAACTCACTCGCGCCGAGGAAATCATCCTCAAAAAAGAAATGCGGCGGATACATGCGCGCTCGCCTCTCGATAGCTTTGGCATCTGGATGCTGGGGCCAGCTTTGCTTAAATTTGGCACCGAAGAACAAAGGTTAGAGCATTTACCGCCAATCTCGCGCGGTGAAATTCGCTGGTGTCAGGGATATTCAGAACCCAGCGCGGGATCTGACCTCGCCTCGCTCGCGACGAAATGCGAAGATATGGGCGATCATTTCATTGTTAATGGTCAAAAGGTTTGGACGTCTTATGCCGACCAAGCCGATTGGATATTCTGTTTGGTGCGCACCGATAATTCGGGCAAAAAACATCACGGCATTTCCTTTGTCCTTTTTGATATGGAAACTCCCGGCGTTGAAGCGCGTCCAATTAAATTGATTTCAGGGCGTTCGCCATTTTGTGAAACTTTCTTCGAAAATGTCCGTGTTGAAAAACATAATCTTGTCGGGACGCTAGATAAGGGATGGGATGTTGCTAAATACCTTCTTACCCACGAGCGTGAAATGATTAGCGGCATGAATGAAGCGGTTAGTCGTCCTTTGCATGAAATGGCGGCCAGTTCTTTGGGACTAGAAGACGGGAAACTTGCGGATCCAATGCTGCGGGCAAAAATCAGTGAAGCTGAAATTGACGAATGGGCATTTGGAATGACAATCGCGCGTAAATTGGCGGAAGCCAAAGCGGGCGCATCCTTGGGCGCAGATAGCTCTATGCTCAAATATTACGGGACCGAACTTAATAAGCGTAAATATGAGTTGATGATGGACGCGGCAGGTCATGACGGACTTGAGTGGGAATCTGAGCGTTCTAATGACGGCAAGCTTGCGCGGGGTTGGCTACGCACTAAAGGAAACTCGATTGAAGGCGGCACCTCCGAAGTGCAACTTAATATCGTTTCAAAACACATTCTTCAGCTGCCGGGAGCATAAAAATGGGTCTCGTTTTAAATGAAGATGAAGTTATGCTCCGCGATACAGCGGAAGGCTTCTTTGCTGAAAAAGCCCCTGTAAAAGCATTACGTAACTTGCGCGATGAGCGTGATGAGACAGGGTTTGATCGAGGTCTCTGGAAGGAAATGGCTGAGATGGGCTTTGCGGGCGTTATCATCGAAGAAGAGCATGGCGGTGTTGATATGGGCTATATGGCCGCCGGCCTTATTGCGGAGCAAATGGGCCGTAATCTTTCTGCATCTCCGTTTCTCTCGACGGCTATCCTTGCGGCGACGGCATTGCGGGAAGGCGGCAGTGATGAGCAAAAGTCAAATTGGCTTCCAAAAATTGCAGGCGGGGATGCCATTATCGCGCTTGCTCTAGATGAGGGCACAAAACATAATCCAGCGGGAACCGCCGCAACGGCTGAAAAGTCGGGCAATGGGTTTAAGCTTAATGGTCATAAGGCTATGGTTATTGATGGACATGTCGCTGACGCGCTGATTGTTGCGGCGCGCACTCGCGGAGGAGAAGGTGATGCAGAGGGCATTAGCTTGTTCTTGGTTGATCCAAAAACGAAAGGCGTCTCAACTGAACGCACAATTATGGTCGATAGCCGCAATGCGGCGCGAATTGATTTGGATGATGTTGAAGTGTCAGGTGACGCATTATTAGGCTCACTTGATGAAGGCATGACTGTTATGAACAAGGTACTAAATGCGGGCCGTGCGGCTGTTGCAGCTGAGCTTTTAGGCGCGGGGTCGCAGGCTTTTGAATCCACGGTGACCTATATTAAGGAGCGTAAGCAATTTGGTAAAATCATTGGTGAGTTTCAAGCGTTGCAGCACCGCGCTTCTCACCTTTATTCTGAAATGGAAATTGCGCGCTCTGCTGTTTTAGCGGCGCTGACTGCGCTTGATAGTAATGATCCTAAGTCTGATCTCATTTGCTCCATGGCAAAAGCCAAGTTGGGGTCAGTGGCCAAGCTTGCCTCGCAGGAAGGTGTTCAGATGCACGGCGGTGTGG
>CAYXEB010000135.1:0-5196 GCA_964463835.1 uncultured Hellea sp.
AAGCGGAAAACCACCCTCTATAACAATCTTATCCATCATGATTCCTTTGCGAAAACTCATTCCATGCGGAATCATTTCGACATTTGTGAGGCCTTCTTAAGGCACAGTTGTTATAAATGTCACGACTCTGTTTTAGACGCAGCGTCTGATTTTAATTTTCTCGCTGCTTGCTTTCGACGTCTTAGATTAGCCCGCAAATTCTCGGCTAGTCTTTCCTCTTTCGAAAGCTGTAACTTTCCTGATTTCGAATTTTTTGCCATAAAACAAATTAAACCTAATGATGTCAGACTTATATGGACCAATGCGTGTTCTTCGTTTTCATCTGCTTTCAGGTCGATAACTTTAAATCTTCGGGCTTAAAAAGCTTCATTGCAACGAGGTCCCTATTAATATTAGCTTGAGTTTCAAAAAGTAATTTTTTGTACTTCCCAAAGGCGTCCGCCACGCGAAGAGATGTTGAGAAAAAAACAAGCGTCATTGCACCAATTAACTCATCGTTACGGTATAGCGGAACGGCAATGCTAGACGTCTTTCCCGGGTCTTTTGTATGCGGGTTACGAATAAATGATGCGTAACCATCTTCTAAGATCATTCTAAATCGTTGCTCTTGCAGATCTCCCATTGATATAGCTTCTTCTCCATGAACTGCCTTCCGCTTAATTTGTTCGATAATGCGTTCCCGGTCTTCTGGTGCTGTATAAGCAAGGTAAACCAAGCCTGATGCGCTAGACGCAATTGGTAAAGAATATCCTGGATGATAGTCCGAAAATGTCATAGCAGTCAGTCCATGGGTGGAATCTTGAATGACCATGACAGGACCAACTCGAGATGCAATTGACGCAGGCCATCCAGTTTCCTGGGTCAACTTAACAATATGCGGACGAGCTATGGCAACAAGCCGCGCTTGAGCTTGATAACCACAGCTAAGTGATTGAGCTAAAGCTGTTGCCCGGTAATATTTACGCGAAACTTCACGTTCAATCACGCCTTCACCGACTAGTGTATAAACTACACGACAGGTTGTGGGGTAAGGCAAATTAACAATTTTTGAAATTTGCGTCATCGTCAAAGATTCATGTCGATTGATCGCTTGTAACACATGCAAGGCTCTCGAAATCGAGCGAATAGATTGTTGCTTGGTTTTATTCTTTTCCACTCGATATTCCTGCAGGCCTAAACCTAAGGATTAAAAAATATTCGCCAGTCGGTCAACTCGAATTGCTTGGAAAGTTTCGAAAAGCATACACTTTTGGTAGTCCCGCTTCGGGCGTCATGCCGTAGACGGGCTCGCCGGGCAGGCCCTCTGCCAAATATTTTCGGCAATCCATCAATTTCTCTAAATCGATGCCAGTGTCCACGCCCATAGCTTCGAACATGTAAACCAAATCCTCTGTAACGATATTGCCGCTCGCACCCGGCGAGGCCGGACAGCCACCCAGGCCGCCTTGTGAGCTATCGAAAACCTCAATACCAACTTCATAAGCGGCAAAAGCATTGGCTATACCCAGCCCATATGTGTTGTGAAGATGCACGGATTTAACTTTATCATCCCCCGCGACCGCGCGCACTTTTCGGATAAGACTTTTGACGGATTTCGGACTCGCATAACCCACCGTATCGGAAAGACCCAGCTCATCCACCCCCGCTTCAACGAGGCGCTCGGCCAGTTTAACAACTGTATCCTCAGCCACTTCACCTACAATTGAACAGCCAAAGGCCGTGGAAAGCGCGCCTTCAAATTCAGGTCTTTGGCCCTTGGGTTGGTCTTTAATCAGCGCCGCGATCGCCGCGACATTCTCAACTGCTTGATCATGGGTCTGACGTAAGTTCTTTAACGAATGTGTTTCAGAGCAAGATAGCGGAAATCCTATCGCGCTCACCCCCGCCGCAATTGCAGCCTGCGCCCCTCGAAGGTTGGGCACTAGGGCCAAAACGCGCAGCTCCGGCAAGGTCTTGGCAAAGGCGACAATCTCCGCCGTGTCCGCTAGTTGGGGGAATAGTTTTGGCGGTACAAAACTGCCAACTTCGATCTCGCGCACACCCGCCTCATAGAGTCCTTTAATCCAACGCTTTTTCACATTCGTCGGCATGACACCGTCGCAATTTTGCAAGCCATCGCGCGGGCCCACTTCGGAAATAAGAATTTTATCTTTCATAGAGCGGATATTCCGTAGATTTTGTTTCTTTCTTGAAATGTATTACCTACACCACAATCGATTGAGTTTGTTAGAGATAATTATGAATACAAAATCCACAATGGTCTTATCAGAAAAGACCGCTAGGGAAATATTCGAAGAGATACGCGCCAACCCAGCGCGCAAGCGTTTTGGCTTTGGGGAGCGCCTCGCTATCGTCAATGTCGACCCGCAAAAAAGCTATACGCGGCCTGACTTGTTCAAGACCGCTTATGTGACTAACCCCCGCCAAATGGAGCATATCAATAATATCTCTAAAGCCGCGCGAGCTAAGGGCCTGCCGATCGTCTGGACCCACGTGGCTTATATGGATAACGCGGCGGATGCGGGCATTTGGGGAACGCGCACGGATACGCCTGACAGTTTGCAAAATATAAAATTTGGTAGCAAGCGCAGCGAGTTTGACGACCGTCTAGAGATCGACCGCTCTGTAGATGCTGTCTATACAAAGAAAATGCCGAGCGCGTTTTTTGAAACCCAACTCAACAGCCTCCTTACCTTCCACCGCATTGATACGGTGGTTATAACAGGCGGGAGCACCTCAGGCTGCATCCGCGCGACGGCGGTAGATAGCCTATCTTATGGTTACCGCACAATTGTGCCGATTGAATGTGTGGCCGACAAACACGAGAGCTATCACTTCGCCAATCTGACTGACATGCTCATAAAATA
This sequence comes from uncultured Hellea sp., assembly GCA_964463835.1. Classification (GTDB taxonomy): domain Bacteria; phylum Pseudomonadota; class Alphaproteobacteria; order Caulobacterales; family Maricaulaceae; genus Hellea. The sequence goes on from CAYXEB010000135.1 coordinate 2,868, forward strand.
TGCGGATGTAGTTGACGTGGTCGAAGTCTATGACTGGCTCGAAAATTATCAAGGCTAGATGATGCAAGCAGCGCCTAACCTCTATGACTATTGGCCTTATTCTGGTCGGCCTAAAATTGAATGGCCGGGCGGAAAGAAACTCGCTTTTTGGATCGCGCCAAATATCGAGTTTTATGAATTTATGCCGCCTAATAATCCCAAGCGCCAACCATGGCCCAATGCCATCCCTAATGTGCAACAATATAGCCAGAGAGATTTCGGCAACCGCGTTGGGCATTTACGGCTTATGGAACTTCTCGATAAATATAAGCTACGGGGTTCTGTTAGCCTTAATGTGGCGCTGTGTGATCACCATCCGGAAATCATCGAGGATTGCGTCAAACGTGATTGGGAATTTTTCAGCCACGGGGTTTATAATACGCGTTATAGCTATGGCCTCTCGCCCCAGCAAGAACAGACCGTGCTCAACGACTCGATTAAAACCGTTGAGAAAGCGACGGGTCAGCGCATTCGCGGCTATCTCGCCCCTGCCCTCACCCATACCGAAGATACGCTTGATCTAATTGCCGAGAATGACTTTTGGTACTCCTGCGATCTCTTTCAAGATGACCAACCTCAACCCATCAAAACCCAGACGGGAAAGCTTGTCTCCATGCCCTATTCGCTAGAAGTCAATGACGTCATTACCTATTCCGTTATGGGGATGGACCCGCAACGATATAGCGACATTCTAAAACGCCATTTTGATCAGCTCCTTATCGAAGGGCAAATGAGCGGTACCGTCATGTGTATCCCGCTTCATGCTTATCTCGTCTCCCAACCTAACCGCATCGGCGTCTTTGAGGAGGCCCTAAAACATATCTGCGCTCATCAAGATGATGTCTGGTTCGCGACAGGCAAAGAAATCGCCAAACATTTTATCGAAAATTATTGGGACAGTTCTCTAGAAGATATTAAACAGCGCGGTGTGGCAACTGGTGGAACGGGGTTTAAGCCTCAAGGGCGCGCGTAATGGACAGCTCTTACCTTAATTACGCCGAGCGTAGCTATGGCCAAGACCATGACTTTTATGACTGGCAATTATCGAGCAAGCGAAAAAAACTTTCTTGGGACAATGGCGTAAAAGTCGCGATTAGTTTTATAATTCCTTTAGAGTTTTTCCCGCTTAATCCATCGGGTATTCCGTTTAGACATCCGGGCGCCATGGTAACGCCTTATCCTGATCTGCGTCATTTTACGGTTAGGGATTATGGGAATCGCGTTGGGGTTTACCGTATCCTCAATGTGCTTGATCAGTACGGTGTGACAGCCACCTTTGCCGTAAACGGCGAAATTGCGCGCCGCTACCCCCCGCTATTGAAAATAATTAAATCACAAGGGCACGAGATCGCGGCGCACGGTATCTCGACAGATCATATCCACCATGAGGGCTTAAAAGCGGCCGAGGAGATTAAGCTCATTAAAGATAGTTTGGCGTGTTTCAACACGGCGAAAGGCTGGATTTCGCCAGCGCGAAATCAGTCATCAAAGACATTGGAACGCCTTGCCAAAGCGGGTGTGAAATATTGCCTTGATTGGGAAATGGACCAAGTGCCTGTGTCTGCGAAAACCAAAAATGGGAATATCACGCTTATTCCCAATAGTTATGAACTTTCTGATTTCACCTTACTGCATACGCGCCGTCAAAGTGAAGAAGCTTGGCTGGAGCAGATTAAATCATCCATTAATTTATTGCTTGATGAACATGAGCGCTTTGGGTCGCAGATGCTTGGTTTGACGCTAACGCCATACGTCATTGGTCAACCCTTTCGTATCCATGCCTTACGCAGCCTGTTTGATTACATCAAGACAACAGACACCGTCCAAGCTTTTACAGCGGGTGACATTGCTCACCATTTTGTCAAAAATTGAGATTTATACATGCAAGCGCCACTTAACGGACTAAAAGTCATTGAATTTTCCCACATGGTTATGGGCCCCTGCGCGGGTCTCATGCTGGCTGATATGGGCGCAGAAGTTATCAAAGTCGAGCCCATTGGCGGTGATAAAACTCGGCGTTTACGCGGGGCGGGGGCGGGTTATTTTCCCATGTATAACCGAAATAAAAAATCTATCGCGATAAATTTGAAATCCCCAGAAGGGAAAGCTGCCATTTTAGGCCTCATCAAAAATGCTGACGTATTCATAGAAAACTTTCGTCCCGGCGCTCTGGATAAATTGGGCTTTGGATATGAAAATTTAAAAGCGCTTAATCCGCGCCTAATCTATTGTTCAGAGAAAGGCTTTCTCGACGGCCCCTACTCCCACCGCACCGCGCTTGATGAAGTCA
>CAYXEB010000136.1:0-5120 GCA_964463835.1 uncultured Hellea sp.
GCAAATGCAGGTGGCTGAGATTGAGCGACAGCTTTTGCTTCGGCGACCGTTTCAACGAGCTGAACAGAAAACCCGCGGTGCTCTAGCGCGCGGCCCAAACGATTTCGAAAGGGCCCATCATCATCTAATATCATTAAAGTGTTATCTTCGGGAACATTGTAGTCGGTCATAATACTTCCTCTACTTTATAGCTATATAGAGTTAAAATTGCTCGGTGACTAGAGGAATAGCTCTGCATTTTTGCGGGGCCAGACAATGCGAATCTGCGCGCCGCCCATAACGCTTTTACCGAAATTCACTTTTCCGCCCGTCCGTTCAATCAAGGTTGTTGCGATAAAAACACCTAGGCCAAGACCGCCAGCAAGTTCGTCAACTTGTTTTGGACGCTGGCGGATGCTGACATAAGGTTGACCTAGGCGGCCTTTAATCGCTGGGTCAAATCCGGGGCCGTCATCTTCGATGGTAACCATCAACGTATCAGAATCCCAAATACCTTTGAGCTGCACGGATGATTTTGCAAAATCTACCGCGTTTTCGATAAAGTTCTTTAATCCATATAGTAATTCGGCTTGACGCCTGACCGTCGGCTCATTGCCGTCCCCGCTGACATCTAACAAAATATCTTTTCCATAGGCAATATAAGGTTCCGCCGCTTCTTCGAGTAAGGTTTCAATAGAAAGACTATCATGAATGGCATCACCTTCATCTCCGCGAAATGATAATTGTTCTAGAATATCTCGGCATCTTTGTGCCTGAGATAACATCAAGGCAGCATCTTCCCCAAGCGGCGTTGCGGGGTCGAGTTCGCGGCTCATTTCTTTAGCTGTGACCTGTATCGTGGCTAGCGGTGTCCCGAGTTCATGCGCCGCGGCGGCGGCCATCCCGCCCAAAGCTGAGAGTTTTTGTTCGTGGGCTAAGACGGCCTCAGTCGCTGCAAGCGCATCAGACATATTTCGGCTCTCACGGGTGACCCGCCAAGCGTATAGAGATGTAAAAGCGCTTCCAACCATAATCGCAATCCAGACGCCGACGCGGAAAATAAACGGCAATTGAAATCCACCTGACGGCTCCCAAGGCAGAGGTCTATAATTAAACAATAATGCAAATGAAAGAGCCGTGGCTAAAATTCCGAGCGTGAATAAGACTTTCTTATTGAGCGTCGTCGCGCTTGTCACAACAGGGGCTAAGATTAGAAGCGCAAATGGATTACTGATACCCCCCGTCAACCAAAGAAGGGCAGCAAGTTGGAGTAAGTCAAAACCCAGCTGCATAGCGGCTTCCGTATCGCCCACACGCCTATCAAGTTCATAAGCCGCTGTTGTTACGATATTGACGAGGACGCTCAGCGCAACAATTCCCGCGCAAAGCCACACTGGATAATCATAGCCCAATAATTGTGAGACAATAAGCAACGCTGCACTTTGCCCAAAAACGGCGGCCCATCTAAGCTGAACTAAGGTGCTACGCCGTAATTGCCCTGACGTATTCGCACGGCGCCGCAGTGGTGCGTCAGTTGGCGACTTGACTACAGAAGGCTGTCTGTCCATGTGGTCTTTTGATATGATACCAGCGCGCGTCATTGGCGCTTTATACAGATGAGACCTAACAGATGAAAGCCATGATAAAATTTATCCTAAGCCTTCTTATTATCGGCTTTTTGACAGCTTGCTCAGAGCCTACAGCCAGAACAGGAAAAACCGTTGTCTCGGGAGAGGCGGATATAGGCGGCGACTTTTCCTTAGTTAATCAAGATGGTGTCGCCGTATCGCAAGCGTCTTTCATAGGTAAGCCGCAGCTTATTTATTTTGGATTTTCTTTCTGTCCCGATATTTGCCCCACTGCTTTACAAAAGATGGGCGCAGTTCAAGCCCAAGTGGATAAAAAAGCAGATAAGCTTAATTACATTTTCATCAGCGTAGATCCTAAGCGTGATACGCCCGAGAGCCTAAAACAATATGTAACGGCCAATGGCTTTCCAGATACCTTGGCGGGTTTGACGGGGGCTCAAGAGCAAATTGATACGGCCAAAGCTGCGTTTAAAGTCTTTTCCCAAATCGTAGAAACGCCAGATAGCGCTAGCGACTATACGGTTGATCATTCAGACATCATTTATTTCATGGATCAAAATGGAAAGTTTTTGGATATTTTCACGGGACGCTCATCAGCAGCTGATATGACTGGGCGTGTGCGATATCACTTAAAAACGGGTAAATAGATCTAGGCTGACATTTCTTAGTTTTACTCGTCTTAGTTATACTCGTTTCGTTTTACTGGGCCAGTTTATCTATTTGCGCCAGGCACCCATTTTACATCCGTCTCCCCTTGATCATTACACCAGCGCGCGGCGACAAAGAGAAAGTCGGAAAGACGGTTTAAATAGGTGAGCGCGGCTGGGTTAACCGCTTGCTCGGCGGCAAGGGCAACACAGACACGTTCAGCGCGGCGGCAAACTGTTCGGGCTTGGTGTAAATAGGCTGCGGGCGGAGACCCGCCAGGTAGCACAAAGCTGGTTAAGGGCTCTAAGTCTGCATTTAGAGCATCCAGCTCTGCCTCAAGGCGCGCGGCTTGTTCAGGAACCATGCGAAGGGCATATTCATTATCAGCCTCTCCTGTATTGGGTAGCGGAGTCGCCAAATCAGCACCCAAATCAAAAAGGTCATTTTGTATGCGGCCCAGCATTTGATCAAGCCTTTGGTTTTCTAAATTCAACCGAACAAGACCAATGACGCTGTTTGTTTCATCAACCTCGCCATAAGCGCGTACTCGAACATCATTTTTGGACAGGCGTGACCCATCGACTAAACCTGTCGTTCCGTTATCACCTGTCCGTGTATATATTTTGTTGAGCTTGACCAATTATTGGCCTCGTCCTTTGGATTGGAAGTAAACCGTTACAAGCAGCAAGAGGACGGCTGCGGCCTGACCAATAACACGGCGGCGCATCCAGGTATTAGACAAGACCCTTGCCTCGTCTGACTTGCCACCCATATGTTTGGCGCCCATTATAAGGCTCAGCAAAACAAAGATAAACGCAAGAGCCGTCAATATCCAGAGAATGATCATGTTGGTTTCCTTTAGCTTTAGTGTCTAAACCAGAAACATAGGCTTTCATAGGATTATACGATGACGTTTGCCAGCATGAGCCTGCGCTATTTCGCCACGAATATTTGTGATTGCCTGAGCTAAGCGCAATCAAAACCAATCCATCCACAACAAAGACATTAAGCTGACTAGAGAATTTATAGGAGTGTTTTATGTAAAACAAACGCTTTTATACAAGGATTTTATATGCTTTCTGATGCTGACCGCGCCGACCAATTAGGTCAGGCTACTCGCGAAAAGCTGAAACAGTTTATCGCTCGGATTGAAAGGCTTGAAGCTGAGAAAACGGAATTAGCCGCTGACATCCGTGAAGTTTACGCCGAAGTCAAAACATTCGGCCTCGATACGAAGACCGTACGTAAAGTCGTATCCTTACGAAAATTAGATGCTGGTGAGCGCGCAGAGCAAGAAGCTTTACTCGACATTTACATGGAAGTCGTCGCCGATCAGTAGTCTACTAAACTAACACTTAAATAAATGTTCGACTTTTGTTCTCATTCTGTTACAAGGGAGTATGTCAGAAGATTACGAGAAACAGCAATGGCAAGCTGAGCAAGAGGCTCGCGACCGAGCGATAGAACGTGACCGTGAAAAGCAAGCCAAACGCCGTGAGCGGTCAGCCCGCAATGCCCGCCGTAAAATTGAACGGATACATAGAACACTTGTCGAGGAAGGCGAAATTTCTGACTTCGAAAATGAATTTGGCGAAGGCGTCATGGAGCGATTAGATAAATTTGGATCTGCATTTCATGACTTTGAAAAAGGCCGTCCTGGCGACGCTCTAAGCTTTGCGCAAAAGCGAGTGGTGGCGGCCATGAATAAGAAAGTAAAAACACTCAAGAAAAAAGCGATTTCAGATTCTAATCCAGAAAATAGTGACTATCCATCAACGTCTTCATGGAAGACCAAAACAAGATCAGGGTTTAAGCGATCAAAATCAAAATTTACGCCGCGTGTCAGACATATCGAAGATGATTTTGTAGACTCAACCAGGATATCGCAGACTGATATCAAACCTATGACCCCGAAAAAACCTACTGCGACAAAGCCATTTTTACGTTTGGTCGTTAGTGATAAAGGCGAGTCGCAATCACAACAAAAAACCCGCCTTGAGAAAACAAAGCGGGCTATTTGATGTTATGAGCTTTAATTACTTACGCAGAGGTAAGTGAGATATTGGCTCATTGCCAGTGAAAAGCTCAACGGAAGATCCCGCATAAGGGCTAATGTAACCAGATGAATTACTTTCTAGGCAAGTCCCATCCGATTGTTTAACCGTTCCGCTCGGACATTCTGCTGAATTGCCGCCGCTATAACCACTACTGTAACTCGACCCGCTACCATAACTTGAGCTTCCACTAAATGTAGAGCCCGTATTATAGCCACCCGTTTCCAAACATGTTCCATCAGTTTGCAACGTTGTTCCAGATGGGCAATTTTGCCGATTTGATCCGCTAGTAGAAGAGCTCGAACCAAAGGAGCTTGAACTATAAGAGCTTGTTGATGCTTGAACTTGGCGTGTAACGGTTTGCGGTTTACATCCATTTTGGTCAGTCACCACTTCCCCGTCCCAGCAACGAAATTGCGGAATAGTTTTGGTGATAGTTTGCGGCTTACATCCGTTTTGAGTCGCAACGACTTCGCCGTCCCAGCATTTATACCGAGTGACTTTGCGTAATACGCTACGTGTCTGTCTTACGGCGGGTCTATATTGCTGCGTAATTACTGGTCTATAATACCGAGGCGTGGGCGTAACGCAATCGCTTCCACAATGACCACTCTCATAATCATATACGTTACCATATGTACTGCTTGATTTTGAACTCGCATAATTGGAATAGGCGCGATTTCCTGATCTTATTTTTCTATTATCATCAGTATAATAAATGCCAGCGGTTCGCGGGAAAATATGGTCACTTGATACCTGTATATTGCTTGATGGCTGTGAATAGCTTGACGCCTGTGAATAAGTTGAAGCTTGTAAGCGTTTATGTTGCCAAGGCACATATTGGCTTTGC
>CAYXEB010000137.1:0-4951 GCA_964463835.1 uncultured Hellea sp.
AGGTCCTTGATTGAGGTTTTACGTTAACCAACAAGTGTCTTATTTTGGGCGACTTACGCCGCTGGTCATCGCGTGATAATGCAAAAACAACCTAAGCCGAGCGTTGATAATCTGCCATGGCGGCGCCGCGCTGGCCTATGGGGCGGTCGGGACCGCGTGTTGTATCTACGGATGTGTGACGTTCCATTTCGCCGTTTATCTCTGCGCCCATAATCACAATAAAGGCCGTGAGCCATAGCCAGATAAGTAAAATAATCACGGCAGAAAGACTGCCATAGGTCGCATTATAAGTACCAAAATGAGTGACAAAATATGAAAACCCTGCCGATATAATCAACCACGCGATTGTCGCAAATAAGACGCCCGGTAAGAGCCATCGTATTTTCGCCGGACGGCGGCTGGGGCCGTAGCGATATAAAATCGTCGTTGTTAGGGCGAAGATGGCAATCAAAAGCCCCCAAGGCACCCATTTGGTGAGAACGCCGCTAATATCCTCTAGCTTGAGAAAACTAAGAACCGTGGGAAGCCCAACAAGGACGACGAGTGAGGCCGAGATAAATATCGTCATGGACATTGTGAGAATAAACGCCAAGCCATAAAATTTAATGGGATTGCGTTTCTCATGCTCATCATAGGCAATATTAAGCGCGCGCATCATCGCCCGAATACCCGCCCCCGCCGCCCATAACGCCAAGAGTAAACTGCAAATAATTCGCAAGCCTAGCCCTGTCTTAGGCGCGCTAGCCACGCTCTGGACTTGGCCATTAATCAAGTTCCACACTTCCTCTGGCAAAAGGCCAGACACCAAACTCAGATGGCCTTGCGCGCTGGCAGGGTCCGCAAGATATCCGTAAATAGATAAGCACCCCGTGATGAGCGGAAATAAAGCCAAGAGCGCAAAAAAGGCGACACCCGCCGCAACAATAGACACATTATCACGGCTGACTTCGCCCCACGAACATTTTGAAATATGCCAAAGGTCTTTGCGGTTAAAATTAAGCGGTGTGTTCGCGTCGCATGAAAGATGCATGAACGGTTATTTCTTTTTGGGCGCAGGTTGCGGCCGGGCAAAGACAAGTTCTGTCTTGGATGAGAGCGCTCTATCGTATTTATAGCCGCCAAGGTTAAAATCCTTTAGCCCGTCAGCGCGGTCAACGCGGTTTGTCATAATCCAGCGCGCCATCAATCCGCGCCCAAATTTAGTATAATATTGCACGGGACGAATTTTGCCCTCTTTCTCTTCGAGGAATTTCGCGTTTAGGATGGTCGTCCCTAACGCATTTTTATCCACGGCTTTGAAATATTCATTCGAGGCGAGATTCATAATGGTAGGGTCTTCATGGCCGTTTAAATCTGCCTTTAGCAATTCACCAATTGCAGAGCCCCAAAACTCATAAAGCGATTTCCCGCGCTTTGTTGCTAGCTTTGTGCCCATCTCTAGCCGGTAGGGCTGTATCGCATCGAGCGGACGTAACACACCATAAAGACCAGAGAGGATTCGTAAATGGTCTTGGGCATAAGCCAAGTCATCATCGCTCATAGTTTTAGCTTCGAGCCCCCAATAAACATCCCCGTCAAAGGCAAGGCCCGCCGATTTAGCGCTATTGCTTTGTCCTTTAAGGTTAAAAGATTTAAACCGCTCAACATTCAGATTAGCCAAATTATCACTAATGTGCATGAGACGTTTCAAATCATCTGCCGATTGTGTTTTGGCGACTTTAGCGAGTTCAATCGTGTCTTGGGTCAAACGCGGCTGCGTCGCGTCCAAAGCGGTTTGCGCCGGATCGTAATTTAATTTTTTCGCAGGGGAGAGTAGTGTCAACATTTCTTATCCTTTCCTCATAACATCAAACCCGAAATAGGTTTCGTATGCGTGGGCATATGACACGTTCAATATAAGGAACCGGACTTTTTAATCAAGCCACCCTTGAATTATCCCGTCAAATAAAACTCACAATTTACGCCTCTAAAGAGAGATAAATTAACCTTAACGTAAATGTGAAATGACGTGTTTGGCTATTTAAACTTCATTAAGATACCCAGAATGAAATAAATTAGATAGATCAGGAGTGAGTAATGAAGACTTTAATCAAATTAACCGCTAGCGCATTGGCTTTGAGCGTAATCGCAACCTCTCCCGCAATCGCGAGTGGCTCTGGCGGCGGCGCAGGCGGCGGCGCAGGCGGCGGCGGGTTTAACACAAATACCGGACCAACTTACAACCCAGTGAAAGATTACCAAGAAGGCGTCTCTTATCTTCGTGATAGTAACTTTAAGAAAGCCGAACGTTCCTTTAGCCGCGTAATTAAAGGAACACGGCGAAATGCGAATGCCAATTATTACATGGGTGTTACGAAAGTGGGTCTTGAAAAACATAAATCGGCTGCAAGATATTTCAAAGCCGCTGTAAAATATGACCCAAATCTCATAGAAGCGAGAAGCGGCCTCGGGGCAGCCTATGCTAATTCTGGAAAAGTTGAAAAGTCGCAGAAAGTTTTAGCCGATTTAGAAACTATGGCCGCTGAATGTAATGGCTGTGCGAATGCAAGCCGGATATCCACCGCAATCCAGACAGTTAAAACGGCTTTGGCGGGCGGCGTACAGAAAGCTGCTTTTCTGTCACCATATCAGTCAGATAGTGTCGAAACGCAGTACTTCGCATCTGTTGGGCTCATTAATCAGGGACGTTACCAAGCGGCTTTTGATGATCTGGTATTAACTGCAGCGGCGGCTGGCCCGCACCCTGATATCACAACCTATATGGGTTATACTCAGCGAAAATTGGGCAATTTTGAGACCGCCAAATCATATTATGCTATGGCCCTAGAGGTCGATCCAAATCATAAAGGCGCAAACGAGTATCTTGGCGAACTTTATGTCGAAACAGGAGATATGGATAAAGCGCGAATACAGCTCGCTAAACTCGAAGAGATTTGCACCTTTGGGTGTATAGAAGAAAATGAGTTGAGGGCTTGGATAGTAGACGCCCTTCCATAAAGAGACTCACTCGAAAAATGAGAGAGCATAAAGCAAACCATGGCCTGCTATTTTTAGCGGGCCTAACTTTGTTTGGCATGGCCCTTTCAAGCTGTAAAACAGAAAAGATCAAGACCAAAGAACCAGTTCCAGATATCTTACTATGGTCTTCTTCCCAAAGCGATATTGAAGCCTTGCTTTCTCAAGAACCCAACGAATGTTTGCCTAAACCAGAAACAAGTCAGGATAGGCAAGCAATCGCCCTAGGCAGGCTTGCATTTCGGTCTCCATTTCTCTTAGGCGGACAAGCCGCCAGACGCGGACTTACCTGCCAAGCTTGCCATACACAGGGACAAACTAACCCACATTTTTTTGTCAAAGGTTTATCTAATGAACCCGGAACCGCGGATGTTACCAGTTTTCATTTTAGTGATGAGCTCGGAGACGAAACTTTCAATCCAGTTCCCATACCTTCGCTATCCGACTCACATGAAAATATAAATTACGATCCCGCTAAAATGGACTTAGATAAATTCGTTACACGTCTCATCACAAAAGAGTTCACGGGACCCGTCCCCTCACAAGAAGTAAAGTCCGCACTGTTATCATACCTTCGCGCATTGGATGAGGAAAATTGCCAGACGGAAACGCTCTACAAATCTAGTTTGGTGACTTATAAATCAGACGTTATTACTGAGAGCTTTTCTGTATTGGCACTCGGACAGGATTCTCAAGACACGCTCAACTTTATGGTGGCGGCATTACGGCAGGAAATAGGGCGGCTTCATGTAAGATTTCCAAATCAAAAATCACTTCAACAAAAGCTCGAAAAAATCAGTCAAACTCTAAATGCTCGAGGCGGCAATATAAGCCTTCAAGCTGTTCAGTCAGCCTCTGAAGATTGGGATAATATTAGACCGCTCATTTCTAAATATTTTGAGAAGTCCTTGTTTAACCCGACAACTATCAAAAAATGGGATGAAACCAGACAGTAAGACTTAACGATTGAGCTAAGAAAAACTTATTCCTTAAGTTTTTCTAATCAAACTGAACGCTATTATTCTTTAATTTTTGAATTTGCTTATCTTTAGACTTTAACTCGTCTTGGTAAATACCGATGGCTGTCTTATGAGTCTTATTTTCGCTCTCTAGAGCGTTGAGTTTTTCACTCATCTCGCGGTATTTTCGATTCAAAATTTCCAACTTTTTTTCATTTCGGTTGAACCTATCAAGCAATTTTCGTGCGGTAGATTCAATTTCATTATCCCGAAAATTTTGATTTTGCAGATGAGGCTCATTTTCGTTTTCGTCAGCCTTTTGAAATCTATCTTTCCTCGGCGAAGCCGCCGCCTGTTGAGGCATATATTGCGTTTTATATAGCCCCATTTTCCCCGTTGAGACCCTTTCAACTGTATTCATATTCTGAAAGGTAGAAATCTCAGCGTGTGATTTATTCGTTTGAAGCTGGGAAACATCTTCAAATTTGAAGAAAAGGCTGCTTAGAGATGGGTTAGAACGCTGAAATTTACGAAATAAAAACATATACTTATGATGTTTCCAATCGCAGAAATTTCCTAAAAAGGGGTTAACTCATCTTTTTAATCTGTGGTTCAAGAATCAAGGGACTGGAGGTGAGGATGTCTATATAAGTGATGCTCGTAGCCGTCCGTAACCGTCCTTTTCACCCCTTACATTATAATAAGAATGTTCCACATTTGTTCTTATCTGTCCGTTGCTATACTTGTGTAACGGCGTTATGTTTTAGGTCATCTTTTAGGTCAGGTAATCGCGGCGATGGTATCAGGAAAGCATAGGCTTACAGCACTAAAGGTCGAGAAGGCCAAGAAGCAAGGCTATCTCAGCGATGGACACGGCCTATACTTGAAAGTCCGAAAAGCTGGTTCAAAGACTTGGGCCTTTTAGTGGTAAATAATAATCACGGTGAGGGTGTTTACCTGAAAATCCCAGTAAAAAA
>CAYXEB010000138.1:0-4733 GCA_964463835.1 uncultured Hellea sp.
CAAGTAAGACGTTAGAATTTTTGTGCGATTGTGTTTGGATACTGTTCTTAGGGTTATCAACGGCTAGAACCTGATTAACAATGGTCTAAATTAATCTTTGGGCGTGTTGAGTATAAAATGCTAAATATTGGCTTGGCAATACATAATGATGTTTAGCGCGGGTTCCGTGAGATCTTTAAGCCTTTGATAGGAAATTCCGTGATCAAGATTGTAGTTCTTAGCACGCTCATCGAAGCCTTTTCCTATTTCGATCTTTGATAGAGTCCTAGCCTTTGATTGCTCTATCACAATATTGGCTTCATGATAGGCCAAAGCAAAAGTATGAGCGTCTTCATAAGACGTTTTCTCTATTGTTTGGTTTGCGACACATCCGCAAAAATTGTCTTCCGTTTGTCCTTCTTCTCTAAGTACCGTTTTAACGAAAGTTGCAGTGGAATTGTGACATGCTTTGGTCATATACTTAATACGTGAAGACTTGGCTTTGGCTTGAGTGTTTGAATGGTTGTAGTCTTGGTTATGAGAATTAATCTCGGTATTTTCATCAGAAAATAACAATGATTTTATCCCAAACCCGCTCAGTATCAATACAAGCACACTCAGTATTAACAACATTAGGTTTTTCATGCTTAAAAGGGTTATGACGAAATAGTTAATTCTAAAAAAACTTCCAGATCTATCCACGCAATGAACCCATTAATTTACAGAATTTTGTCTAATAATAATTCTTTGGCTATTAGCAATTATTTCGTTACTATTATTGACGAAAGGTCTTCATCGCAGAGATGACAATCCTGACGGTTAGCCATGTGATGTAGGTCGTCACAGCGAGTAGGGGGATTAGAAAAATCCAAAAGACAGTGGGGTCTTCAACTTTCAAATTTTCGGTAATCCCCGATTGCTTCGCATAAAATCTCCCCGTGAATATAGGTAATAAGCATAGGCACACACTCAATGAGGTTGCTATAATTGCAAGGATTGCGATGCTACGTGTAACCAATATACCCGTCTTCTTGTCTTTTCTATTGTTGCCCATGACCATCCTTTAGCACGAAATGACTTATCAAATATGAAGTTTGAGATGTAAAAATAGATATTGCATTCTATAAGCAAAACTAGCTGTTCTACTTGATTTTATATCAGTTAGTTAGCGTGCGCTTTTGCCGGCGTAGCGGACATTAAACGAGCGGCTTAAAATCGCTCCGTTTAAGACACTCAGCTACGTTTAATTGTTATCCATAATCCCCGCAGGTTTAATTAGATGGGCGCCTTTGGCGCGGCCTGAGCTGACTTCACTATCAACGTCATAATACTCCAGATCATCTCCGCTGCACATTTTTTGTAAAACAACATCCGCTTTAGCATCCCAATCGAGCCAATTATTCCACTGCTCTTTGGGTAGGCGCACAGGCATGCGGTGATGCAGGTGTTTAATCGGGCCTTGGGCGGCGGTTGTTAGAATTGTGCAAGAGAGCAGGGTAATGCCTTCATCGACTTGCCATTGATCCCAGAGCCCCGCAAAGGCGAACATTTCGTCTTCATCTTCATGGATAAAATAAGGTGTTTTGGGTTTTTCGATGCCTTCCCATTCATACCAACCCGTTGTCGGGATGAGGGCGCGGCGGCGGCGAAAGGGCGTGCGAAAGCTGGCTTTCTCATGGGCGGTTTCAAGACGGGCATTAAATAAGGGGCGGCCCTCGGGTGGCTCTTTTTTCCAATGCGGATGAATGCCCCAACGCATGGGAACGATTTTGCGTTTTTTGCGCCCGTCATAGGCAATGACGGGAACAACACTGGCGGGGGCGATGTTGTAATTGGGCTCCCAATCCCAAAGGGGCTGTCCATCGTCACCTTGTGGTCCCGATTTAGCCTTAAAATAGGCCGCAATTTCGTCCAAGGTTGCCGCTAATGTGTAACGTCCGCACATAAGAATTGGTATAATCGCGAATAAGATTTATGGAAAGCTACATGACTGAAATAAAACATTCAGACCCTATAGACTGCGTCGGCGTAATTTGTTTTCGCGGTGATGATGTTTTGTTGATACGGCGTGGTACGGCTCCGCGTAAAGGGGAATGGTCTATACCGGGCGGGCGGATTGAAAATGGCGAGTCTGAGCGCGACGCCGCTTTGCGGGAGCTTTTTGAAGAGACAGGCATTATGGCGGCGCTTGGATCAAAAGTCGCGACGATTGACGCAAAATTTGAAGGGTTTAATTACCGATTACATGATTATGCCGCGCGGTGGATATCTGGAGAACCCTGCTTTGGTGACGATGCTATCGATGCGAAATTCGTTCCGTCTGTAGAGTTAGACGCATTAGAGATTTGGCCGAAGACGCGCCAAGTGATAGAAACGGCCCGGCAAAGCTTGTTGTAATTATTAACCCGCTGTAGTTTTAAGTGTCCATTCATAGAAAACCTGATATTGAACGCTTATGAAATGGCTCCTGAAACTACTGGTGAGTTTTGTGATCGTGGCGGGCGCGCCAGATGGCATGGTTTTTGCCCAAGACGCGATGACCGAACGCGAAAGAATAGCGGCCGCAAAGAAAGCGGCGCTAAAGGCGCGTGAAGAAGCTGAGCTGCGCGTCGAAGCTGATATGATTACGATGAATAATCTTGTTGAGGCTCTCGCAAAAAACTTAGGACAAATTCATTACCTTCGCGCTTTATGTTTTGGGGAGAGCGATCAAAAGTGGCGTGACTTCGCCACTGAAATGATAGAGATAGAGTCGGCAAATAATGCCGATGAAAAACGTGACCTCATAAAAGCCTTTAATGCTGGGTATTATCAAGAAGAAGGTCGACACAAACAATGTTCGAAAGCTGTAAGTGCAGATGCTGCGGCTTTAGCCGAAAATGGTAGGCATATTTCAACAATGCTCGCTGACCCTTATAGGGAACGATAAAGGATAGGTTATGTATGTAAGAATTCTGAGCCTGGCACTCATGACGGTTGGAGCAATGGCGGTTTCTAAAATCGCAAAAGCCCAAATTGCTGATCTGAAAGGTCAGGAACCTTTGACGAATTTGGAGGGCTCTGAGTGGGGGCCTGATAATGGAATCGATCAATTCGTTCAATTTATAAGTGACGGTGATTTAGCCGGAAGCGGGGGGTGTAATAATTTTTTTGGCACATATGAGCAAACCAATAGCGAGCTGAAAATTGGCTCGCTGATTATGACTAAAAAATCATGTCCTGACGTTATGGGCGCAGAAAAAGCCTTTATTGCCGCATTGGAAAGCGCGCGCGGTTTTGAAGCGTCTCATAAGGAAATAAACATCTTGGATGAATATGGCGAGGTTGCCTTGTCGATGCGCCGCAGAGATTGGGACTAATAACTTTCTGCATATTGGATTTATTCAGATGTATGCTAAGGGCGCGCTATTAAACTACATCTGAGATTTTATGACTCAAAAACTAATTATTCGCCGTCCTGATGACTGGCATGTACACTTGCGTGACGGCGCGATGCTTAAAGATGTGGTCAATTATACGGCGCGCCAATTTGGACGCGCGATTATTATGCCGAATTTGACACCGCCCGTGACAACGATCGCGCAGGGCCGAGCCTATCGTGAGCGTATCTTAAATGCGCTGGACGCTGAGCTGGATTTTACACCGCTTATAACCTGTTATTTGACGGATACGATTGATACGCAAGAAGTAGCCAATGGGCATATGGAGGGCGTGTTTACAGCCTGTAAGCTTTATCCCGCGAACGCCACGACGAACTCAGCGCATGGAGTCACAGATATACGTAAAATTTCGACCGTATTAGATGTGATGCAAAAGTCGGGTATGCCTTTATTGGTACACGGCGAAGTTACCCATAAAGATGTTGATATATTTGACCGAGAAGCTGTGTTCATTGATGAGGTTTTAACACATATTATCGCTGATTTTCCTGAATTAAAGATCGTCTTTGAACATATCACCACACAAGAGGCTGCTCAGTTTGTCGCGCAGGCAGGTCCCAATATTGCAGCGACGATTACGCCACATCATTTAGACTTTAACCGCAACGCGATATTTCAAGGCGGTATTCGTCCGCACTTTTATTGTTTGCCAATTGCCAAACGCGAAAAACATCGCCTCGCGCTGCGCCAGGCCGCGACATCGGGATCTTCCAAGTTCTTTTTGGGCACGGATACAGCACCTCATGCGATTGGGGCAAAAGAAAATGCTTGCGGTTGCGCGGGTATATTTAATGCTCCTCATGCGATGGAGAGCTACGCTAAAACGTTTGATGAAGAGGGCGCTCTCGACAAGCTCGAAGGCTTCGCATCAGAACATGGACCGAAGTTTTACGGATTGCCTCTCAATGAAGGCAGCATAACTTTAAAGCGCCAAGAAACTGTGGTGCCAGAAAAACTCACAGTCGTGGATACCGAAATTGTTCCGTTTCATGCAGGTGAAGTGCTTGATTGGTCTGTTGAGGCGCATCGAATTTAATGAAATTCCTTCACAAGTTTTAGAAGCTTTACAAAAACTATAGCTTATTAATCATAGCATTCCTTTGTAATATCAATCTGTGACTTTGTATTGTTTTTCTGATATGATGCGGTTGGATAAATTTAAGGAGGAGCCCATGGCTATAAATTTACTTGATATGATAATGAGCGCCCAAGGCGGCAACACGGCGCAGCAAGTCGGAGCGCAGCTAGGGCTAAACCAGCAACAAAGCCAAAGCGCGATTGCAGCTCTCTTGCCAGCAATATCTTCGGCGTTGA
>CAYXEB010000139.1:0-4681 GCA_964463835.1 uncultured Hellea sp.
ATTCAACGAAGATCCCCCATTGGCCCTAACGGCGAATGCTTTCCCATTTGCAGCTAGGGTGCATGATCCGCGCGGACGTGTTTTCTATGTGCGTACGGGGCTGAAGTTCTAGGCAAGAAACGCCTCCTGGCTTGATGATTTATCGGAAAAAACGGACATTTGTCTGTTTTCCCCCCTGCTAACCTGCTTTAATGTGAAACAGGTGGAGAAGAATGTTAGAGGAAATAAAATGGGCAAGCAATCTGAAATAGAACAACCTTTCTGGATGACGGGCAATTTCGCGCCTGTCTCGGAAGAAGTGACTGAGACGAAGCTGAAAGTTACGGGTGAAATTCCGCGCGAATTAAATGGCCGCTATTTTCGAAATGGGGCGAACCCAAGGGTCTCAGTCAGTTCTGATTGGTTCCTCGGGGAAGGTATGATCCATGGCGTCGAAATTCTAAACGGCAAAGCCAATTGGTATCGCAATCGCTATGTTCAAACACCTTTGTTAAAAGAAGATGATATGACGCGCGAGCTGATGAGAATCCCAGGAAACTCGCTCGCCAATACCCATGTTATTGGTCATGCAGGTAAGATCTTAGCGCTTCAGGAAATGCACGCGCCTTACGAACTGACTAAAGACCTGGAAACGGTGGGGAGTTATGATTTCGACGGTAAACTTGAACGAAACATGACGGCGCATCCGAAAATTTGTCCTAAAACAGGGGAAATGTTGTTTTTCGGTTATGGCGTCATGCCGCCTTTTTTGACCTATAATCGTGTCTCTGCAACAGGCGAGTTGGTGCAATCTGAAGTGATTGATGTCAAAGCGGCGACTATGGTGCATGATTTTGCGATAACTGAAAACTTCGCTATATTTTTAGACCTTCCTATGCTGTGGGACATGAAAAAATTCCTCGAGCCTGGTATTCCTGTCAGTTATGATGAGTCCTATGGGGCGCGGATAGGTATTATGCCAAGGACAGGCACGAGCAATGATGTGAAATGGTTCGACATTGAACCCTGCTATATTTATCACACGATGAATGCTTATGAATTTGGTGAGGAGATTGTTTTTACGGCGCCTCGCTTATTTGGCTATACCTCGGTTGGGATGGCAAACCCTCCAATCCCTAAACTTCATCAGTGGGTTATAAACCTCAAGACGGGGAATGTTAAAGAGAAACAAATCGATGACCTCGGCGTTGATTTTCCGGTCGTGCCTCCATCCCATGTGGGGCAGCCTATTCGTTATGGCTATGTGGCTGAATTTGATTCGACAGGTTCGCCTTGGGTGCTCGGTTATCATAAATATGATTTCGTCACAGGTGATCGAAAAGCGCACATGCTGAAAAATGGCCGTACGGGCAGTGAAGCGAGTTTTATTCCGAGAGAAAATGCTAAATCCGAAGATGACGGCTATCTCATGAGTTTTGTCCATGACCCTGAAGAAGATAAAAGCGAACTTATTATTTTAAACGCTCAGCAAATAGAAGATGGACCCTTATGCCGTATTCACTTACCTGTCAGAATACCAGCAGGTTTTCACGGGTCCTGGATTGCCGATTAACTGGTACAACTGTTTAGGTTTATAATTACCACCGTAGTTATGATGATTTAATTACTGAGTTAGCCTTAGGGCTATCTCAAACCGTTATCATGCACGCCCTTCGATCTGCTCAATCAGCTTTCTAGTTATGTATATAATTCCCCTATTGTCGCTATGTGCAATTTGTTGCATAGATGGGTATGGAAACCGCGCAAATATTTGATATGATAATAGTGGGAGCTGGTCTTTCAGGGATTGGCGCGGCTTGTAGGTTTAAAACGCAATTTCCTAGCGATAAACTGGCTGTTATTGAAGCGCGTAGCGCCATTGGCGGAACATGGGATTTATTTCGCTATCCTGGCGTTCGCTCAGATTCTGATATGCTCACACTAGGTTACGACTTTCGACCTTGGGAGGGCGGCAAAACATTGGCAGACGGGCCAAGCATTCGTAACTATGTGCGAACTGTTGCCGACGAGTATAAAATTACCCCTTATATTCAATTTAACTCAAAGGTGACAAAGCTCGAGTTTTCATCAACGACCGATCTATGGACCCTAACGATATCAGATGTCTCCACCGGAAAGGCGCGGCAAATTCAATCTCGGTTTATTACCTCTGCCGCAGGTTATTATAATTATGACGAAGGCTTTTTCCCAAAATTTGACGGTCGTGATGCATTTAAAGGGGATATTATTCATCCGCAACAATGGCCCGAAAGTTTTGACTATAAGGGTAAAAAAATAATCGTGATTGGCTCAGGTGCAACCGCTGTAACCCTTGTGCCCGAACTCGCTAAAGAGGCTGCCCATGTCACGATGCTACAACGCTCGCCATCTTATATCGCCTCTATTCCAGCCCAGGATAATTTCGGCAATTTCATGCGCCGAATATTACCAAAGAAAACAGCGTTTAAAATAAACCGAGCTAAAAATATTTGGCTCGCGCGAACCATGTATAAGCGGGCTCGTAATCGGCCTGACAAAGCCCGGGAGTGGTTTCGAAAGAAAACCGTTCAAGCGCTTGGCGATGACTACCCTGTCGATAAACATTTTAAGCCCGCTTATAATCCGTGGGACCAGCGCGTTTGCATGATTCCCGATGAAGACCTCTTCATCGCTATACGTGAGGGCCGTGCCAGCATAGAAACGGATCATATAGACCGTATCACGCCAGATGGAATTTTGCTTAAATCGGGAAATAAAGTCACAGCCGATGTCATTATTTCAGCAACAGGTCTGAATGTTGTTTTTAATGGCCAAGCAGAAATAGTCGTCGACGGACGACCCATAGATATATCCGAGAGCTACGGATATAAAGGGATTATGTATTCAGGCGTGCCAAATTTAGTGTCCGTCTTTGGCTATACAAATGCGTCATGGACATTGCGGGCTGATTTAATCTCACAATTCGTGGTCAGAGTTATCAACCATATGAAACAAAGCGGCTATACGAAGGCCATGCCCATAGCTCCAGATAATATGCCGCGGCGCCCTTTTCTGGACTTTCAAGCCGGTTATTTACACCGCGTTTTTGATCAACTCCCCGCCCAAGGGGACAGACACCCATGGCAAAACTTGCAAGATTATAAGATCGATCAAAAATTGATGTTACGTGACCCCATTGATGATGGCGCACTCGTTTTTTCCGCTATCCATGAAACCAAGGTTAAGTTGGCCGCAGAATGAAAATGAACATTTTCAAAGATAAAGTCTGCGTTGTTACGGGCGCAGCCTCAGGCATTGGACGCGCGCTTGCCATCGAACTCGCGCAAGCTGGCGCAATTTTAGCCCTTAGCGATATAAACGGAGACGACCTAAAAGAGACAACCCATCAGGTAGGCGGCGCGAACAAAGTCATGGCTGACGTATTCGACATGGCAGATGCGAAGGCCATAGCCAATTATGCTGATAAAGTTGCCAATAGTCTGGGCGGCGCGGATTATGTGTTTAACGTCGCTGGGCTGACCCGAGTGGGTAACTTTATAGATACGCCGCTAGAGTCTATGGAAATAGTCATGGACGTGAATTATTGGGGCGTTGTGCGTATGTCCAAAGCCTTTCTCGGTCAAATCCTTGAACGCAAAGGGACCTTGGTGAATATTTCTAGTGTCTTTGGGATAATTGGCTTTGCAGGCCAGGCCCATTATTGCGCGTCAAAATTTGCCGTACGCGGCTTTACGGAAACACTCGCCCAAGAACTTCGGGGCACGGGCGTTGGTATCTGTAGTGTTCACCCTGGCGGCATTGCGACAAATATTGCGCGAAATGCCATCGCGGATAAACTTCCTGATAACGGTCTCACCCGAGAAGAACTTGACGCGGGCTTTGACAAAATGGCCATAACCGCACCGAAAAAGGCGGCCGAGGTCATCCTAAAAGGCGCGGCCAAGAAAAAACGCCGTATTCTTATCGGCGCGGATGCGCGTTTTATTTCAATCGTCTCTCGGTTTTTTCCTGTCGGCTACGCCAAAATCATCGAGAAATACGCTGGCAAAAATCCAATTTTAAGCCAGAAGAACTCCCTCTAAACACTATATTGTGAATGGTAGAGCTGCGTTACATTTTCTTTACGACTTGCCCGCCTTCGCTATCCCGACTAAAGCCCCCCTATGGCTAAACCGACCCCAATAATCGAACATAAATCCCAAATGATAGAGCACCTGCTAGGAGGCTGTAAGCCAAAGAGCGATTGGCGAATTGGCACGGAGCATGAGAAGATTGGTTTTTGCCTAAAATCTCTTAAACCCATCCCTTATGAGGGCGGAATCAAGACAATCTTAGAAGGCCTGCAACGCTTTGATTGGAAGCCTGTTTTTGAAGGCCCTAATGTGATCGCCCTTAAACGAGGCGGAGCCTCAGTCTCGCTAGAACCGGGCGGTCAGCTTGAGCTCTCCGGTGCGCCTTTAGAGCATGTGCATCAAACCTGTGCGGAAGTTTCCCGTCATCTTCGTGAGGTCAAAGAAATTGCAGATGAAATTAATGCGGGCTTTATTTCATTAGGGTTTCGTCCGGACACCCGCCTCGAAGATGTTCCGATCATGCCAAAAGGGCGCTATAAAATCATGCGTGAATATATGCAGAAGGTCGGGACTATGGGCCGCGAGATGATGTTTCGCACATGCACGGTTCAAACCAATTTAGATTTTTC
>CAYXEB010000140.1:0-4676 GCA_964463835.1 uncultured Hellea sp.
CGAACCGGGGTACACGGATTTGCAATCCGCTGCGTCACCACTCCGCCATGGTGCCATACTTAGGCGCGGTATAACCATGTGTTTTATGTGATGCAATGCCCAAAAGTGGTGTAGAGTTTTTATATTTAAAGTTATATCTGCATTTTAAACATGCATTATTAGGGCATTGCTTATTAAGGGTATAGAAGGCTATAGCGGGCCTAGTTTTTATAATGAGTCATTATTATGTTTGATTTTAAATCTGCCAGAGAACTTATGATTGATAGCCAAATTCGGACCAATGATGTGACAGACCATAATGTCTTAAGCGCCTTTAAGTCAGTTGCGCGTGAGAGTTTCGTTCCCAAATCCCGGCAACATTTAGCTTACGCGGATATGCATATTAATCTGGGCGAGCAGCGCGTAATGTTGCGGCCTCGGGATTTTGCTAAAATGGTGCAGGCGGCTGATATATTGCCGTCAGAGGTAGTGTTGGATATTGCCTGCGGGCGCGGGTATTCCACGGCTATATTGGCGCAATTAGGTGAAACTGTTGTGAGCTTGGAAACCACGGACGAGGCTGTTGAAAAAGCATCTAATAAGTTGATCGATTCAGATATTTCTAATGTCGCTGTTGTGAAAGCGGATTTAAAATTAGGCTCGCCAGAGAACGGACCCTTTAATGTTATTTTTGTTAACGGCGCGGTGAGCGAAGTTCCTAAAAACTGGCTGGATCAATTAGCTAATGGTGGCCGTTTAATTTGCGTTGTTCAAAATGGCCCTGTTGGTCGAGCTGCCTTATATAAGCGATCAGGAAATGTTATTGGGGAACGCATTTTATTCGATACCTCTTTGCCTAAATTGGCGGGTTTTGAGAGACAAGCAGTATTTGCCCTTTAAATGGTGATGTTTCGAAGCATTTTCGTCTCTTTTATTGCCCTGGGAATTGCTAGCCATAGCTTGATGGCAAAAGCAGAAACTTTTCAAGAAGCTCTTATTTCGGCTTATAACTCTAATCCATCTTTATTGGCCGCAAGGGCTCAGGTTAAAGAGATTGACGAGAATTATATTCAGGCTCGCTCGCAAGGGCGCCCGTCCGCAAATTTAGCTGGAAGCCTAGGAATTTCTGCCTTGCGCTCCTCAGGGTCTTTTGTCCCAGGTTTGCCAGGTGAAACTTTTCGGCGTGACGGTACGCCGATCGCGGCACAGGTTGAAGTGATACAACCACTGTATCAAGGCGGCCGCGTGAGAGCTTTGAAAAACCAAGCCAAGGCGGGAATATTATCGGCGCGCGAACAGCTTAGAAATACCGAGCAAGACCTCTTGCAACAGGCGGCAAATGCCTATGTAGATGTGTTGCGTGATGAAGATGTTGCCCGTGTTCGCCGCAATGATGTACGAGTTCTCGCACGGCAAGAAATGGCGGCGAAAGACAGATTTGATGTCGGCGTCGGAACTAAAACCGATATTGCGCAAGCCCAGAGCCGCCTTGCCGCAGCTCAAGCTGGTCTTGCTGGCGCCGAATCGCAGTTGCAGTCAAGCCGGGCGACCTATACGCGCCTGATTGGTCATTTGCCCGTTGATTTGCAGCCTGTCCCCCATTTTGAGCTACCTCCAACCTTAACCGCCGCCTTGGATATAGCGCGTCAAAACAATCCGGGGCTGGCCGCTGCGATATATAATAAAGACGCATCAAAAGCAGCAATTGATGTAGCTAAGTCAGCCTTGAAACCTGTTGTTTCCTTAAACGGAACCGTGGGCGGTCAGCGAGAACAAATCGCAGGCTTGCCGACCAATGACCAGGCGTCATTGACGGCGCAATTTACAATGCCGCTTTATACAGGCGGCAATAATAAATCTAGAATACGGCAGGCCAAACAAGCTGAAGTACGCATGGGGTTTGAAATTCGGGACATTGAACGCGCTATTGTCGAAGCCGTAAAACAAATTTGGGCGCAACTTGATGCTGCGCGCCTGACGCTTAAAGCGAATGAAACTCAAGTGAGCGCAGCCGAAGTTGCTTTTGAAGGAGTCGTTTTGGAGCAATCCGTAGGGACGCGCACAACGCTCGATGTTTTGGACGCTGAGCAAGAGGTTTTAAACGCTAAACTTGCCGAGCTGGACGCAGAACGAAATTTGAATGTGGCTATTTTCCAATTGCTTACGGTCTTAGGAGTATTTGACGCGGAGGGTATTCGTTTGCCCATTGAGAGATATAATCCTGCTGAAAACCTGAACGATATAAGAAACGATAAATTAAAACGGCTTTCGAGTAAATTTATCTCGAATAAGCCTGACTCTGTGGCCGATAAGGATTTTGAGTAAGGTAAAGCGTTAAAAAATCTTAGTTTTTCGTAAATTCTCCCAAAAATTGAGTAGCAACGCATCTAGACAAGTCTCACGCGTTGATTTACTTTTTAGTTTGATGGTGGGGGATCTACCGTTTTGCTAAGGGATAACTATGTCTGAACAAACGCCAGACTCGACAAATGGTCTTGCAGACGGCGCGGAGCCCAGCATGGAAGACATTCTTGCGTCTATCCGCAAGATTATCGCAGATGACGAAGCGAGTGATTCTGCGTCTGAAATGCCTGACGTTGAAGATTTGATGGGCATCGATAACATCGTTTCAGATTTAAACGAAGGCTTGAGTAGCGATAGCGAAATTGACTCACTTTTGTCAGAACTCGATACGCTTGATTCTGAGTTAACAGTTGGGGATAACGGTTCGGAAATGCTCGAGTTAACTCACGATAATATGGTCGAGCTTGAAATACCCGAAGAAACTCAATCTGTTGATAATGAGCTAGATGATTTGCTCAATTCTATTGAAGATATTTCCGAGCCAGAAAGTCTTGAAACAAATCAGCCAGAAATTAGTGAAGCCGTGATTGAAACAGCGAGTTTTGATAGTGCCGAGGTGGATGAAGCCTCAGATGAAGATTTATCAGCGATGCTTGATGATATGTTAAATGACGAATTCGATGAAGGCGATGGGGTCTCATCTGAGCTAGAGGTTTCAGATGATTTGGAAAATCTTGAATTGGTGGTAGATCCTGCGGCAGACTTGCTCGATGACAGTGATGATCTTGAAGCTCAGTTACTTGAAGGTTTAGAGCATGATGAGGCTTCGCTTGATACTGAGTTGTCGCCCGGGGTGGTCAAGCCAGACTCTGATATAGAATTGGTTAAGTCTCTCATGGCAGAATTGACGGGTGAGCCTCTATACTATGATGAGGAAACAATTGAAGCTGAGGAAATAACTGAAGCTGCTAAGGTCAATGAAGCAACACCGGAGAGTGATGACACGAACGATACAGAACTAGAGACATTGTTGTCCGACTTGTCCGGCGAAGACGTATCTGAAAAAACAGTAGCGGAGCCAACCCTTGAGGAAGCCTCTGCTGAAGATGTTATGGATGAAATCCTATCTCTTACGATTGATGATGAAATGGAGCTTCAGGATGAAAGCTCGGAGGTGCCAGATACAGCCGCGAGCTTGAAGGAGATTGCGGCTCAAGCCGAGGCTGATGCGAAAGAAGTTGAGCTCAAATTTGGTAAAACGCTGGCCGCTGCGACCGCAGGGGTGGCTGCAACGGCGGCTGTGGTAAAAAGTGGCGAAGTGCCCAAAGCCGAAGGTGGAGTATCTGAATTGGATGATCTCGCTGATATAGCCGAGGCATCCCCCTTAGAAGACGATGTTGAAACGAATGTTTCTGAATTAGATTTGGGTGATTTAGTCCAGGATGAGGATTTAACGAGGCTTTCTGACACGAATATTCAAGAAATATATGACGATGAGGAAATAAGTGAAACGGGAGATATTGCAAAGAGCAACTCCGTTGAGACGGAAATAGAAGTTGAAACTACGTCCCAAAGTGATACAGAACCAAGTAAAATAATTGATGAGGAGATTTCCGCAATGCCCAGAGCAGTAAAAACAGATGCGATACTTGATGAAGTAACAGAAACCGCAACTGCCGATGTCTTCGCATCCTTAAATAAGGTGGTGGAAGAAAAGGCGGTTGTTGCTGAACGTGGAGACCGTATTGGTGATCTTGTTCAAGAGGCAATAAGGCCTATGCTTAAAGAGTGGCTCGATGCTAACCTTAAAGGGATTGTCGAACGAGCCGTGACGAAAGAAGTCAAGCGTATTAGCTCAGGGAAATAAGCCTCTTTAAATCCCTGACTTTTCAGGGTAGAGCCATCGTAATTGTGCCCCGCCCTTCATGAAAGGGGGCGGGGCTTTTCATTAGGATGTGTCATGCTCGACAATAAATTCAATCCCAAAGAGGCCGAAGCCCGCATCTATAAAATGTGGGAAGAGAGCGGTGCGTTCAAACCACGTGCAGCCAAGCCCGGAGATAGGGCCGAAGATAACTTTTCAATAGTCATCCCGCCGCCCAATGTGACGGGTAGCCTGCATATGGGCCATGCGGTGAATAATACCATCCAAGACATTCTTGTGCGCTATAACCGCATGAAGGGCAAAGCCGTGCTCTGGCAGCCCGGTACCGACCATGCGGGCATAGCCACGCAAATGGTTGTGGAGCGCAAACTCGCGGCGGAAGGCAAAGCGCGCAAAGATATGAGCCGCGAAGAATTTTTGGAGCATGTTTGGGCGTGGAAAGCCGAGAGTGGCGGCAATATTAATCAACAGCTAAGACGTCTTGGCTCCTCCTGTGATTGGTCACGTG
>CAYXEB010000141.1:0-4663 GCA_964463835.1 uncultured Hellea sp.
GCAAATAAATCAACTCAACTAAAAGAGTTCGCTATCAAATTTGTTTTGATAGCGAGTTCTTTCGTTGCGATTTTAACGACGCTAGGCATCATAGTCTCCTTGAGCTATGAGGCCTTTCGCTTTTTTGCGAAAGTCCCGTTGACGGAATTCCTTTTTGGTCTCGATTGGAGTCCCCAAACGGCCATTCGAGAAGACCAAGTTGGCTCTAGCGGTGCTTTTGGGGTCATTCCGCTTCTCACAGGTACGCTCCTGATCAGTCTCATCGCGATGATTGTTGCTACCCCCCTTGGCCTCTATTCAGCTGTTTATCTAGCCGAATATGCCAAACCTAGAACCCGTAATTGGGTCAAGCCTTTGCTTGAGCTCTTAGCGGGTATTCCAACAGTCGTTTATGGGTTTTTCGCCGCCCTTGTTGTCGCCCCAATTATCCGCGCAACCGGCTCTGGCGCAGGATTTGATATTTCATCGGAAAGCGCCTTAGCGGCAGGTCTTGTGATGGGAATTATGCTTATTCCTTTTATCTCATCACTCTCTGACGATGTTGTTAACGCCGTACCCCAGGCCTTACGTGATGCCTCTTTAGGTATGGGCGCAACCAAAGCTGAAACCATTACCAAGGTTGTCCTGCCCGCCGCAACGCCCGGCATAATGGGCTCTCTCTTACTGGCGATATCAAGAGCCATTGGCGAAACGATGATTGTGGTGATGGCCGCGGGTCTTGCCGCTAATCTAAGCATGAACCCGTTTGAAGCTGTGACTACAATGACGGTGCAAATTGTGACCTTGCTCACGGGCGACCAAGAATTTGACTCGGCGAAAACCTTGGCCGCTTTTGCGATTGCGCTTTACTTACTTATTTTAACGCTCGGCCTGAACATTATCGCGCTCAAGATTGTTGATAGATATAAGCGTAAATATGCATGATCTAAATCTCATAACCTCTGATCAGCTCAAGAAGCGTCATGTCAAGGAAACGCGGTTTCAATGGTATGGGCGCATCGCAATTTTGATTTCCTTATCATTTCTCGTCTTCATGTTTGTGGCGATTGTGTATCGCGGCGCCGGCGCCTTTCAGCAAACGAAATTGGGTCTAGATATTGATTTTGAGCAGCAACTCATAGACCCCGCGGGAACGCGAGATGCTAAGATTATCGCCAATGCAAATTACAAACCTCTTATCAGTAATAGTCTTGCCGAAATTTTTCCTGATGTGACAGGAAGGTCAGAGAAAAGAGCGCTATATAAAATCATTAGTAGCGGCAGTGTTTACGAACTTGGTAATTTAGTCAAAGAAAACCCAGAGCTGATTGGAACAACGCAAAAAATCTGGCTGACAGCCAGCTCCGAAGTTGACCTTTATATGAAGGGTAAAATCGACGAGACGATTAGCCAAGATTTACGGCGTTTAAAAGACCGTGATATTGCTTGGATAGGGCAGCTTAAAGAGAGCGGCATTATAAAGCGCAAATTCAATACGGCTCTATTTACAAATGGCGATTCTCGGGAGCCTGAAATGGCAGGTATTTTAGGCGCGACCTTGGGTTCCTTCTTTAGCTTACTTGTTTGCTTCCTCATCTCTTTTCCCTTGGGAATTTTGACCGCGGTTTATTTGGAAGAATATGCTAAGAAGACCCGCATTACCGATTTAATTGAGGTCAACATCAATAATCTTGCGGCAGTGCCCTCCATCGTGTTTGGCCTGTTGGGATTGTCCATATTTTTGAACTTTTTCAATTTACCTCGCTCCACACCTCTTGTCGGCGGTATAGTTTTGGCTCTCATGACGCTGCCAACGATTATTATTGCATCACGGTCGATCTTACGCTCTGTGCCCAATAGCATTCGCGATGCGGCCTTAGGGCTTGGCGCGTCTAAGACACAAACAACATTTCATCATGTTGTGCCTCTGGCCTTACCTGGCATGTTAACAGGAACAATCTTAGGTATGGCCCGTGCCCTTGGCGAGACGGCCCCTCTTTTGATGATTGGTATGGTCGCTTTTATTGTTGATATTCCCAAAGGAGTCACAGATGTTGCGACCTCTCTGCCTGTCCAAATTTTCCTTTGGGCAGATAGTCCAGAAAAAGGTTTTGTCGAACGCACCTCAGCGGCGATTATCGTCCTACTTATTTTTCTGGTATTAATGAATTTACTTGCCGTCTATTTAAGACGTAAATTAGAGCGGCGTTGGTGATGAGAAAACTTATGGAATTAGAATCCGAGACAATCTCTACGGTTAAACAGCCGATTATGACAGCTCGAAATGTTGATGTTTTTTACGGTAAAAAACAAGCCATTGATAATGTCTCTCTTGATATTCCGGAAAACCAGATTACGGCGCTTATCGGTCCTTCGGGTTGCGGAAAATCGACATTTCTTCGCTGCTTTAACCGTATGAATGATACGATTGAAATCTGCAAAGTCTCCGGCAAAATTGAATTTGCTGGGCAAGATATTTATAGCCCCAAAGTTGATGTTGTTGCGCTGCGCGCCCGCATAGGCATGGTCTTTCAAAAAGCTAACCCCTTTCCGAAATCTATATTTGAAAATGTCGCCTATGGCCCGCGCATACACGATTTAGCGGAATCCAAGTCAGAGCTTGAAGATATTGTCATTACATCTCTTAAACGCGCCGGGCTTTATGATGAAGTTTCGGACCGCTTGGATGATCCGGGAACAAGCCTGTCAGGGGGCCAACAACAGCGCCTCTGTATTGCGCGCGCCATTGCCGTTGATCCTCAAATCATTCTCATGGATGAGCCTTGCTCCGCGCTAGACCCGATTGCGACAGCGATTATTGAAGAGCTTATGGAAAGCATGAAGAAGGATTATACAATCGTCATTGTCACTCACTCCATGGCGCAAGCTGCGCGGATATCGCAAAAGACAGCCTTTTTTCATCTGGGTAAAGTCATTGAATATGGGGAGACAGATAAGATGTTTACCACCCCAGATAATGAGCTGACCCAAAATTATATTTCTGGCCGTATCGGATAAAGGAGAGAGCTATGAGTGATAAACATATTGTTTCGTCTTTCAGTAATGACCTTAATCAGATTGATAGCTTGGTGCTAGAAATGGGCGGCCTTGTTGAACGACAGCTTCAAAATGCGACACGCGCGCTTCAAAAGGAAGACCGCTCCCTCGCCAAGGACGTCTTGAGAGGTGATAGCCGTATTAATGAACTTGAAAATAAGCTCAATGACGCCGCGATAAGGGTCTTAGCCCTACGCCAACCCGTTGCCATTGATCTGCGTACCGTGGTGATGAGCCTTAAGATTGCCCGGCACCTTGAGCGCATCGGGGACTACATCAAAAACACAGCGCGCCGTACCAATACGATTGCCAAAGCTGGCGCTTTTACGGGCTCCCTTGATACGCTCGCGCGCATGAGTGAATTGGTTCAAGTCATGACCCAAGATGCGCTCAATGCCTATGCGACGCGCGATGCCAATGCCGCCAATGCGGTTCGTGAGAGTGATAAGCATGTTGATCAAATGAACAATTCACTCTTCCGAGAACTGCTAACCTATATGATGGAAGACCCCCAAAACATCGGCGGGGCCATGCATCTTATTTTTATTGCAAAAAATATTGAGCGTATGGGCGACCATGTTGCGGATATTGCAAAAGAAACCATCTATCTTATAAATGGGGAATGGCCCGAAGGTAAGCGGGATAAAGAAGACAAAACAAGCAAGATGATTCTAAACATTGATGAGCTTGGCACGGATTCCTAATTATGACGCCGCTTATCTTGATTATAGAAGATGAGGCCGCTCAGGCACAAATATTACAGTATAATCTTGAAGCAGAAGACTTCAGAGTTCTCCACACCTCCAAAGCTGAAGATGGACTTTTTGCAGTCAAAGAAGAACATCCTGATTTAGTTCTCTTAGATTGGATGCTCCCAGATATGGCTGGCATTGAGGTCTGCCGTCAAATCAAGGCCAATGCCCAGACGCAATCTATACCCGTCATCATGTTGACAGCGCGCGGCACGGAAGATGACAAAATACGCGGCCTAAACGTTGGCGCCGATGATTACGTCGTAAAACCCTATTCCATCAAAGAACTCGTTGCGCGTATAAAAGCCAATATTCGCAAGTCTGGAAAATCAACTGTCGAATTCCAATATGGCGATATTACGCTAAATACAGAAACCCACCGCGTCAGACGCGGCGAGGAACTCGTCAAACTCGGTCCAACAGAATTTAAGCTTTTGCAAGTTTTTCTAAAACGCCCACAGCGTGTCTTTAGCCGCGCCAACTTATTAGACCTCGTATGGGGGACAGATATTTACGTCGACGAAAGAACTGTCGACGTTCACGTCGGCCGCCTCAGAAAAGCCCTGAATTCCAAGGGCAAGACAAATGTAATACGAACAATCCGAAGCGCAGGTTATTCCTTAGACGTCGAAAATTAGGGCTACAGTTGACCAACAATGTTTTTCAATAAATTATTATTGATAATCAATAATAATCTGTTATAAAGCCTATATAACGCTGGTGTGCCAACTAGCAGGAGGCGATTATGACTATTTCAACTAACGCTGGGACTCCGTCCGGAGCTAGCAAGAAAAGCACTAATGATACACACAAGATAGCACCGCGAAAAAAACTATGGATATGGCGCGCGCTTATATTTGTGCTTCCTCTTATCG
>CAYXEB010000142.1:0-4637 GCA_964463835.1 uncultured Hellea sp.
CAATATCGCGGCCCGTCTTTAATCCGCCGTCCGTGCGCAGAGTCACTTGGGAGCGAAGATTATTCAGTGTTAAAACTTGATGGGCTTCGGATAGACCCAGTTCCCAAGGAATGCCTGCATATTTCAAGGAGGTATTAGGCGAGGCGCCTGTTCCGCCATTATGGCCGGCAATCAATATTGTGTCGGCTTTCGCTTTGGCAACGCCCGCAGCGATAGTGCCTACTCCAGAAGAGGCGACGAGTTTAACCGCAACCCGCGCCGTGGCATTAATTTGCTTGAGGTCATAAATCAGTTGGGCCAAATCTTCGATAGAGTAAATATCGTGATGGGGCGGGGGCGAAATCAGCGAAACACCAGGAGTGGCGTTGCGAAATTTTGCGATCATTTCCGTGACTTTAAATCCGGGGAGTTGTCCGCCTTCACCAGGCTTGGCCCCTTGGGCAACTTTGATTTCAATCTCTCGGCATTGGTTGAGGTATTCTGCGTTGACGCCAAAGCGGCCAGAGGCAATTTGTTTAACCGCTGAATTGGGGTTATCCCCATTGGGGAGCGGCGTGTAGCGCGCGCGATCTTCCCCGCCTTCACCCGAAACTGATTTCGCGCCGATACGGTTCATCGCAATATTAAGCGTGCCGTGAGCTTCGGGCGAGAGCGCGCCGAGCGACATGCCGGGCGTACAGAAACGCCGGCGAATTTCATTGACCGATTGAACGCGGCGAAGTGGAAGCGGTTTCCCGCTGGGTTTGATATCCAGCAGATCGCGAATTTGGATAGGCTTTGCCGTGTTTACGACCTCGGCATAGCGTTTATACAGCTCATAATCTTCCGACCCGACAGCTTCTTGCAGCATGTGAATCATTTCGGCTTTATAGGCATGGCGCTCGCCTTTGGCGCGCACGCGGTAAAGCCCGCCGACAGGCAGCCTGACAACAGCCACGTCATAGGCGGCTTCATGTGCGTAGACTAATTTGCCTTCAAGACCCGCCAGACCAATCCCGGAAATACGCGATGTCATGCCGGGGAAGTTTTCTCCCACGAGGGCGCGCGAGAGACCCAAAGCCTCAAAATTGTTTCCTCCGCGATAAGATGAAATCACTGAGATGCCCATTTTGGAGATAATCTTAAGCAGACCGCCTTCAATTGCTTTCTTATATTGGGCGACGGCTTTATCGGCGCTCATATCGAGCAAGCCGCGCCGGACGCGTTCAACAAGGCTATCTTGGGCCATATATGCGTTCACGGCTGTCGCGCCTGCGCCGATTAAAACTGCAAAATAATGCGTGTCTAGACATTCTGCTGTGCGCACAAGAATAGAGCAGGATGAGCGTAAGCCTTTGGAGACCAGATGGGTTTGGACGGCGCCGACACATAAAATCATAGGCGCCGCAGCTTTTTCTTCGTCAACAAATTCATCTGTAAGAACGATGTTTTCAACGCCGTCGCTTACAGCGGATTCCGCTTGCTTCTTAATGCGGATAAGTGTGTTTTTAAGCGCGCGTCCAGGCACCGCGTCTGCGGCGGGCACAGGGAAGGTGCAATCAATGATACGCGCCTTTGTAGGGCCCACAAGTTTCATAAAACGCGTGAGCATACCTGTTGTCATAACCGGACTATCAAGCACCAGCATTTCAGTTGTTTGGGAACTATCCTCGGCCAGAATATTCCGTAGATTTCTAAAACGCGTTTTCAGGCCCATGACGCGGGTTTCGCGCAGCGGATCGATAGGTGGGTTCGTGACCTGACTAAAGTTCTGACGGAAGAAATGAGAGAGGGGACGGTAAATATCTGAGAGAACTGCAAGTGGGGTATCATCTCCCATAGAGCCGACAGTTTCTTTGCCCATTTCTGCCATAGGAGAGAGAATTAATTCGTGATCCTCGAGAGTCTGCCCACAAGACATTTGCCGGCGCGCCAGCGCTTCCCCAGAAAGTGTGGGCTTAGGTTCAGGGCCAGCTAATTTCTCATCCAGGTTGACGACTTTTTTAAGCCACTTTTTATAAGGGCGTTTTTCAGACATTGCGTCAAGAATTTCAGAGGAGTCGTAAAACTTACCGTCTTCTAAATTGACAGCGATCATGCGGCCGGGCTTAAGAGCGCCTTTACGCACAATGGCTCTTTCATCCATCGGGCACATGCCTGTTTCTGATCCAACGGCTAAGACGCCGTCTTCAGAAATAGCATAACGCAGTGGCCTAAGACCATTACGGTCTAATCCCGCGATACACCAATTTCCATCATAGGCGGCAATTGCGGCGGGGCCGTCCCAAGGTTCCATCACGCCATTGCAATACTCATATAGCGCGCGCCACTTCTCTGGCATTAAATCTCCACGCTTTGAGTAGGCTTCGGGGATTAATAGCGTTTTGGCAAAGGGCGCTGCCCGTCCTGCTCGCACTAAAAGCTCGAACACAGAATCCAGCGCGGCTGAATCCGAGCTGCCTTTTTGGATGACGGGTTTCACATCGCCTGCCCGCTCGCCAAAGGCTGAACTGGCCATTTTAATCTCATGGCTTTTCATGTGATTGGAATTGGCTTTCAACGTATTGATTTCGCCGTTATGGGCAAGCATCCGAAATGGCTGGGCGAGCCACCATTGCGGGAATGTATTGGTTGAATAGCGTTGGTGATAAATCGCCGCGCGCGAGACGAAGCGATCATCTTTGAGATCAGGATAAAAATTATCAATGTCTTCCGCGAGGAACATGCCTTTATAAATGATCGTCTGAACAGAGAGCGAGCAGGCGTAAAAGCTCGGTATAGCCTCTTCGATAGCGCGTTTTTCAATGCGGCGACGTATAATATAAAGCTCGCGTTCGAGCGTATTACCTTTTCGCCCTTGGGGATCGCGGAACATAACTTGTTCAATAGCGGGGCGTGTGGCCTTGGCCTTATCGCCAATCACATTGATGTCGATAGGCACCTGCCGCCAGCCGTAAATGTAAAATCCTTCTTTCAAAAGCTCAGTTTCGACAATCGTTCGCGCGGCTTCTTGCGAGCCAAAATCAGTCCGCGGGAGAAAGAACATACCAACCGCGATTTTTACCGATTTAGGTTTATGACCTGTCCGCTCGACTTGCGCTCTGAAAAACTCTTGCGGGATATCAAGACGTATTCCGGCTCCGTCTCCTGTTTTTCCGTCAGCATCAACAGCGCCGCGGTGCCAGACGTTTTTAAGGGCTTGGATAGACATTTCCACCACGTCTCGGCGCGGCGTTCCATCTATTGAGGCAACAAGTCCGACGCCGCAGGAGCTATGCTCATGGGCAGGGTCATAAGCATTTGCCTTTATTAATTTATCACGGTTTGCTTCGTATGTTTTAAGCCAATTAGACATGATGATTATCCTATTCCGCTGCGACTTTAGCGTCTGCTGCCATTTGGGCTTTGAGATATTTATGCATATGTGCGGCGGCGTCGCGGCCTTCGCGAATGGCCCAGACAACAAGGCTGGCCCCGCGGACAATATCGCCTGCGGCGTAAACACCTGGCAAATTTGTTTCAAAGGTGAGCGGGTTAACGCGTAATGTACCCCAGCGCGTGACGGCTAAGTCACCTGAGAGGTCTTTCATATTTTCGGGTGAAAAACCAAGCGCCTTAATAACGAGGTCGGCTTTCACATCAAAATCAGCGTTCTCAATCGGCTCAACACTTTCGCGGCCGCTGGCGTCTTTTTTGCCAAGGCGCATTTTATCAGCGCGAACAGCGCTAACTCTGCCGTCACCCTCTGTGATAGATTTTGGCGCCGCGAGCCATTCAAAACTCACGCCTTCTTCTTGTGCATTGGCCGTCTCGCGCGCAGACCCCGGCATATTGGCTTGATCACGGCGGTAAAGACAGGTCACGGAATTTGCGCCTTGGCGTACGGCTGTACGCACGCAATCCATGGCCGTATCGCCGCCGCCAATGACAACGACATTTTTGT
Source organism: uncultured Hellea sp. (assembly GCA_964463835.1). GTDB lineage: Bacteria > Pseudomonadota > Alphaproteobacteria > Caulobacterales > Maricaulaceae > Hellea. Next base: position 3,923 of record CAYXEB010000142.1, read on the forward strand.
TCTCGGCTGTCATGGCCTCTATTTTATCGCCTAAGCCGCGCTTATTCGAATTAATCAAAAAGGGCAGGGCAGGTGTAACGCCCTCTGCGCTCGCACCGGGGCAGTCAAGGTCACGGGCTTTATAAACACCCGTGCCAATCAAGACCGCTTGATGCTTCTCGCGGAGTTTATCGAAGGTAATATCAATGCCGACATCGCAATTAAGCACAAATTTAACGCCGCCATCTTCGAGCCGTTTCGTGCGGCGTTCGACGATAGATTTTTCAAGTTTGAAATTGGGGATTCCGTAAATTAAAAGCCCGCCCGCGCGGTCATGGCGGTCATACACTGTCACTTGCCAACCATTTAGGCGCAATTCTTCTGCCGCGGCTAATCCTGCAGGCCCCGCGCCGATAATACCTACAGAGAGCGGGCGCTCCTTGCGCGGTTTAATCGGCTCGACCCAGCCTTCTTTCCATGCTGTATCTGTTAAGTAGCGCTCGACAGAGCCAATCGTGACCGTGCCATGGCCAGATTGCTCAATCACGCAAGAGCCTTCGCAGAGACGGTCTTGGGGACAAATACGGCCGCAGATCTCGGGCATAGAATTTGTCGCCGCTGAGACACGGTAAGCTTCTTCGACGCGGCCTTCTGCCGTGAGTTTAAGCCAATCAGGTATATTATTGTCGAGCGGACAATGATTTTGGCAAAAGGGAACGCCGCATTGCGAACAGCG
>CAYXEB010000143.1:0-4505 GCA_964463835.1 uncultured Hellea sp.
CGCCAACAAGGCTATAACGGGGAGCGGGCTGTAGTTTAGACTTTTGTCATATACCGACCTAACGAGGCTAGTTTTAAACACTTTATCATTACTGTGACGCGTAATTGAATATTTATAATTTAAGCCTATTCTCTCGCGCAGATTTGAAATAAAGAGCAATTGCAAATGTAAGGGCGTGCTATTTTGCCCTTGGGGAATATATGATTAATAAGAAGAAGCAGTTTTTTGGCACTGATGGCATTCGGGGACAGGCAAATATAGGTAAAATGACACCTGACAATGTCATGCGCTTTGGTATGGCTGCGGGTAAATATTTCCGCCAAGCAGATAATCGCCGTCATAGCGTCGTTATTGGCAAAGATACGAGATTATCAGGCTATATGATTGAGCCTGCGCTCGTGGCAGGATTTACTTCTGTCGGTATGGACGTAAAGCTCTGCGGGCCTTTGCCAACATCTGGCGTTGCGATGATGACGCGCCGGCTTCGCGCGGATCTGGGCGTGATGATTACGGCGTCGCATAACAAATATATAGATAATGGGATAAAATTATTCGCGCCCAATGGACAAAAGCTATCTGATGAGGCCGAATTTGAAATTGAAAGCCTCATGGAAGAAAAATGGAAGCAAGGCTTAGCGAGCTCTCAAGACCTTGGCCGTGTCCGGCGTTATGAAGATTTTCAAGCGCGCTATATTGAAATTGTTAAATCAAGCTTCCCAAAACGTATGCGGCTAGATGGCCTGAAAATTGTCATCGATTGCGCGAACGGCGCGGCTTATAAAACGGCGCCAGATACATTATGGGAACTCGGCGCGGATGAAGTCATTACACTGGGCGTATCGCCCAATGGCATGAATATTAATAAAGGGTGTGGGTCCACAGCAACTGGGGCGATGGTCGAAAAAGTGCTAGAAACGGGCGCGGATGTAGGCATTGCATTGGACGGAGATGCAGACCGCTTGATAATGTGTGACGAAAAGGGACAAGTCATTGACGGAGACCAGCTCCTAGCTTTGATTGGGTCAGGCTGGAAGGAAAATAGCTTGCTCTCTAGGCCAGGAATTGTGGCCACTGTTATGTCAAACCTTGGACTGGAGCGTTTTATAGAAGATCAAGGCTTAGCCTTTATTCGCACGCCTGTTGGAGACCGTCATGTGGCGGCGCGTATGCGCAAAGATGGTTATAATGTTGGCGGCGAACAATCAGGTCATCTTTTAATGATTGATTTTGCACCAACAGGGGATGGGACCATCGCCGCGCTTCAAGTCCTTGCCGAAATTAAGCGACGTAATCGTCCCGCTAGCGAAGTGTTAAAGCTTTTTGACCCCGTTCCGCAGCTCCTTAAAAATGTTAAATATTCAGGCAAATCCCCTATGGGAAATCCGCAGCTAACGTCTGCGATTAAAGACGCGCAGTCTATGTTTGGGAATTCAGGGCGGGTTTTAGTGAGGGCTTCGGGGACCGAGCCGCTTATTCGTGTTATGGCTGAAGGTGACGACGCGGCGCAGGTCGAAAAAATTACCTCAGAGCTTGCTCAACTCATTGAGACGATAGCGGCTTGATTTTCTGATATTTTGTGAATTAAGGTCAATTCTACACTTCCCACGACTCAGAGTTCAGAGTAAGTCTTTGAGCGGCCGTTAGGCTAGTATGGGGATAATGTGTCTTTGAATGATTTCGACATAAATTTAATAATCACAGCCGGAGCGGTCCTTCTTGCCGTTATGGCCATGATTTACGCTTTTCTAGTTGCATCGACAGGAGGGCAACCGGGTCAAAAGTGGAAGACAAAATGCGCTGACCTTGATCGGCAGATAGGATTGACGGATTCTGTTTTCGGGTCCTATCCTGGATTAATACTTGTCTGGGAAGAGAGTGTTCCAAATCCCAAAAAGGACTGGGGATACCCCCGCATATATGGATCACCCGCGGCTCTTGCGTCGATGATGCGTTTTACTAAAAACGGAAAATCTAAAAATACGGCCCGCCGTATTTTGGATGGACTCGCGGATTTCAATGCAATTAGCGAAGCTGATAGAACGGATACGCTGCGCTTGCATACAGTTAAACTGCTTAGCGACGGTGAGCCATTCTCAATTTCAGTTATTTTGCCTGAAGGTAATGTTATTGAGGCTGATGGCCGCGTTGCGGGTCAGCAAGTTGTTCTTTGGCTGGAGGATGCGTCTATTCGCGGTGAGGACGAACGCACGGCGATTTCTCGTTTTGAAAATAACCGGATTACAGCTGAAGTTGATCCCATTGCCTTTATTGAAATGATGAGCCGCGCCCCATTTCCTTTCTGGCGTATGAGCAACGCTGGCGAAATAAATTGGGTCAATGAGGCCTATGTGGGCGCCGTGGGCGCAGTCAGTGCCCGAGCCGTCATTGAAGATCAAACTTATTTGGATGAGGCAGCGAAAGAGCAAGCCCAAAAAACACTTGGAACGAATCAAAATGTTGAGGAAATGCGCAATATCGTTCTAAACGGCCAGAACAAATCAACCCATGTGAATCTCTTTCCTGTATCTGGCGGCGTTGCAGGAATTGCTATGGACGCATCGGAAACAGAAAGTCTGCGTCAAACGCTAACGCGTCATATTCAAGCCCATGATGAAATGCTCAATGCTATGGATGAAGCCATAGTAATTTTTGGCGCCGATAAACGCATGAGTTTTCACAACAAAGCTTTTGCAACCTTATTTCAAATTTCCGAAGATTGGTTCAGGGATCGCCCAGCTCATAGTGACTGGCTTGACCATCTGCGCGAGCGGCGATTGCTACCAGCGCAGTCTGATTATGCGGCGTGGAAAAAGGATGAACTCGCGCTTTATACGGAGTGGCCCGAAGAAACCCCAGATGAGCTATGGTCCCTGCCTGATGGACGCATTTTACGTTTAGTTCGCATGCGCGACCCACATGGCGGGATATCACTCTTATTCTCGAATATGACGGATTCCGTCACGCTGAAAAGTCAACTCGGGACGCTGATAAATGTTCAAAAAGCCACGCTGGATAAATTGACCGAAGGCATTGCCGTTTTTGGTACAGATGGAAGGCTTAAACTCTCTAACGCGGCATTTGCTAAATTATGGAGTATCCCCGAAGATGAGATGAAGGATAATCCCTTGTTTTCGGCCTTGGTTAAACATTGTTTGAAACTCTATAAAGACGAAGGCTTTTGGGATGATTTGAAAGCGAGGGCCACGGACCCTAATCCTGAAATTCGGCGTCATGTCGCCAGCGAGATCGAATTGGTTGATAACCGCAAGATTACATGGCTTTCACGGCCATTGCCAGACGGGGCAACACTGATTGCTTTTAATGACGTGACCTCAGCCCGTAAGGCCGAGGCTGCTTTGATTGAAAGAGCGGAGGCCTTGGAAGAAGCTGACCGAATGAAATCTGAATTTGTTGGCCATGTAAGTTATCAACTTAGGACGCCGCTCACCACGATTTCTGGATATTCAGATTTCCTCCAAAATGGCGGCGCTGGCGAAATGACGGATAAGCAAAGCGAATTTATATTTGCAATTCAAAGCGCCTCTGAAGATTTGACGAAAACGATTGACGATATTCTCGACATAGCTGCGATAGAAGCCAATATTCTTGATCTCGACCTGGGCGATGTCAAAGTTTATGAATTGCTAGAGCATTCGCTCGATTATGTTGCGACAAAAGCAGAGGATACGCGCATTGCGCTTAAGCTTAATTGTGACACAGATGTGGGGATTATTCGCGCTGACGAAACCCGCTTAAAACAGATAATATATAATTTACTCTCAAATGCCTTACGGTTTACCAAACCGGGAGGCACTATCGAACTGGGCGGCCAGAAATCTGATAGCGGGGGGGTCATTATTTGGGTTAAAGATGACGGGGTAGGCATCCCCAGCGAGCGGCAAGCACAGGTCTTTTCATCATTTGAAAGTAGCCGCGGTGGGGCGGGATTAGGCCTCGCTTTAGTACAGCGTTTCGTTCAGCGACATGGGGGATGGGTCGAGCTTGAGTCAGAAGAAGATGAGGGGACACATGTTACCATCTATCTCCCCAAAGAGGCCACAACAGATGCGGCTCATCCAGAATTATTTGCTAATGCGGGTTGATTACTGAGATTCAGGTGTCGTGACCGTAATACCGTCAAGCTCATCACTCATGATTATTTGGCAGGAGAGACGAGAATTTTCCTGAACATCTTCGGCAAAGTCGAGCATGCTTTCTTCCATATCGTCTTTTGCTTTGAGTTTGGGTAGCCACTCTGCAGCGACATAAACATGGCAGGTCGCGCAGGCGCAAGCGCCGCCACAATCTGCATCAATACCAGGAATCATATTTTGGACAGCCGCTTCCATAATTGAGGTGCTGGCTTTCGTTTCGACATCGCGTGACGTGCCTTGCGCATCGATAAAAGTAACTTTTGGCATGAGATGGTCCTGTAATTTATTTCAAAGCCTATGTAAGGGCTTGCGATGATTTTGCAAGCGCGTATCAATGCCGCATGCAGTTCG
>CAYXEB010000144.1:0-4465 GCA_964463835.1 uncultured Hellea sp.
CCATATGCGGCTGCCAAAACGTGGATTTAATGTCCCTAACCGTAAACGTTGGGAAGAATTATCTATCGCTAAACTTAACCGCGCGATTGAATCTGGAAAACTAGATAGCAAAACTGATTATGATGCGGCGGCTCTTGTCGAAGCGGGCGTTCTTCGCCGCTCTCGTGACGGCGTGCGCTTAATTGGTAATGGAAAAGTTAGCAAAGCGGTTAAGCTTACAGTTGCAGGCGCAACGCCCGCAGCGAAAAAAGCCGTTGAAGCTGCCAAAGGTTCCGTCAATGTCCTTGCTCTTAAGGTTGCATATCGCGCGAAGGGCGAGAAAAAAGATAAGTCTGCTAAGCCAGCTGTGAAGGTCAAAGCCGCCCCAAAAGCAGAAGCACCAAAAGCTACGCCCAAGCCAGCTCCGAAACCAAAGCCTGCACCAAAAGCAGAAGCTCCAAAACCAGAAGCAAAGCCAGCGGCTAAAAAGCCACAGGTTCTATATACTGACGGCGCGACAGATGGCGAACCAGATGATTTGAAAAAAATCAAAGGTATCGGCCCTAAATTTGAAGGCGACCTTAATAATAAAGGCGTTTACTATTTCCGGCAGATTGCGGCGTGGACAGCCAAAGATATTAAAATGGTTGATGGAATTATTGATTCGTTCCCAGGCCGCATTGAGCGTGACGAATGGGTGAAGCAAGCCAAAAAGCTTGCCAAAGAATAGTTAAGTTAGGTGCTGTTGTAGTTTGTTATAGAACTAACATACTGCAGGCCTAGTTAGGCACCTTACATTTACTTGGGAATATACCTATCTAGGTAAAATCCTAAGACAAAGAAAAGGTATATCATGGCGTCAGCGTCTGAACAGCTCGCATCGAATATGAACTTTGGCGTTTTCGCTAAAGCCAAAGAGCTACAGCAGCGCCTATTATTCACCCTTTTTATTCTAGTTATTTACCGCATCGGGACCTTTGTTCCTGTTCCAGGCATGGATATGGCCGCCTTTCAATCCGCTTTTCAAAGCGGCGGCGGCGGTCTTTTAACTCGCTTAAACATGTTTGCAGGCGGCGCTGTCGAACGAATGGCGATTTTCGCTCTCAACGTTATGCCGTATATTTCGGCCTCCATTATTATGACTTTGATGAAGGGCTCACTACCTTCGCTTAAGGAACTGGATAAAGATGGCGAGCAAGGCCGCAAACAAATCAACCAATATACGCGTTACTTGACGGTCTTCTTGGCTGCTTTCCAAGCATACGGCATCGCTAGAGCCTTGCAAGCGACTGAGGGCGCTGTGATTAACCCGGGTCTGTTTTTTGAAGCCTCTACCGTTATTACCCTTGTAGGCGGAACCATGTTCTTGATGTGGTTAGGTGAACAGGTGACCGCGCGCGGCGTAGGTAACGGGGTCTCTTTGATTATCTTTGCGGGTATTGTTGCTGAGTTGCCTAAGGCGTTATTCCAATCTTTCAGCCTTAATCAACAAGGCACGATTAGTGAACTGCTTCTTCTATTCCTTATTGTCTTGTTTATCGCTTTATCCATGCTCATTGTTTATGTTGAACGCGCGCAAAGGCGGTTGCTGGTGCAGTACCCTAAACGACAAATGGCTGGCGGAAAAACTTTTGGCGGCGAAGCGTCATTCATGCCGCTTAAACTAAACACTGCCGGTGTTATCCCGCCAATTTTCGCAAGTTCGCTATTGTTGCTTCCAGCAACCTTTGGGCAATTAGCGCTAAATGGTGAGGGCGGAGGGTCAGGCTTTATGACTTCATTACTGGCCTATATCGGATATGGTTCGCCAGTGTACCTTACGCTTTATGGTATTCTAATTATTTTCTTCTGTTATTTCTATGTGCCTTATGTTTTCAAGCCCGATGATGTGGCAGATAATCTACGTAAGAACGGCGGATTTCTTCCGGGTATTCGTCCGGGTGAGCGCACGGCTCAATATCTATCATATGTGCTGTCTCGCTTAACCTTTATCGGCGCTATTTATGTTGCCTTTGTTTGTGTTTTGCCTGAATATATTATTGCGCAAAATAAAGGTATCCCGCCATCCGTTGCAATGCTTATCGGCGGTATGTCGCTCTTGATCATTGTCTCCGTGACGCTCGATACTGTTGCTCAAATTCAATCTCATTTGATTGCCCATCAATATGAAGGCCTCATCAAGAAGTCTCGTATGCGGCGACGTAAGAAATAGCCAAGGGGAGTAATATGAATATTATACTTTTTGGACCTCCCGCCGCAGGTAAAGGCACGCAAGCAAAAAAGCTTGTGTCTGACCATGGGCTTATCCAATTATCAACAGGCGATATGTTGCGCGCGGCGCGGGCGTCTGGGTCAGACTTGGGTAAGAAAGTTGCCGGCATTATGGACCGCGGGGACTTGGTTTCAGACGACATCGTTATTGCTTTAATCGAAGAACAACTTGCCGCAAATCCGTCGTCCAATGGGTTTATTTTTGATGGTTTCCCTCGCACAGTCGAGCAGGCCAAGGCGCTTGATGGACTGCTTGAAAAGCATAATGATAAAGTCCATTCAGTCATCCGTTTATGCGTGGATGATGAAGCTTTGCTTAGCCGCGTAACCAAACGCTTTGAAGAAGAAGGCCGCAAAGACGATAACCCTGAAAGCTTCAAAATTCGCTTAAATAATTATCATCAGCAAACAGCGCCTTTGCTCCCCTATTACTCGGGACAAGGAAAACTAACCGAGGTTGATGGGATGACGACGCCTGACGCGGTCGCGGTCAGCATTGGGCAGGTTTTGGATAAAAATGGTAACGGTGATAACGTTTTGGAAGCCGTCGTAAAAAAAGGATTTTTTGCCCGTCTCTTTGGCAGGTAAAAATAAGTTAAAAACATGGGCTGACGGCGCTTGACGGCGGCTTAGCTTGGGACTAAGTAACCGCTTTCGCGGATGGATGAGTCTAAGCCGCCCTTTTTGCTATGGGGCGATGAATGACTAAGCATCATGAGGCGGTAATGATTTTAAGGAGGCCAGAGTGGCTCGTATTGCAGGGGTAAATATCCCGACAAATAAGCGCGTAGAAATCGCGTTGCGCTACATTCATGGTATTGGCCCAGCCAAAGCCAAAAGCATTTGCGAAGCTGTTGGAATTACAGCCGAGCGTCGTGTCCAAGATTTGTCAGATCAAGAAATCCTTCAAATCCGTGAAACGATCGATGCTAATCACCAAGTGGAAGGTGACTTGCGCCGGGAAAATGGACAAAATGTCAAACGCTTGATGGATATGGGTAATTATCGCGGTCTACGTCACAGACGCGGCCTGCCTGTTCGCGGGCAGCGTACGCATACAAATGCGCGGACCCGTAAAGGTCCAGCCAAGGCAATCGCCGGTAAAAAGAAGTAGGATAGTAAGATGGCAAAAGAACCAGGCCGCGTTCGCCGCGCCGACCGGAAGAATATTACTTCTGGCGTCGCTCATGTGAACTCTACATTTAATAATACTATGATTACGATTACTGACGCCCAGGGCAATACGGTTGCGTGGTGCTCAGCTGGCGCTATGGGCTTTAAAGGCTCACGTAAGTCTACACCCTATGCGGCGCAAGTTGCGGCTGAAGAAGCTGCGCGTAAAGCTGCCGAACATGGTATGAATACGCTTGAAGTGAATGTTAACGGACCAGGCTCTGGACGTGAATCTGCTGTTCGTGCTTTGCAAGCTGCTGGTTACACAATCACGACAATTCGTGACGTGACGCCAATTCCGCATAATGGTTGTCGTCCACCAAAACGCCGCCGCGTCTAGAGTTAAGAATACGCCTCAAAATTTTTGGGGATTTATCTGGTGCATCACAGTGCGCCGATCAACATTAAAGAGGTCACATTGTGATTGAAAAAAACTGGCAAGAACTTATCCGTCCAATCAATCCTGAGATTGAACCCGGCCGTGATCCTGAAAGAAAAGCTATTGTTACGGCTGAACCACTAGAACGTGGTTTTGGTATGACATTAGGAAATGCGCTGAGGCGTGTTTTGCTTTCATCACTACAAGGGGCTGCGGTCTCTGCGGTGCAAATCGATGGTGTGGTGCATGAGTTCACATCCATTCCAAGCGTTCGCGAAGATGTCACTAACATTGTCTTGAATTTAAAAGGCTTGGCTGTGCGCATGCACGCAGAAGGTCCAAAGAGACTTTTGCTACGTAAAACTGGCGCAGGACCTGTAACAGGCGCTGATATCGAAGAAACAGCGGACGTTGAAATCTTAAACAAAGATCACGTTATCTGCACAGCTGATGAGGGCGCAGATATCCGTATGGAGCTCACCGTGACTACTGGTAAGGGCTATGTTCCGGCCGCAGCATCTCGTCCAGAAGACGCGCCTATCGGACTTATCTCAATCGACGCGCTTTACTCACCGGTCAAACGCGTCGCTTACCGCGTTGAAGATACGCGTGAAGGTCAAGTTCTTGATTATGATAAGCTGATTATAGATATTGAAACTAATG
>CAYXEB010000145.1:0-4460 GCA_964463835.1 uncultured Hellea sp.
GTCTGTAGTGCCGCGATGGCAGGGGCCGTTATGTTGCTACCGTTGGATGGTTTCATTCCGGGCTTCTTGACGCTAACGATTAAAGCGGGTGTAGGCATTACGGTTTACCTTATCGCATGCTGGATCATTAACGCCGCAGATTGCCGGCATGTCATCAAAGATATCCGCGAGAAACTAAACTTATGATTTTTGTGTTTGTGACAATGATATCTCGCGGGGTTATTCCCAGTGGCGTCTAACCATAAAACACTTTTTGTTTTAATAGGCGTGGGCCTTGCCATGCTTGCCTTGGGCTTTGCGTCTAAGCCACTTTATGACACTTTTTGTAAGATTACAGGTTACGGGGGGACGACGCGTTACGCCGAAGAAAACCTTTCTGAAATATTAGACCGCAAAGTCACTGTGAATTTTGATTCAAATGTAAAAGATTTGCCGTGGGACTTCGCGCCTGAACAGCGCAAGATGACCGTTCAACTCGGTCAAAGCGGGTTGGCTTATTATAAAGCTAAAAACCCCTCAAACCGACCTATCGTTGGTACGGCAACATTTAATGTAACCCCAATTAAGGCCGCGCCCTATTTTATTAAAACCGAATGCTTTTGTTTTACCGAACAACTCATTCAGCCGGGTGAAGAAATTTCTATGCCTGTGATCTTTTTTGTCGATCCTCAACTCGATGATGAAAAGCGGTTGGAAGATGTTATGGAAATCACCTTATCTTATACTTTTTTCGAAGTTGAAAACCCGACGATAACGGAGACGAACACGACACAAAAAAACAAATAAGACACTGAGTTAATGTCCGCTTATGCCCAAAAGCAGACATTTATGTTCAACGAGATAAATCCTCAATAACAGCCCGCCGCAACCTCAACCCTTTCAATGATTTGTAAAATAAATGGCGAGATTAATCCTCACGAACTTGGGCTGGGCTATATTTCTTTTGTTGAAGTTCAGGGATTATCTTATGGGCTGTGCAAGTGTGGCAACACAAATGCACCGTGCAATTCTGGTTTACTAGAAAGGCACAAATGAAAGGAGTGCGTGCAATTTGGCTTGCCAAAATGCACCTTATGAACTGACTTGAACATATAGTTTTTTCTTAGGCTGGACAGGTGAGACGTTACTGACTGCTAAGAGAGACGGTGAGACTGAGCATCACAAGGTTACGTCTTGTGACTGTGCCGGGTCTTTGTGAGGCGTTAGGCCCAACCGGGCGTCTTAGGTATCGACAGATATCGTACGGGGCGGACTTCGGGATTAAGAGGCCCTCATACAAAAATCATCGCCGCGAGAGCCTATCTCGTAAAACACACACTTACTTTTGGTATCCCATCGGGATGCTGCTCTCGCGGGCTATCCTTTTTAGGTAGATTGCCCCACCAAGACAAATCGGCTGTTCCTAGATGGACAGCATGGGCTGAGGCATGCTTTAATTTTATCTAGTCTCTAACTTACCGATTTTTTTCCAAATAATTTAAGCTTAAAGGTTGTGAAATAACCCAGGATAGAGAAAAGCAAACCGAGAAACAGGCTAGAAGATTTAACCTCTGGGTGGACAGTATTTACGATTGCCGACTGCCGTGGGTTTTTTGGATTTACAAAAATCGGATATGGCTCACCCTCTTGTTTAGACAGTAAAAGATCCTCTACGATTTCACGATTGGCCTCAGAATCAAGATTAGCTTTGTCATGCAAACGATATCGTGTCCCTTTGAAAGGGTTCCCCTCCCATTCATAACCATAAGACACATCGATAGAATAGCGTTTAACGCCCTTTTCATTTTCATGGGTGCTAAGGGCTGCGCTGTTAACTTGAGCGACATGAGGCACCCAATCCTTGAGCTGATGCTCATCAATTGTGATTTTCACAACATGGCCCAGCGCGAATAATCCAACCAGCAGCATCAAAGACCCAATCACTGTGCCGGCCATCTTGGACCGCAAGAGCTTCATACTTTGTTTGGGACTTATACGCAAAGTTACGCGCCACCGCCAAAACGCTCGGCCCAATCTGCGATATCGCCATCCTCGATCTTGGTGAAAAGAACATCAGGCGCGGAAATTTCAAGGCCAAGCGGGAGGGCATTAACGAGCGTCGCCGTCTCCCCAAACCTCCACGACCGATTGGCCTCAGGGATATTCAACGCATTTAGGATTTTTTTCGCCGCATCTGGAATAATCGGCTGGGCCAAAACGCCAAATAGCGCCACAAGGTTTAGCCCGTAGCGCACGCCAATGGCGGCTTGATCGACATCCGTCTTATAATGTGTCCAGGGCGCCGCTTGGGTAAGATACTCATTTCCGGCGGCCCAAATTGCGCGAGTCTCTGCCATGGCTTTGCGAAATTCACGAGCCTCGTAATAGCTGACTAATTGAGGAAGGCGGGCGCGAAGCTCTTGGGTAATCCACGCCTCGGCTTCGCCCGGCTGCCCGCCATCTGGCACTTTGCCGTCGAATTTACCGACGCAATATTTCGTTATGCGGTTAACGAAATTACCCAGTACATTGGCCAGGTCCGAATTAACGCTGGTCTGAAATTCTTCCCATGTAAATGCTGCATCATTGCCCTCCGGAGCATTGGCAATTAAGTGCCAGCGCCAGTAATCGGAAGGCGCGATATCGAGCGCTTGATCCATGAAGACGCCGCGCTTCTCAGAGGTCGAGAACTTGCCGCCATACCAGGTCACCCAGTTAAAGGCTTTGATTTGATCGACAAGCTTCCAAGGCTGTCCCGAGCCAATTATTGTTGTGGGGAATGAGAGCGCATGAAAAGCCACATTATCCTTGCCCATGAATTGTACATATTGAACATCCTGCGCACCTTTATCGGTGCGCCACCAGCTTTCCCAATCGCCGCCCGTCTGCACAGCCCAGTCTTGGGTTGCGGCGATATACTCAATCGGAGCGTCAAACCAAACGTAGAAAACTTTGCCCTCAAAGCCATCTCTGATTTTACCATCTTTATCGGTAACAGGAATGCCCCATTTAAGATCGCGCGTAATGGCGCGGTCATGCAAACCCTCGTCTAGCCATTTTAGCGCGATAGATGTCGCAAGCGGCGGCCAGCCTTGGGCCTTATTGACCCAGTCCCGAAGCTTATCCGCCATATCAGATTGCTTAAGATAGAGATGGTTCGTATCACGCACCTCGACGTCTTTACTGCCAGATACAGAGGAGTAAGGGTCTATCAAATCAATGGGGTCCAAGAGCTTGCCGCAATTATCACATTGGTCACCGCGGGCTTTTTCATAACCGCAATTGGGGCATGTGCCCTCAACATAGCGGTCAGGTAGAAAACGGCCATCTGCGTTGGAGTAAACTTGTTGGGAGACACGCTCTTCAATCAGATTATTTTCTTCCAGCACATGGGCAAATTCTTGGGTGAGTTTGTGATTGCTCGGCGCTGAGGAGCGGCCAAAATAATCAAAGGTCAGTTTGAACTGCGCGCCCGCTGCCTTTTGCTCATCATGCATTTGAGCGCAATATGTGGCAACATCCATATCCGCGGCTTTAGCGGCGAGCTCAGCGGGCGTTCCATGCTCATCCGTGGCGCAAATGTAAAGCACCTCATGCCCTATAAGGCGCATGGCCCGCGCATAGACATCCGCAGGCAACATAGAGCCCGCCAAATTTCCCAGATGTTTAACGCCGTTAATATAAGGCAATGCCGATGTAATTAAAATTTTTGACATGTGCGCGTTCTAGCGTCCGTGCCGCGCAGTGCAAGCGCAGATTTACGCGCTAGCGTCCTGCCCCACGTGTGATTATTGCCGCAAAAGCGCATTTGTGCTAATAGGAGATAGGGCTAAAATAGCCAAACAAAGAATGGGGAGCAGCATATGCCAAAAATTTTCAACACATCATGGCTAGCTGTCTTGCTGGCGACTGTCGTATTTTACCTCATAGGGTTCACGATTTACGGCATTTTGTTCCAAGATATCTGGCTCGCGGCATCTGGCATGACGCAAGCGGAAACCGAAGCTTTGGCGCAGGCCCAGGGACCCATGATGTTTGTCTGGGGGCTACTGCTAACAATCGCTCAGGCCTTAGGTCTTTTATGGGTCATCAATCTAGCCGGCGCGACAAAACTGGGAAGCTGCCTTAGCTGTGCGTTTTGGCTCTTCACAATGATCGCCGCCCCTTTATTGGCCTATGCCTGTCTTTATGGAAACTATAGCCTCAGCGGTATTTTAATCGACTACTTGCATATCTTAGGAGGCTATCTCGCGATGGCCGCCATTTACGCCGCGTTTCGCGGGAAAGACAAAGTCTAAACCGTAAAGCTTAAGTCGGGGATTTAGGGCGGATTGCGTGCCCCTGAGCAGCTGTAACTTTTTTAAAAAACGGGTAAGTTCGCGCTTGCCACAGCCCGCTTACACCGCTAAACCCCGCTTCGCTGAAAAGCATTACCAGTGCCCCTATAGCTCAGCTGGTAGAGCACCTGATTTGTAATCAGG
>CAYXEB010000146.1:0-4365 GCA_964463835.1 uncultured Hellea sp.
CTTGAATACCATGCGGATTGAGCATGTTAAATCCAGACCCCGCTTGTTCGCCGTAGCTGCGCGACACTGACACGCGGTTTCCTGTGACGAGGTCCACGGCAAAGACGGCTTCTTGAGCAAGGTCTAACACCATGATGTTTTTCTTATCTCTGGAGATCGAAATATCGGTGATAGAGACAAAGGCAGGACCGTCGCCAATAATTTGATCGCCATGACTTTGGGAAATAATCGTTCGCTTGCCTGTTGTCGGATTGACTCTGACGACTGTCCCTTGGCCAAAATTGCCGATAATGATGTCGCTTTCGCCGTTTTCGGCGGTGGGGCTGGCTACAACATCGACTGAGCGCGGGTCATTATAATGTACAGTGTTATCCGCAGGTAATGGGATAGGGGTTACTTTGCCCGTATCTGGGTCCATTAAAACAGGGCCAACAACATTACCGTCTTCGGGGCTTCCAGTATCGGCGATAACAATCATACGTTTGCCGTTAACGAGTCCTTCTGTAATGCCAAAAGGTTGCCTGATTTGATATTCTGACTCGTCGCTCACCACCGTGCGCTGCCCTGTGACTGTATCAATTTCATAAACATTATTAAAAACGAGGTCTGAGACGAAAATTCGGCCATTAGGTAGAATTGCGACACCTGCGGCCTGTGAAAATACTGGACCTTGGTCAGGATTGTTATTGTCAGACAAGACAGTACGGTCGCCTGTTGTGCGGTCTATGCGAACAATGTGACCAGAGCTAAAGTCCGCGACGATAAGATTGCCATTGGGTTCCTCTCCAATAGCGCGCGGGTTATTGAAAAATACAGCGCCTTTACCCGCGCGGCCATTCTCATCAGCAATCACTGCGCCTGTTTTATGGACGGTATTTGCTTCAGTGTTTGTTTGGGAGGCTTTTGGGGTTTCGCTATTTGAGCAACCCACGAGAAACATCGATGTGGCCAATGCGGCAGACATTAAGAGTTGAGTGCAGAAATTTTGGTTGGATAGTGTAAAAATGCTCATGACATATTCCCGTATATGAAGCTACAGGATGACATGCTCTAGCTTCCTCGTTTTATTTTTACCTATTTAGACACATTTTTACATTTTGCGCAAACGTTTGCATTAACTTTTTATTTGCGTTATGATGCAGGCCTATCAAATAACTGCAAAGAACAGGTTTCCCGATGGACTATAATTATAAACGCTTCAAAACATCTAACTATGATTACGAAAAATTCCCTGGCCCAAAGGCGGGAGAATCAATGCTCGATTTTACCCTGCATGACATGGAAGGGAACGCTGTTAAGCTTAGTGACTATTCGGGACAGTGGATTGTTTTAGAAACTGGCAGCTTAACCTGTCCAATGTATGTTAAAAATATCAAGCCCATTGATAAGCTGAAGGAAAAATACCCGGAAGTAAAATTTTTAGTGGTTTATGTTCGCGAGGCTCATCCTGGCTCCCGGCGCGGCTCCCATACCGATCTCGAAGAAAAAATTGCCTTAGCAAAAGAAGTTCAGTCAGATTTCGGCGAAAAGCGCGAAATGTTAGTCGATAAAGTCGATGGCGAAATGCATCAAGCCTATGGCTGCTTTCCAAATATGATTTATATTATTAACCCTGAAGGAACAGTCGTCTATCGGTGTGATTGGTCTTTTGCTAAACATATTGACCGCGTCCTGCAAAACAGGCCGAACATCGATACCTCAGAGCGCGTGGCTATTATCACGGCGGCCCCTTGGATTATGATTCCCGTAACCCTTAAAGGCGGCTGGGATGCCCTTTGGGATTTAGTCATCGCCCTACCCGGAATTTTGGTAGGTCATTTAAAGAAAGATTTATCGCGCTTGTCTGGATCGTCCGCGGCTCAGGCCAAAACTGAAAACCGGGTTAAAGAACCCGTAACTAAAAATAATTTTTGAACGAATGCACTCGGAAATTGTTCTTGAATTTATAAATTTAGCAAGATATGTTGAAATAAATGCAAACGTTTGCATAACCATTAGAGTAGGATAAAAAAATGGAATATAAAGGCTTCGATGATTATAAAGGTTTCGATGTTGAATCGGACTTTACACTTGAACAACACCATTTGAATCCGCGGCGACTTTATAGTCGTACTGGGGCTGATTGGCAGATGCGTGTTGATCATCACCGCCTTAGAAATGAACGCCTCGCACGAATTCGCGAGCAAATGGATATCGATGACCTTGGCGCGTTAGTCGTCTTTGCTGGTGCAAATATTCGTTATTTAACAGGATCTTACCAAGGAAACTGGAAATATAACATCAACATCCGTTATGCTGTTCTGCCACGTAATGGCGAGCCATATCTATTTGAAACAGCTGGTTCCGACCTTCGCTGCGCCCATATGGATTTACCCTGGATGAAAGGCCGTATCGCGCCGGCTATGACATGGCAGTGGGCTGAAGGCGCTGTGGGCGAAATGGCCGACAAAATGGTCAGAACCGTTATGGAAGTTCTTAAGCAACACGGCGTTGAAAAAGAAAAAATCGGTATCGACAATATGGACATGCCTGCGCTTCATGCCTTTGAAAAAGCTGGCCTTACAATGGTCAATGGCTGGCCTGCTATGTCCCGGGCGCGGACGATTAAAACGCGCGACGAAATTGAAATGCTGAAAATGTCAGCCTCTATTGGTGATGCTGCCATGTGGCACATTAAACATGAGTGGCTGCGCCCAGGCATTACTGAGAGGCAAATCGAAGCCCATGTGCACAAGTTCATGCTCGATCGCGGATGTGAAATTATTTACGATATTATTGTGGCCTCTGGTGGTAATACCAGCCCTTATCGCCGTTGGGCGACAGATAAGATTGTCCAGCAAGGCGATCTCATCATTGTCGATATCAATGCTGTCGGGCCGGGCGGTATGTATATTGACTTCGTGAGAACGATGAAATGTTCTGCGAAAATGACCCAGCAAGAGATTGATCTATACCGCGAGACTTACGACTCACTCTATGCAGGTATGGAAAATCTGAAGCCAGGCATGACAACTGCCGACGTTGTGTCCAAGTTCCCTGAGTATGATGACGATAAATACGGCACTGTGACATTGCAGCAATTTGCTCACTCTATCGGTATCACACTTTACGAAGGCATGTGGATGAGCCGGGCTTACTCCTTGAAGTATCCTGCGGAAATTAAAGAAAATATGTACTTCGCTATTGAAACATTTGCGGGTCACCCAGGACTGCCGCAAACATGTCGCTTGGAAGAAAATGTTCTTGTTGGTCCAGACGGTCCTATCATCTTCACGAAATGTGAGCATATGGAAGAGGCTGTCGGAGATTACCGCCTTGGTGATTTCCATCACCCTAGCCTTGTAGGTTATCCGTCCGCGGCCGGTGCTGAAACGCTAAAGACCTATACGAAAAGCCAATTAGGTAAGATGCTCGAAAAAGATGTCGTGGCTTTAGCCAATAGAATGGGTATCGAGGCTTCTGTTGATGACCTTAAAGGAGATACAATCAAGAAAATTTTAGCTCGCCAGAGCTAATAATCATTGGTTGACTCTAAATGGAGTCAGGCGATAAATATAACTTTTGCTGGCCCTTTATTGGGCCAGTTTTTTTCAACCCTACCTATCGTAAGAAGCTGAAATGGAAATTAACCCAATTGTCGTCATTGGCGTACCAAAGGATGGGGACGGGGACCCCGACTTAATCGAAACAAATTGGCGGCGCGCCAAAGAATCAGGCATCGGATGCGTGATTATTAATAACGACACAGCCACATTAGCAGCCGAAAAAGCCAAAAAATCGGGAGCTTATGTTTATGTGCCGGAATATGCCGGCGAACAATCTCTAGCAAATTACGAAACAGAATCAGGTGCCGAACGCGTCGCAAGAGCTCTTGCAAAATTTGATCGCTTTTATTGTCATGACATTGTAATCAATGTGCATGCCAGATTACCTGAAACAGCGGCGAATATTATTAAGGCCGTAATGTATCCATTGGCCGACCCGTACGTCCATATTTCCACATTTGTGCAGCCAATCTCTGATGAAGAAGCTCAATCCAACTCAATTATAAAAGCCAAAATAGACATACACCCCACCCGCCGAGTCCAAGTTCTGACCAATAGTCAAGTTGCTGAGGTCACGGCTTTTTCGAGAAACATTGCGGATTTGGGAGACGGACCATATTACAAGCAAATACCAATTTATGCCTATCGCCGCGGGTCATTAGATAAGTTTGTGCGGTACGGACCAACTGTACGTGAAATGGAAGACAATATTGAACCCGATAGAGCCTTGGAAAATGGTCTTAGGGTTGGCGCAGTTCTTCTAAACCCCGGGTCAGGCTGTTCTTCTAAATGCGGTCTTGAAAGTTAAATAATGAGTAAA
>CAYXEB010000147.1:0-2079 GCA_964463835.1 uncultured Hellea sp.
AGATCTAGTTCACGATGTAGCCGTTTCATTTCTGGCAAGCGTGGGCCCCAGAAGACAGTAGTTTTGATGCCCATTTTGCCGGCTAAGCGTCCTATAAATTCCTTTGCGTAATAGGGAGCTTGCGTCCAATGCATTTCCTTTAAACGCTGTATCAATATATTTTCGCCCGACTCTAATCTAGTATAATTAATGTCAGTCGTCTTTTTCTCCCAAAAGCTACGTATTGATGCAGCTGAGTCATAACCATTCCGAATGATATGAACAAATTTCGCATCTGGAAAAACCTCATTAATAAAGGAGACTCGTAGAGAGTTACTAGGAGTTTTTTCCAAAAGCCGCTGGCCATCACGGATTATAAATTCATCGAATTTTTTTCGAATATGAGCTTTGATACGAGGGCTCGTATCAACCGCGGAAAGTAGGTCAGATTTGCCATCATTACCGAATTTCCAAATTAGGCGAGGTTCTCGAACATGGACAAGGTTTGGGTGGTTTTCTAATATCCTCCCTAAGATACTTGTTCCAGACCTCGGAGCGCCAATAATGAAAATCGGGTTTTTGATTGTAAAATTGGACATTTTGTTATCTTCCTTCTATGTCCTTGCAAACAACTCCATCTCTATAATTTAAGCACATAAAAATGTAATTTTTTTTATAATAGGGGCGCAGGTCAATGGCTATACGGAAAAGACCTGGACTTTGATAGTGTTAATCAATAGCTTTTTTTGTAGGAAGTTAGGGTGTATTAAGACATGAGACTTAAAATTTTAAGCCACCGCAAAAAGCTGAAAATGCATACTGCAGGTGAAGTATTTGCAGTGGGAGGATATCCTCGCAGTGGGACCTCTATGTTGTCCCAGTTGACGTCTTATTTAACTGATTATTATTTCGATAGAAACAATGTCTTCCCAACTAGCGCTGGATCAATTCTCCATACACATTGGGATCCTGCGATCCTTAGAAAGGATAAAACGCTCTATATCGTACGTGATCCTATTGGGTGTTATACATCTTGCTATAGCTATTATATTGGACGCGGTTGGGGGCAGCCAAGCGGGAATCTATTGCGAGAGAGAAAGCTCTGTAAAATAAACTGGATTGAACATGTCGAACGGGCCAATGAAAGTGGTTTGCACATGGTTGACTATAATAAGTTGCTGGACCTTGACCCTTATACCTTAGAGCGACTTGCTAATCATGTTGAGGTTAAACCTGAATGGGTGAAGACAGTGCTTGAATTGATGGCAGATAAACATGCCTCAAAGCCTCATCGTACAGACGTAAAGTTTCGGCAAATTAAAGAAAGCTTACAATCAAATGGGGGACCACTCTCTGAGGATAATCTAACGAAATTATTAGCTGAGGAGCTTGACTTTTACCGGAATTGGCAATTTGAGCTCGGTTCATGAGAACGCTTTATATTGTATGTGGCAAACGCAAAGCAGGTACAACATTTCTTTATCATTCAGCTAATCTAGGTTGGAAAGCGAAGGGTAAGGATCGTCCTTGGCCGGAATTTAAGTCGGAAGTTGCTGATTTTGTAGCCTCTAATGCTACTGATGGTCTTATAGCCAAGGCTGAGGCTCTCCTCGAACCAGAGAATCTTTTAGAGCTCCTACAAAAGGTAGACGGCTATGAGGTCGTATTTGTCATGCTTGACCGAGATAGAGCTCAGCGGCTTATGAGTTTTGCCGCGCATGAACGAAAGTCAAAATGGACGCCTATGACAGGCTTGGCCAAGGCCTTTGAGTTCGAGGAGCAGACATATATTGATGCTCGTAAAAAAATAGAAGCTGCGGGCGGAAAATTTATAGACCTTAACTATACGGATTTGTTGAGTGGTGAGCACCCTTTTCTTGAGAAGTTTGGCTTTCGAGCAACGGATAAGAAACATAATGCGCGTGATAAACATTTGCCGTTTTTTGGGGCGATTGCGGCTTTTGCCAATCAGGGCTTTTATTCAAAGATAAGAGAGTCCGGCCCCTTAATGGCGCTGAAAAAAATCTATTATAAGAATTTTGCAAAATCTTTGTCCCAGAACGGTTTTTTTAAAGTTGTTGTTTTAGGGTCTGTTTACGG
>CAYXEB010000147.1:2179-4331 GCA_964463835.1 uncultured Hellea sp.
TGTAAAATACCAGTTGTTGCCCATGTGCACGGGGCTGAGTTTGAGCCCTTTTATTATGAAGAGGCGGGACAGGAAAAACTTAAAGACGTACAATTAAATTACCTTTCTAAATTTATTTTTATCGATCAATTTTACGTTCCTAAAAATATGCCTCAGGAGAAGGCGGTTATGATTAGGAACCCGCACCCTCCGCTTTTTGATAAGCAAAAAATGGCCGGGTCATCTTTAAAGTTTGGATTTATCTCTTCTTTCGTTCCTGGGAAAGGGGTCGAGACATTTTTAGAGACGGCTAAAGCTTTTGGGGGTGAGGCTGAGTTTCTTTTAGCAGGCGGCCCAAATGCGAAATTTCCAGATTACGGGGAGAAAATCACTTTGGCGATTAAGGCTGCATCGCAAGTTGAATTTTTAGGATTTTTAGATAATCCAACCGGTTTTTATGATGATATCGATTATTTGATCTTTCCGACAAATTATGTCTCTGAAGCCGTACCTGGGGTGGTTGTGGAAGCTTTATCTCGTAAGGTTATACCTATTGTAAGGTCGTCTGAAAAAATGCAAAATGTTTTTTCGAACTCGCCCATCATGTGGTTCAACGATGTAGAAGATATTTTATCGAAAATGCCATCTATACTGGAACAAAATATTCCTGAAGCTCAATGTGAAGCAGCAGCTGATTGGGTTGTAAATAATTTGCCAGATCAAAAATTATGGGTGAAATCTGTGGAGAAAGTTCTCTTTGACGCTGCGGTAAGCGGGGTCAGTAATAGCTAGGCCTATATATAATGCTCAAATTTTAGTATTCACAAAACTGTGGTTCATACATTTAGACGGGTTGCACGTCTAAATGTATCGAAGCGTTTTGCACTTACTGATTGATAAGTAATCTGGGCTTACTTAAAGTATTTCGATATACGATTAAACGAAGAGTTTTTGGGATATGACTAAAAAGAAAAATATTTTAATCGCGGGCGGCGCCGGCTACATTGGGAGTCATGCCTGTAAAGCTCTGTCTGAAGCTAACTATGTCCCGATAACTGTCGACAACTTATCTACTGGTCATGAATATGCTGTTAAATGGGGCCCTTTGGAAACGGTAGATATTAGAAATGGCGAGGGGCTGGATAATGTATTTAACAAATACCCCATCGAGGCTGTCATGCATTTTGCAGCTTGCATAGAAGTTAGTGAAGGTGAAACTAAGCCAGATAAGTTTTACGATAATAATGTTATGGGAACGCTCTCTCTCGTAAATGCTATGCGGCGCGCAAATGTTGAAAAAATCGTCTTTTCATCCACTTGCGCGACATATGGCGAAACTAAAAATATGCCACTCTCAGAAAGCGCACTGCAGCTCCCTAAAAGCGTTTACGGACATACAAAGCACACAGCCGAAAAAATCTTGGAAAGTTATCATAATGCCTATGGGTTAAAATATGCAGCTTTAAGATATTTTAACGCTTGCGGGGCGGATAAGGACGGAGAAATTGGGGAGGATCATGACCCAGAAACGCATCTGATTCCTAATGCGCTTAAGGCGGCAGCTGGTTTGGGGGATGGGCTACATGTTTTTGGGAATGATTATGATACGCCTGATGGGACGTGCATTCGAGATTATATTCACGTGACGGACCTCGCTGTAGCGCATATTAGCGCCTTAGAAGCCCTCGATGAGCACGATACACTAAAATGCAATCTAGGCACTGGCAAAGGTGTTAGCGTTTTAGAGGTTATAAACGCTATTGAGAAGGTCACGGGAAGAGCAGTTCCATATGAGTTTCACCCTCGCCGTAAGGGTGATTTAACTCAGCTATATTCAGATACATCTTTGGCAAAAAAAATATTGGGGCTTGATCCTAAATTTTCAGATATTGAAAATATTGTCAAAACCGCTTGGAATTTTCATGCAAAAATATGGGATATTAATTAGGCAATTATCGTTCAAATTAAAATTATTAAGAATTATAGCTTTTGGCCCAAAGGGAACATCTCCGTGAAAAAAACGTGAGGCTATTAATTTTGACGGTTGTGAAATCAAGCCACTGCTCTGTAACGAGTTTTAGTTGTTCCCTTTTGTCGAAAGTGTAGATATGGCGAGACTCTTCTGTAAATTATAATTTTACAGGAGGTGAGTATGAAAACAGCAGTCGAAAGA
>CAYXEB010000148.1:0-4192 GCA_964463835.1 uncultured Hellea sp.
TGGGTATCCGCGATCGTGACATCATTAATATTCACATTGCCATCATTTGTGACCGTATATGTATAAGTGACAACATCACCAACTTTATGCGGACCTTGACTATCGGCGATTTTTGTAATGGATAGTGAAGGGGCGGGGCAAGTATAATCGAAAATTTGGGTCGGGCCATAATTCGCGGTGGGATCAAAAAGCCCGCCATAAAGATATACGGTGCCATCTGCCGGATAAGTGAAGTTTAGTGTTGTGCTATTATTTGTTCCAAATATCCATCCGTCATCTGAGTTTGTGTCAGACGTTGAACTTGCAATGACCACGCCCGAGTCGTTTTCAATCCATGCTGTCAGATTATCCGACCCAACCGTTGATTGAAAGGTTACAGTGTCCGTAGTTCCGGGCGCCCCCTCCAACCGATAGACGGTCTGATGATATTCAGAAACATGAGGCAAAACCGTAGTGTTTTGATCTTCGAGGTTTAAACGTGCAGGATTACCTGATGCTGCACTGTCTGTATGACCCGGCGTGCCGTAATATGGATATAAGCCCCGCAGCTTGTTGGCCGGGTCAGCAAAAATTTCGCGTCACCTCACTCATTGTGTGCCTTTCTGAGATAGCGTTTTTTAAAACTCACTACGTAAGTGAAATGGAGATCCCGACTTGCTCTAAAAGCACGATAAACTGTCGCTCAAGTTCAAACTCACCGCTGATTCGAGTCAAACCGGCCTGCTCATACTCTAAGCGAACTTCAATCAAATCTTGCAAAGTCCTGACACCAGCATCTTTTTCAATTTGTGCTGAATCAAATCTCAATTTCATCTGTTTTTCGGTTTCGCGCAAATGAATCAATTGCTCTTTGAGAGACTTGATCCTGTGGAGCGTTATATCAATATTTTCTTCCGCCGCTCTGAGGGCGCGTGTATATTCAGCTCTCGCAATATTTGACCGAGCAGAAGCTCGTTGTTTCTCGGATTTTAGTGTCCCGCCAGTCAGTGGAACGGTTACATCTACACCCAGCCTATCTCTAAATTGAAAATCATCAAAACGATCGAAAGAGGCATAAGAGCCAGTCCCAACAATTGATATAACGGGAAGACTGCTTCTGTTTTGACGCTCAAGTGCTGCATCTAGATTTTCAATACGCTTTGACAATCCCAATAAAAACGGACTTTGCTCGCGCGCAATCTGTTTTGCATATCCAGGTGCCTGCAACTTCTTAACGACTGGAAATAGGTCATCAAGGTTTAATGCCGTATTACAGAGTTTTCGAGAACTAAGGATATCCGATCGGATCTGGGTTAAGGAGCGTGATTGGACAAATTGAAGTTCTTGATAAAATGACTCAGCTTCTGCCAGTCTGGAAGAAACATTCGCAAGTTCCGTTAATGTTGCCCCGCCTTCAGATAATAAAGCTTCTGTCAGCGTTTTTTGCTCTCGGAAAAAATTCCGACGTTGCGCAGTTAATTCACTTTGGGCCAGAGATTGTTGATGATCTATAATAGACCTTAAAGTCGATAGTACGGCGATGTTCGTTGTAGATTGCGCTTGAAATTGTTGCGCTTCTAATCCAGCTTGCGCTGCCTTTTTAGCAAATTTGGAATCCCCAAAATCAAAAATGCGTTGAGACGCCCGAAACCCAATTTGGTTTGAAACACCACTATCTGTAATCCCCGTATCACCCACGCCGGATCGAGCAAATGTCGAGAATTGCGGCGAAAATAATTTTTTCGCAGCTGTTATATCAGCTTCAGCTTCCCCGACTTGCGCACGTGCTATTCCTGCATCTGGAGAATTTTTCCTCGCCAAATCAATGACAGTTCCAATGGGCAAACATTGATCGCCTATTGGTTCAACAAAGTCGGTTTGACTATGCGCCAGTACCGGCAATATAAAGAACAAGCTCGTGACCAGATATAAAACAAAACGCATGGCTGACCTGACCTATGAGTTTCTTAAACCACGAAAGATAGACTCGCCTAGTGGCTCGAATATATACTCCATAAATGTCCGACTTTTACCCGAATAAACAAATACATCTACAGGCATACCTGGCGTAATTTCTACATTATTCGTTTTTGCCATTTCTTCGGGTGAGACATGAACCTTGGCTTCATAATAACTCACTGACGTAACGGGGTCGACTTTAAGGTCAGCACTAATATCCGTAATCAATCCTTCTAGGCGAGGGGCTTGCCATCCCTTGTAGGACGAAAATTGGGTTCTAACGGTCTGACCTTCATGCACAGAAGACCTATCAACAGCTGCAATTCTGACAGAGGCCGTTACGCGGTCAATATCGGGGACAATTTCCATCAAGGTTTCACCCGGTCTGACAACACCGCCGACCGTCGAAAAAGCCATATTGAGGACTTCACCCGAAACTGGTGCGATAATCTCTGATCGATTCAAAACATCTTGCGCTGTTCGCAATTGCTCTTCTGCAGTCAGCAAAATTGCATTTGCCTCAAGATGATCTGAGGCAATGTTACGAGCAAAATCTGACCGTGTTTGAACCATTCGTGCCTTTAACTCTAATATTGTTGATTCAGCAGCTTCGCCTTCGCTTTCTAGCCGCGCTTTTTCACCCTCCAAATTGGCCACGAGACGTTCTGTCGTCGTCACCTGATCTTTACGTGCCAATTGTTTAGCAAAAATCTCGCGAACCAACTCAAGCTCGGAATATGCCGATTGCAAAGCCGTGTTTGTGATTTCCACTTGGCGGTTTCGCGACTCAATCGTTTTTTCAGCCGCACGTATGCGTGTCTGAAGGACCGCCATATCCGACTGAAGTGCATTTTTCTGTTGTGTGAATAAGTCCGATTCGCGGCGAATGATATTTCGCTGTTCAACAGCACCTAATTCAAGCCCGTCCAATCTTGAAAAATCGGGAATAGCTTCATTATCTCTTAGGGCTGCAAGCCGAGCGACTGATGCCGCAGAAGCCGCATATTCTTGTATAATTTGATCTCGGTTAGCCAAAGCACGTGTTTTTTCAAGCACCACAAGGACTGTGCCTTGTTGCGCAATATCACCTTCGCGAACAAAAATCTCTTTAACCAATCCACCCTCAAGATGTTGAACCAGTTGCCTGTTATCTTCGACAATGATTTGTCCTGTTGAGGCCACACCTTCTTCAAGGGCGGCAATACTGGCCCATGCCAAGAAGCCACCAAAACCCAGAACACAAGTGAGGCCCATTCGGCGTACGAGCTTATCTTTCAAAGGATTCATGCTGTATGCCTTCCTTGTATCGATGAGCGAAGTGGATGAACAACATTCGTTGACCTTGCCTTCGCAGTATTTGCTTCCAGATATTTTTTTGTATCAGCCGTCATCAAAGTGCCTTGTTTGATGGCCATTATATTCTGGGTCGCAGCAATCAGGTTACTATCATGTGTTGCCGCGATTATAATCCTGCCCAGCCCAGCAATTTTCACGAGGTTTTGGGTTATTTCTCGCGATTTCTCTGGGTCTAGATTCGCGGTCGGTTCGTCCAGAATAATAAGAACGGGATCTCCGAAGAGGGCACGCGCGAGACCGATTAACTGCCTCTGACCAGCTGAGAGTTTATGCGTGCCCGGCATCCCAATTGGCGTTTGATAGCCTTGCGGAAGCGCCAAAATCATCTCATGGGCCCCCGCGAGTTTTGCAGCAGAGAATATTTCATCAGGCTCGGCGCCAGACATACGGCAAATATTTTCCGCAATTGTTCCCGGAAGCAATTCAACGTTTTGCGGAACATAGCCTAAATATTGCCCGCGATCTTCAGCGACCCATTGATGGAGGTCTCGCGCGCCAAGGACAACATGACCTGAGTGAGGCTCCCAAGCCCCAGCAATCGTTTGTAAGAGGCTACTCTTTCCAGAACCATTTGCTCCCATCAACGCCGTAAGCTGGCCGCCATTCAGCTCAAGTGCAAAAGGACGGATCAGAGGCTCCTTCATGCCCGGTGCAGCGATACATAAGCGCTGCATCGCTATACGCGGTTCAGGACGCGGCAGCGGAATGAAGTCCGCTACCTCATCCTTCGCGCCAGCTTTTAATTCTTCGAGCCTATGCCAGGCCATTTTAGCGGCTGTAACGCTTCGCCAATTACCGACTAATTGATCAATTGGCGCCAAAGTGCGAGACATAATGATAGAGCCCGCAACAATGGCTCCTGGTGAAACCTGTTGAGAAATCGCAAGCGCCCCACCTG
>CAYXEB010000149.1:0-4140 GCA_964463835.1 uncultured Hellea sp.
TTCCGGAGCGGTGGTTTTAATGGACGGGGCTTCACGCCTTTTGCTGTGGAAACCACATTTGACGAGGAGACTGTGGATAGTTTTGAAATTGGGGCCCGTGCTGAATTTTTCAATAATAGATTACGCATTAACCCAACGGCTTTTCTGGCAATTTATGACGACAAACAGGAAGAAATTTTGACTGGTGTACCAGGGAGTACAGCGACGGCAACAACTGTACAAAATGCTTCCAAGGTTGACATTGCAGGTTTTGAGTTGGAAGCGCTTGCACGTGTCACTGAAGATATAACTTTGCGAGGTACTTTCGGCTATACGGATGCAGAATTTGATGAGTTTCTTGTGCCGGAGGTAATTGGTATAAACCCCCAAACAGGCGCGCCTATTCTTGGTGATGGTTTGGTTGATGACGCAGATAATCGTAATTTACGTGCAGGTCCGGACACAACATTCTCGGTTGGAGCAACTTATGACCGCGACATATTTGAGGGTAATGTTGGACTAACTTTGGATGCCAGCTATAATTTCCAAAGTGACATCGTGACATCTGCGGGGGCTGATCCGCTAGGATTAGACCGTGACCGCGTTGATGGGAATAAAGGGTTTGACTTTTCTGCAACTGTGACAAATCTAGGCTCGGGGCCAAAAGTATCCTTAACGGGTTTTATCAATGATGCCTTTGACGATGGTGCAGGTAGAGTCGGTACTTCTGTTGTAATTCCAGGCATCTTTACTTTTGCCGTCGGTTCGCCCACGACAATATATGGTCTCGAAGCCTCAGTTGATTTTTAGGAGCCTATCATAATGGGTAAGCAATCGGATATAGAACAACCTTTCTGGATGACGGGAAATTTCGCGCCCGTCGCTGAGGAAGTGACAGAGACGAAACTGAAAGTTACGGGTGAAATTCCGCGTGAATTAAATGGCCGTTATTTCCGAAACGGAGCGAACCCGAGGGTCTCAGTCAGTTCTGACTGGTTCCTCGGTGAAGGCATGATACATGGTGTGGAAATCCAAAACGGAAAAGCCAACTGGTATCGTAATCGCTATATCCAAACGCCTCTTTTAAAAGAAGATGTTATGACCCGAGAGGCCATGAGAATTCCTGGAAACTCACTCGCGAATACGCATGTCGTCGGTCATGCGGGTAAAGTGTTAGCGCTGCAAGAAATGCATGCGCCTTATGAGCTTACAAAAGATATGGAGACGGTGGGTGTCTATGATTTCGGCGGCAAGCTCGAGAGAAACATGACGGCGCATCCCAAAATTTGTCCTAAAACTGGGGAAATGCTCTTTTTTGGATATGGGGTGATGCCGCCGTTTCTAACCTATCACCGCGTCTCTACTGCGGGTGAATTAGTCCAATCTGAGATTATTGATGTCAAAGCGGCGACGATGGTGCATGACTTTGCGATCACAGAAAATTACGCAGTATTTTTAGACCTGCCAATGCTCTGGGATATGAAGAAATTTCTGGAGCCTGGTATTCCCGTAAATTACGATGAGTCTTATGGCGCTCGCATTGGGATAATGCCTCGGGGTGGTACGAGCGATGATGTGAAATGGTTCGAAATTGAACCCTGCTATATTTATCATACAATGAATGCCTATGAATTTGGCGAAGAGATTGTTTTCACTGCGCCTCGGTTGTTTGGCTATACCTCTGTTGGAATGGAAAACCCTCCGTCTCCAAAACTTCATCAGTGGTTTATCAACCTGAAAACGGGCAAAGTTATAGAGAAACAAATTGATGACCTGGGCATTGATTTTCCAATTGTATCCCCCTTGAAAGTAGGACAGCCCACTCGTTTTGGCTACGCGGCGGAATTCAATCAAGGTACGCCTTTTATCACAGGCTATCATAAATATGATTTAGTCTCTGGCGAACGCAAAGGTCATCATTTAAAGAATGGCCGCACGGGCAGTGAGGCTAGTTTTATCCCGAAGGAAAATGCGAAATCCGAGGATGATGGCTATCTAATGAGTTTTGTCCATGATGCCGAAGAGGATAAAAGCGAGCTGGTTATTTTCAATACTCAGGATATAGAAGACGACCCTATTTGCCGCATCCATCTACCCGTTCGGGTTCCAGCAGGGTTTCATGGATCTTGGATCGCGGATTAATAGTCGTAACGCTCTGGATAGTAATTAAAAATACACTAGATTTAACCTTGTTCCCTTCTTCTTAGGGGGCATTCTACGGCTAGTTTATTACGTAATAAATGGGGATCATGAATTTGACAAAAATCCCAAAAATCATGATTGGCCATATTCATACGCTTCAAAAAAAACCTAAACAGCTATTGAAGAATAAGCCACCAGTCTTACTCCTACATGGTGCATGGCACGGCGCTTGGTGCTGGGAAGGTAACTACCTAGATTACTTCGCAGAGGCTGGTCATGAAACATGGGCGATGGACTTAAGCGGCCATGGGGAAAGCGGTAAGAAGAAGCCTTTACGCTTTACCACAGTGGATGATTTTTTGGCGGATATAACATCCGTTATAGAGGCTATGCCCCAGCCGCCCATCATTATCGGGCATTCAATGGGCGGGCTGCTGTGCCAACATGTGTTGAACGACAACCCGAATGTTCGAGGCGTAGGGTTTCTGGCATCGCTCCCATCTGCAGGGGTTGTTGGTATTAAATTGACGGTTCACCCTCTTAAAAAAATACAATCGAATTTAACATTGTCACTCTACCCATTGGTCTCGAGTCGAAAAAACGCAAAATATATGTTTTTAGAGCCAGATGCGGATGAAGCTACTGTTGACCGTATGATGGCAAGATTGGGGAATGAAGCTTGGTTAGCATTTGTCGGTATTGCCACAGGGAAATCTTTGCCGAAAGCACCAGAGATTCCGTTAAAAACACCGGCATGTGTAGTGGCCGCAGGCGGCGATACAATTGTTCCTGTGGAGCTCCAAGAGCAGCTCGCAGAGCGCTTCGGCCTGAAGGCCCATGTCATACCGGATGCTCCACATGATTTAATGTTAGCAAAAAATTGGGACGACAGTGCGAGGGTATTTCTAGATTGGATTGGGTCTCTTGATTGTCCGTAGTCATATAAAGTTGCAACAAGACAACCGCAATGACCTTTAAGCCATCACGTAAAAACGAGGCGGCTCTGGACATACGTCACCGCCTCCCCGATCTCATAAGAGTGGAGAGGCATCGTTACGGTCGATACCAACCGCTTGTTGCAGAGTTTGAATGCTCTGGTCGCATAGCGACATGAAAACGCTACACGAGATAAGAGGCAAACACAAATCCTATGTGCCCGAATTTAAGACTGTATCAGAATTTGGGTTGTCTAATTTAAGGGCCGTTCCGCCCCTCGTTTGAAAGCAGAAAATCGGTTCCCCCTAAAGGTTGCCCCCAATTTTCGGCTTGCAAACTCACCCTTGTTTTATTGGGCTATCCATACCGCTTTGGTGAAAACCAAAGCGGTGCTTTTGTATTAAAAGGGAATTTTTGTTCTTGTCAGGAGTGTATTACTTAATATCTGAGCGTCTAGAAAACAGCCCTTCGGCTTCATCAATCTGTTTAGAATTTCGGGAAAATGTTTTTAAACTTTCTCTTGTAGTCTTCTCGCTAGCAGTTGCATCCTCTACATCCTGCTTTCCTTCAACAGGCGCTGATCGCGCAAGGACATTGTTTTGTCCCGTGGGCAACCGCCTAGCTTCGACATCACAATTTATGTCAGTTGTTCCAGAGACAGTAACGCAGTCTTTTTGCTCAGGGGCTATAGTTTTCAGATTTAAATGGATCTTTCCAAGCTTATACGGAGTGCCATCTGCGTTTAGTTTTTCTGTTAGTTCTTCCGAGGTTTCGCCAGTTGGCGCAACTATACCACCACCCTGCTGTTTGTTATTCCGCGTTGAGCCATAGGACGTGGCGTTTGGTAAGGCATCACCCACATCTGGCGTTTCGCCCGATGGCGCGGCGATATTCGAAGACCGATTTGAGCGGGTAGCGCCATAGGTATTGGCGGGTTTTATGGCATCCGTTACCTCGGGCGCCGTCGATGTGCTTTTAGCCTGCGCCATTGCCGTGGATGAAAATGCCAAAGAAATAATAAGGCTGGAAGCCAGTAATTTTCCGGTTGTGATAAATCTGTGAGTCATAGCGCCCTCATGTGTT
>CAYXEB010000150.1:0-4133 GCA_964463835.1 uncultured Hellea sp.
TTGGGAACAGGGGGTCGCAAGTTCGAATCTTGCCGCCCCGACCATTGGCTTAGATGTTTCACCTGTAAAACTTTGTTTAATCGTAAGGCTTTGATAACCTAAGTCTTGTATATAATCCTCATTTCTAATGGGGAAAATAATGACGCCTGAAACTGCTATAGCGCAAACGTCGGTGCAACCTGCGGTTCAGACGCATCAAACCGTGGAAATTGGGCGGGTTCATAATGTTAGCTCATCCATCGCTGTTATTGAAATAAATCAGTCTATTGTAGATAATAATCAGCTTCATATGGCGCAAATCGGAACCATTTTGAAAATTGTAACGAGAAACTCGCTGGTTATCGTTATGGTGTCGTCGCTGAAACTAGGTTCGAGAAATAATGAAGGGTGTATAGCCAGTTTGAATATTCTCGGTGAAATCACCACAAATTCGACAACACGTGAAACTAAGTTTTTTAGAGGGGTGAGGTCCTTCCCTGTTCTCAATGAACCTGTATACAATATGTCCCCGGCGGATCTGCAGGTCATTTTCAATAGAGAAAATACGCCATGCATAGAAATAGGTAGATTACAGCAAGATAATTCTATTGTCGCAAAAGTTAGAACCGACGAATTGTTATCAAAGCACTTTGCTATTATCGGCTCTACAGGCTCTGGTAAATCTTGTACTGTTGCGCTTGTTTTGCAAGCCATCCTTCGGGAGAACCAAACAGCACATATTGTTGTGTTTGACCCGCATAATGAGTATTCAAAAAGCTTTGGTGATAAGGCTGAAGTCATTTCCAATGACTCGTTAGATTTGCCGATATGGATGTTTGACTTTGTTGAGACAGTTGAGCTCTTTACAAGTGAAATTGAAGATCAGGCCCGAGAAGAGCAGGAAGTACTACATGATGTTATATTGAAAGCAAAGAGGCTTTATGAACGTATGCAGCAAAATGATGACATTAGCGCGCAAACAAAACTTGATGATATCGAAGCTGAGCTTCAGCGGGCCAATCATATCACGCTCGACTCGCCCGTACCCTATCGTATTCGAGATGTTATAAAGCTCTTGGACATTAATATGGGGAAATTGGAAAATAATTCCAATTTGGGGCCCTATAAACGCCTCAAACGTCGAATTCAGATGATCATGGCAGACCCGCGATATCAATTCATCTTCAGAAATCAAGCAGCCCCTCCTCCAATAGACACCTTGGTTGGCCGAATTTTCCGTATTCCCGTGGAGGATAAACCGATTACTATTATGGACTTTTCGGGTATTCCGTCTGAAGCCCTAAATATTGTGGTTTCGGTTATTAGCCGACTAGCCTTTGAACTCGCGACTTGGAGCGAACGCCGAATCCCTATCTTGTTGGTCTGCGAAGAGGCTCATAGATATATCCCGCGTGACCCGAGTTTGGGTTTCCACTCAACGCGCAGGATGATATCTCGAATCGCTAAAGAAGGCCGTAAATATGGAGTTTCTTTGGGTATAATATCACAGCGCCCCTCCGAGTTGGAAGTTTCAACCCTCTCGCAGTGTTCAACAATTTTCTCTATGCGCTTATCAAATGAAGTCGACCAAGATTTTGTTCGCGCCGCGGTTCCTGACGGCGCAGCCGAATTACTTTCGTTTTTACCGTCTCTCGGCACTGCTGAAACGATGGTTTTTGGTGAGTCTGTGAACCTACCTATGCGTGTTATTTTAAATACACTTGCTGAAGAGTATCGGCCTCATAGTTCAAGCGCTGTCTTTACTGATCTTTGGAACCGACCGGATGTTTCACCGGAATTTATGAATCTTGTTTTCGATCGGTGGCGTGCTCGCAATCGTTTAAAGGATGAAACGGCAAAGTATTACGGTAATTCAAATAAAAACAGGGCAATGGCACCACATTCTCAATCACATTCGGGATTTGTCCCGCAGCGTAATAATAGGCAAACTCAATCCTCGGTCAGGCAATCTCCACCAGTTTATGCTCAAACAATTCAACCGCAAACACGTCAGCCTATGCCGGGGCAGACGCAACAAACGGCCGCAATTGCGAATGCGCAGGTAAGGCGCGCGCAACTGCAAAATCAACACGCAAATAGACCCTCAAATAAAAATATTTCAGATCGTCTAAAAAATGCACAGTCGATATCGGATGTAAAATCTATGCTCAATTCGGCATTTAATCGAGATATGTGATTTACAGTTACTATTTGCCGATATATGTCAGGCTCTGAAGTGATTTGGAGCATGTCATGCTAGCAAAAATTTACCAACCGGCTCCCTCCGCGATGACATCAGGTCGAGGAAACACAAAGTATTGGGTTTTAGAGTTCTTCGGCCATGAGCCGGAGCCTATCGATCCTCTGACGGGAACAAAACGTTCAACGAATATGTATAAACAACTCGACCTGAAATTTGATTCATTGGAGGCTGCTGTCGGATATGCTAAGTCTAAGAATATTCCTCATCAGGTAGTTCAGGCTCAGAAAGTCAAACGCATCACGCGCTCGTACGCAGACAATTTTGCTTTTGACAGAAAACTACCTTGGACGCATTAAGAATTAAGGGTCCGTAGCTCAACTGGATAGAGCAGCCGCCTTCTAAGCGGCAGGTTGCAGGTTCGAGTCCTGCCGGGCCTGCCATCCCTTCAATTTTTTACTTAGCCTTAAAGTGAGCGTCCAAAAATTCTAAAAAGGCAGACCAATCTTCTTTTACAACTCCATGGGTACCGCGCCGGATCCAGAAAGAAATATCGGCTGTGGGGTCAAATACATTTAATTTATTTTGCGATAATCCGTTTGATTCGAAGAGCTGATATATAGGTGTGGCTGCACGAGCCGCCCGAAATGCGCCTTCAGGATCTGACCAAACATCTCTCATAGCATTTCCTAATAACATGGATCTTGGCGCCAAAAGGGCTAATAAATGATGTTGATCTAGAGTTAAGTTTTCCTCTGAATATCCAGGTGTAAACCAATGCGGGTAGACTTGGGTAATAAGTTCAACAGTTTCTCCTGGCTTATCGATAGATAAGGAGGCTCCGCCTGTACCTGACTGGTGAGCAATGACGCTATCTATTGTTTCATCATAAGCAGCGGCGAGCAGTGCTGATTTTCCGTATCGAGAGTGCCCATAAGCGATTGTATGTGTGAACCTTGGGTCCGTGTCCAAATAATTTGACAAGAGCGAAAATTGCCACGCCCACGCGCCTATAGCCCCCCAGCGATTTTCAGGATTTGGCGCAGCATGCTTGTAAATTGAAGCCGCAGAAGTCAAATCGGGAAACACATCTGATGGGAATGTAACTGCCAAGGCGTAACCTCGGTCAATAATGTTTTGAATAGGCGGAGTTTTAATATAGCGGCCAAAAAAGAATCCAGCGACTAAATGCATTAGTCGGGTACCATCACATGAAAAAGAAACGTTTTCAGGTTTGGAGATGCCCGCAACTGGAATGACGTTATGATTTGGACAAAAGCTCTCCATCATTATTATGGGTGTACTTGCTGTTGGTTCAATAGGCGAAATTAGAACCACTTTGAATTCTATGTTTTGAGGGGTTTGTTCAGAAGGATATCCTTCTTTGATGTAGTATTCTGACTGTAAAGTAATTTCCTCGATATTTATATTTCTAAAGTCATTAGGAATGCTGCGACTATGAATCAGTTTAGTGTTTTTGTTTTTCGGAAGTTTCCCGTAAATTTCTTTTTCCAACTGTTGGAATATTCCAGATTTCCGGGATTTCCAGACTTCTTGGTTTTGAAAATTTAGCGGCGGAGAGGCGGAAATCGATTTAGGAGTTTTAGGGGTGGTCTGCATTATGGTTCTTGCTCCGATGCAGGAAGCAAGAGTTGAGACTATTAGAAGTACGCAGAATACAAACAAAATTGCTCTGATATTAAGATAGTTTTTCAAATGCTTGTTTTATATCATTTTTTAAATCATTGAGGCTTTCTAAGCCGCAAGCGAAACGAATAAGAGGTCCGCCGAGTGATTCAGCGTGTTTACGTTTGAGCTGTGGGTCGCAATGGATACAAAGGCTCTCAAATCCGCCATAAGAATAACCAATACCGAATATCTGCAGTGCGTTTACAAAAGCGAGCACGTCCTCTTGAGAGCATGGTTTCAAAACAACGCTAAAAATGCAGCCGCC
>CAYXEB010000151.1:0-4013 GCA_964463835.1 uncultured Hellea sp.
CCAAATGAAAACTTATGCTCTCGGGGATGGTTTCCCGATTACACCAGAAATATACCTCAGCCCAAGTTTGTGAGGATTGAACTCTATGTTTATTTTGTAAATATCTGAAACATTTATGATTTTATGAGCAGGTTTTTGAGGATTAAAATCTGAATGCTTTAAGGTAAAGCCTTTGGCCGACGTAATATATAACCACTCTGCGGCGGAATATTAATAAATTTGGATTCACTTCGGAAAAAATGAAAATCGAATTTAAGGAAAACGTCAAGGGGAGAGACATATGTCATGCGCTAAACTTAAGCTAACACTTCTTATCCCTCTGATTGTTTTAATGGCGTGTTCGGCCCCAGTTTCACAAGCCACAGACGTTGAAAAGGCTGCTGATAAGGCCGTTGTAAAAGCTAAAGCTGAATTGCTTGAAGCTCTCGCGAATTATACGTTAGGCGATACAATTACGACAGAAATTACAAAGAGTATAGACGCGGCGGTGGTTAAGCTGGAACAAGCGGCAGGTGAGCCTCCCAAGCTAACTGACATGACTGAAATACTTACCGGACAATGGGCGAGTCTTTTTTCGAGTCAAACTTGGGGAAATCATGGAGGTGGAGACTCCAGATTAACCACACAAATGGCGCTGCAAGAGTTAAATTTAGAAAAGAGCTTTTATAGAAATATGAAGATTATGAACGCGGGTGAGATACCATTGCTTCATATATCAACTGCTGAGCTAAGCTTGGCAAAAGACGTCCCTAATGTATTTGAATTGTGGTTTAATCATGTCGAGTTTGTCCCGGCGAGAGCTGATGTTGATTTGAAAGAACTGCGCTCAGTTCTTGGCTTGTCTGAGGATGCGAAGCTCGCTGTGTACATGCCATCTGATGCCCAGACAAAATCAAGATCGACAGTGACATTCGTCGATAAAGATTTGCGAATTAATCGAGGTAAGGACAGTCTAGAGGTGTTGCGAAAAATTACAGCAGCCGAGCGTTAGAGAGATATGAGTAAGTCGATAGGCAAATATGTCCTTTGGACTTTGCTAGCTCTGCCTGCGATTTATATCCTCATCTTTTATGCCAATGAGGGAATGAATTACGGCGATGCCCTAAATCAAACGGGCCTTTGGAGCGCTACTTTTTTATTATTTGCTTTGGCGGCAACGCCATTTCGGCGGATTTTTCCCAAGGCCATGTGGCCGAGAAAATTAATGTACCATCGCCGCGCTCTTGGCGTGGCGACTTTTTGTTATGCGGCGCTACACACAGCTGCCTATATTCAGCGAAACTGGGGCGCAGAGGTGATTTTGAAAGAGGCGCAAAGGGCCAACTTGCTCACAGGCTGGATTGCGGTATTTATCTTTCTGATTATGGCTTTGACGAGCAATAATGTTTCAGTGAAAAAACTGGGACCACGCTGGCAGAGTTTACATCGTTTGATTTATCTGGCGACTGCACTTGTATTTGCCCATTGGTTTTTATCCTCATCTTACCCAGGGGCGGCCTATCAATTTATAGGTGCTGTATTGCTGATAGAGGTTTTACGGTTTGTTCGTCGTAAGCCCTAAGTCGCTTAATTAAAGCTGTTTATTCTCAAGAATAAAATTGGGTAGGCGTTTCATATGAAAATTGACTCATGCCTCGGGTGGAAGAGGCCGCGTTATAATGAAAATTGCAACCAGTCCCAATATCGCGACTTGGCTTCCTAATACCCATAAAGGAGCCCCCATAAGCCATGACAAAGCAACTATGGCAATCATGGAGACAGCGCTGGCTCGTTTTGCTTTTTTACTAATGGCTTTATGGTTCTGCCAATTTTTAATCATATTACCAAAAACCTTATGCTCCAATAACCAATTATGAAGTTTGGGTGACGAGCGTGCAAATGCGAAGGTTGCTACAAGAAGAAAAACGGTCGTGGGCATTAATGGCAAAATTACGCCAATCGTCCCTAATACAACGCATAGAAGACCAAGACTTAACCACGCGAGGCGTTTGGGAGAATATTTTGAAGAAGGCTTCATTTTTCTATTATCATTTGCGCGAAGTCGTAATACAAGAGACTTAGACTAAAGGGCGAAATTTCATTAGAGATAAATGTGATCATTCAAAAATACTTTAATTCCATTACAAGGTTCTCACCAAGACGAGCCATTCAATACATTAAAACTCATAAGAAAGACCTTTTTTGGCTTTGGATCGCTTATCAATCTATCAAAGGTATAACGACACTGACTCTCATCTGGATTCCTCTATGGCTTGTTTGGAAAAATAGTGGTTCCTAAGCTCATTCGATAGATTCTAGTAGAGGGATTTAATATAGCGGCGTTCCCAACAGCATTCCCTCAGGATATTTGGACTCAAATGACCTTTTAGCGTTTAGGCTGCTAATTTTTGAGATTTTAGACCTGTCGGTAGAATCACTGAAACTTCTGTTCCAATGCTTACAGATGAGTTCACTTCCATCCGACCTCCTAGATTTTGTAGGAGTTTATGAGAAACAGACAATCCAATTCCTGCACCCTCATGGGAGCGAGATATTGAATCATCATTTTGAACAAATGGCTCTAGCAGCTCCGGTAATTGTTGAACGTCAAACCCTATACCGGTATCATGAATGGTAATTACCATTTCATCATCTGTGCCGCCATAGGAAATGGTTATAGTTCCGACCTTCGTAAATTTCACAGCATTTGATATAAGATTAGATAAAACGCGCGACAATGCTTTTTTATTGCTCCAGACTATATAAGAACTTCGCTTGCTTTGTGCTTTAACGTGCAGCTCTTTCTTTATCATAATTGGGGCTTCCGAACGTAATGTGTTTTTGACCAATTCATGCACATTGACTTCTTCAAAGAATGCCGTGTCAAAACTCTCTTGATTAGTCAGCGTCATAATGTTTTCCATCATCAGCAACAAAGCTTCTCCAGACCTTTTGATAATCATCAAAAGATTTTTCTGTGCATGATCTTTTGAAACTCTCGCCAACTGCTCCGACAAAGGAATAATCGCGTTCAACGGCGTTCTCACTTCATGCGACATGACAGATAAGAAGCGTGACTTTACCTGCTCGCTTGCGACCGCGCGGTCATGCGCCAAGACAATCTCTTTGTTTTTAGCCTTCTCTCGTCTAAGCCAAACTAGAGAAAACAATAATATAGAAAAAACCAAGCCAAAGATAATCGTCAAGAACCGTCTAGCCTTTTTTTCCCTATCGATAATCGTATCTTTTAACTCCGTCTCTGTCTCGAGTCGCTGCATACGTTCGTTTGATAATCTCGTGGAGCCCGAAATTTTAAGCGCCGCCTCATGACGGTCATTCCTCACTTCAGCCTTAAGCCG
This sequence comes from uncultured Hellea sp., assembly GCA_964463835.1. Taxonomy (GTDB): domain Bacteria; phylum Pseudomonadota; class Alphaproteobacteria; order Caulobacterales; family Maricaulaceae; genus Hellea. Next base: position 3,339 of record CAYXEB010000151.1, read on the forward strand.
TTGAATCTCCCCTTCTGCCCACGTTTTTGAAAACTTAAGCGCTGACTTATATTCGCCCTCTTTTTCAGCGATTTTTGTTTTTAATCTTAGAACTCCAATAGATAGTTGCTCTGCTGAATTCGTCTCGTTCGCAACCTTTTCGATATCATTCAAAAGATTTTTGGCATCATCTAGAGATCCCGTTTCCGATAACGCAATCGCAAGCGTCGCGTAAATATGGGGCAAATAATGCTTCGGTGGATTTTGTGTTAATCCCCATTCTAAATACCGCGTAGCATCTGTAAATTGCTTCATTTCAACCAAAAATGTTGCAATGGAAAAGCTGAAGGCGACCTTTTGTTCCGGTCTAGCCTTTTCTAGATATGGTTCACCGATCTTCATGATTTCTATCGCGGTTTCATATTCATCGCGGTAGGAATGGAGCACGGCGAGATTATTCGAAAGGCTAAAGGCATCAGGCTTTTGTTTCGCCTTCTCCGCAAAATCCAACGCCTTTTCAGTTGTCATCAATGCTTGGTCAAAACTCTTATCCAAAATGAAGCCGTTACTGATAACACTATAGATGTAATAAAGCTGAGTATATCTCTGATGCTCCAAACTATCAGTTGGCACAGATTCCAAAGATATATTTGCCGTCTCTAATCCTTTTAAGACGTCTCTTCTTTTTAAGTAGAT
>CAYXEB010000152.1:0-3977 GCA_964463835.1 uncultured Hellea sp.
CTTAAAAACGCAATATTATCCTGTTTAATTCGGATTTATTTAGCCGCCACTTTCTTCAAGAAACGCCGAATGCGCGCGGCGTTCGCGCCCATATCAGACATCCCAACCCGGCTCACAGAGCGCACATCAACAACTGTGCCCCCACCCTCTCCAGAGCGCAGGCGAATGACAATATCGTCCTTAAACCCATACCAAAATGATGTGTCTGTCGCTTCAATTAGGCCTGCATTTAAATCTTCTGATTTAATTTTCCACCCCATATCTTTAGCCACAGCTTTGGCCTGTTCAAAAGTGGCCTCAGTCGGCTGAGATAAAATCAAAGGCCTAACTTTAGGATAAGCTTGGGTTTGCAGGGCAGCGACCAGTTTTGTGACTGGCTTGCCCGCATCATCTTTTTCCTTGGTTAGGGCAAGCTTGCCCGCATAATCAACTGTGTTGACGCCTTCAACTTTGCCGCGCTCTGACAAAATTGCGGATGTGAAAACGGGCACATCTTGAGTATTGGTCGTAATATCATGGATTAATGGCAAGGCATTCACTTTATTTTTAACGCCGGCCAATTGTCCCAAGCCAAAGAGCGGAACAATCATCGCAAAGGCGCCGAGCCAAAATCCCTTCTTCGGAGATATCGCGGCAAGGATCATAGACAGAAATGCAAAAACACCCGTCACGATTAAAAGCATAGGGCCAACCTTTTGGGTTAAAGTTAAAAGGCCAAATTTCCAATCCCAGATCCCTATTTTAGACCCAAGGCCAGCCAAGATAAAAACCAAAGGTGAGCCAATAGCCAGGATTTTCGTTAATTTATTAATGAAGCCGCGAACTTTGCGCAGGCCAACAAATTTCTCAGGCTGCTCAACATTAATTATATTTGTGCTCATATGATACCCTATAATCCCAAATCAGACGGCGTAATGCCCGATAGCACAAAAAGTAAGATAAAACCGAGTCCTATTATCGTCACAATAGTCTTGGGCGTTAACACCCTATCTCCGCGCACGCCCCAATCCTCACGCCTATTGGGGTTTAAGTCATCTTCATTGGGCAAATTTAACCCCGTCTGATTATACCGTTCGGTCTTAGTTTTTTTAGTCGCTTGCAACTTATTGGGGACGGATTTTTTTGCCGCAGCCAAACGTTGTTGCAATGTTTGCTGCCCTGTCTGTTTTATATAGCTCTCGCGGCGCGGCGGGGTCGCTGGTTTATCCCAGGGGCCCGACCCGACGTTATCATAGCTCCAAGATTGATCAGCTGCGACCTCAGATTTTTGACCTTGCGAGCGCATAGTTTTGTTATTGGTTTTATTTTTGGTTTTCTGCGCTCCGCCAAATTTTTTAAAAAAGCTCCAGACAATCCACAAAATAATGAGCGTTGGAATAATATTCATAACGGCTTATACCACAACCAGCTTATGGGGAAAGGCGTGAACTTTGCCACCCCGAGGCTATTGAGTGAAACACAATTCTATCATGAAGACGAAAAGCCCCGTTTTGCCAGAACTCAATCGTATCAGGTGCTACACGCCATCCATACCAATGCGGCGGGCGCGGAATATCTTGCCCTTCATATTTATCTTCGATAATTTTCGCGGCCTTGAGCAAAGCCTCTCGGTCCGTAACGGGCCGCGATTGCCGAGACGCCCAAGCCCCAATTTGTGAACCGCGCGCGCGCGATGCAAAATAGGCATCGGATTGAGCATCGCTAACGGGCGATACCTCACCTCTCACGCGGACCTGTCTGCGTAAGCTTTTCCAATGAAAACACAATGCCGCCTGAGCTTGCACCTTTAATTGCTCACCTTTAAGGCTTTCGGAATTTGTATAAAAAACGAAACCGCGCGCATCGATGCCTTTTAATAACACCACCCGCACATCAGGCCGCCCGCCCGCATCAACGGTAGCGAGTGACATGGCATGAGGATCATTAACCTCTGCGGCTACCGCCTGCGCCAGCCAGTCCTCAAATAATGAAATCGGGTCCTTGCGCTGGGTCCAAGATAAGTCCCTCGCCTTGCTTGAACCCGATGTCTCGCAAACATAATCTTGCGCGCTCGGTGTGGCCGGAATGATATCTGCTTTAGGTGTTTCGGACATGTGATAGCTTCCATTGAAAGACAAAATTAACCATGTCTTTCAGTACTTTATTTACCAAGATAGTCCATGAGTTATAATTCGTTAAGTATAAAAATAGACTAATTATTAAGTGTGTGGATTATGACAAGACAACAAGCTTTAATGACATTGGGTGTATCTTCCGCCGCGCGAGAGGCTGAAATCCGAGCCGCATGGCGCAAAAAAGCAAAGTTTTTTCACCCTGATAGCCCTTATGCCAATGTTGGAGCCTTCCTTCAGGCCAAATCAGCTTATCATACTCTTATTCCGCCTGCGCCCAAAGCTTTCCGTGTCAGAGCAAAGTCGCGCGCCGTTTAACACGCTACCCACGTCTATTCCCAAAGGTTTATGTCGGACCTAGAGCCCGCGTCGGGGCTGGGTCAATCACCACAAACCGCCCATTTTTAATTTGGTAAACAGCCAGGCCTCGGTCTGGCGTTCCGTCTGGATTAAACCGGACTAAACCATCTACGCCAAAAAACCCGTTTCCATCTTCAGCCCTTGCGCGGCGTCCCCGCGGATCACCATCGGCTATATAAGCACCGACAGACACAGCATCATAAGCTAATGAGGCCAAACGCGAGGGGTCTTCCCCGTAAGCTCTGTCATAATTATCATTAAAAGCATTTTTGGCGATTTGACCAGGTCCCGCAAAAATACCACCATTTAGGGCTGGCTCGCGCACGGTTTCATCATTCTTCCATAAACCTGTACCTAAGAACTGCACATCCGCAGGGTCAACATCATAATAAGGCAAAAGCGGAGCCAATGAGCGCAAAGCCGTCCCGCCCTCAGGCAAGATAATCGCTTCGAAAGCCATAGGTGTTAAGCCGCCATTTTCCTTGGCTGCCTCTTCCCCCTCCCGGTGAAATTCCGCGAGGCGTCTGGCCGGCTCTTGCATGACAGAAATATCTTTCCCGTTATAAGTTTCTGACGCCGTAATTTGTGACCCATTACGGGCAACGGCGTTTTCATAGGCCCCTTTGACGCGGCGACCGTAAGCGTTTTCTGAACCCAAAAAGGCAAATCGCGTCGCCCCTGAAGCCGCGGCAAAATCAACAATGCGCTTCACCTCGGCTTCTGGCGGAAAAGATAAGAGATATGTTCCGCGTCCAGCAACAGTTTGGTCTGTCGAAAAGGCTACCAAAGGCGTTCCGCTACGCTGGGCAACGCGTGAACTCGAACGTACGGATCCTGCTAAAATAGGACCTAAAATGACGTCTGCGCCCGACGTAATCGCTGAGCGAGTCGCGCTACTTGCTCCGTCAGATGTGCCGCGCGTATCCAGCGCCATCAAAAGAACATCTGGTTCCTCTCGGTTGAAAACGGCAAGTTCAGCGGCTTGCAGCATTGATGCCGCTTCTTCGCGCAGGCGCGTAGACTTGGCGGAAAAAGGTAATAAAATTGCCAGACGTTTCGTATCGCGCCCGTTCATGTGAGGCGGGGTCAGACCTTCGCGGTTATTAAAATAATTTTCCGTTTCAAAAGTTGGTTGTTGGCGTACCTCTTGGCTCTCCTGTGGCTGAGGCGCCTGAACGGGGCCTTGCGGGGCTTGCGTATTCTTTGTCTCAGTTTCAGACGCCCGTGTTTGAACAGGATCAGGCCGAGGCGCTTGCTGCTGGGGAGGGCGCTGGACAACCGGGCCTGGACGCTGCTGAGGCAACGGCGTTGTCGTACAGGCCGAAAGAGCCAGCATTGAAACGCCTAAAATCGCAATTCCGTAATGGCCAAAGCCACGAAACTTCGTCATATAGTTTTTATGCGCCATAATAGGCCTTTCTAATCAAAGCGTGGATCCTGTGTGAACCCTAACGACTCTATAAGCGACGCTCATTCTTCGCAACACCTTAGACGCGAAGAATTACA
>CAYXEB010000153.1:0-3959 GCA_964463835.1 uncultured Hellea sp.
AATATACCCCTGCTTGAGTTAGTGAGGATTAAACTGCATGATTATTTTACAAGACATTGAAAGAATGGCGTTTAGTAACCTTAATTAATTAGGATTAAACCCCGTTCCTCAACACAAGGTGACCGCCTCGCGCTTTTAGTTTATTCCTGTAATGCTCGAATTCTGATATGGCGCGTTATATCGCATAGTAAAGGACGTCTATGACCGCTGTTAAACTCTATGGCTATGCCACAAGCCCCTATGTGCGAAAGGTCGGCTGTTTTCTCTATTATAAAGGCATTGAGTTTACCCACGTACCCGTCAATCCTATCAACCCAGCGGAGACGATTGGCCATACAAAAGGCAGCCAAGTTCCCGTGTTGGAAATTGACGGAGAGTTCCGGCGCGAGTCTTCTGAGCTTGCCCATTGGCTTGATGAGCTATTCCCCGAAAAACCGCTCTGCCCGCAGGCACACAAAGGTAAAATCCAGGAGATTGACCGCTGGATTAGCGAGACCTTCCTGATCAGCATCTTTCGGCCCGCTATTGACGGCGAGCTAAACTTGCAAAACCGTTTTCGCGCTTGGCGCTTGGCCGCCCTTGTCAGCGCCCATACGCCCCTGCCCGAACATATCCGTAACAAATGGCCAGACCTTTTACGGCTCGCCCCCTTCATTCAGAAGATGAAACCCCATATGGACCTGGATGAGAGCATTAAAGATATGCATATGCGTATTGGGCTAGAGCTTATGTCACATATTGGAGACGGGCCTTTTATCGGCGAAATGGACGCGCCAACCATGCTCGACTTGGCTGTCTTTCCGCAACTCGTCTGGGGCTATATGTTCGGCCTCGAAGACAAGTTGAGCGCCGCGCAAAGCCCCGTCATTAAAGCCTGGATGAAACGCGTGGCTGAGCACCTGCCCCCTAATCCAACACTTGTGCTCGATGAAATGCTTGTGAACCCATTATCGAAAGGGTTGGCATAAGGTTAGCGTCAAATGACGCTCATCGCCGCCCAAATAACCGTTCAATATCCGCAAGCTTCAATTCCACATAAGTCGGTCGGCCGTGATTGCATTGGCCCGAATGTGGTGTGTCCTCCATTTGGCGAAGTAGCGCATTCATCTCCGCCCCGTTGAGCCTACGCCCCGCCCGCACACTGCCGTGACACGCCATCGTCCCGCAGACATGTTCAAACTTTTCTTTCAGGCTCAACGCCTCGTCATATTCAGAGATATCGTCAGCGAGGTCTCGCAATAGGCTTTGGATATTCATTTCGCCAAGCAGTGCGGGCGTCTCGCGCACGGCCACAGCTCCTGTCCCGAAAGGTTCAATCACTAACCCCATCTCCGCGAGCTCTTCTGTGCGCGCAAGCACCCGCGCCGCGTCCGTCTCGCCCAGATCGACAATATCGGGAATAAGTAGAGCTTGACGCTCGACGCCCTTACCTGCCATCGCCATTTTCATGCGCTCATAGATAAGGCGTTCATGGGCCGCATGTTGATCGACAATGACAATGCCGTCATTGGTTTGCGCCACCACGTAAGTCTCGTGGAGCTGGGCGCGCGCGGCGCCTAATGGATTGGCCGTATAGTCTTGATTTTGATCCGCATTATACCCCTCCCCGACTTCCTCAACTTTTGCGGAAAAACCATAATCATTGGCGGTGACGCCGTCCATCAAAGGCTGCAAAGCGGGATCATGGCGGTAAGGCGCGCCGTTTGGGGAGCGGTTATAATTTTGCTGAAATGCATATTGGGGTTGTTCGGCCTGTATCTTGCCCAGCGCATAATCAGACACGGTGGTTGAGGCGCGGTGACCCGCCGTGGCAAGGCTATGGCGTAGCGCGGAAACAATAAGCCCTCTGACCAATCCCGGATTACGAAAACGCAATTCGGTCTTGGCGGGATGAACATTCACATCAACATGGTCGTTAGGCAGGTCGATATAAAGCGCCACAACGGGATGACGGTCTCGAGCGAGGAAATCCTGATAGGCCCCGCGCAGCGCCCCGTGGAGCAACTTATCGCGCACTGGGCGGCCGTTGACGAAGAGATATTGATGCTGGCTATTCCCGCGCGAATAGGTCGGAAGGCCCGCAAACCCCGTTAGGTGTATGCCTTCGCGTTCCTGATCTATTTCAATCGCGTTTTCTCCAAAGTCCGCGCCAAGAATTGAGGCTAGCCGTGCAAGGCGGCCCTCTTGGTCCTTTGATTGCCGCGCGACTTTAAGCGTCGTTCTATTGCCATTGGATAAGGTCATTCCAACGCTGGGATTGGCCATAGCCAGACGTTTAACGATATCAGAAATTGCCAGCGCCTCAGAGCGTTCTGATTTTAAAAACTTCAGCCGGGCGGGCGTGGCATAAAATAAATCGCGCACATCAACGCGCGTGCCGTGCATTCCTACTCTCGGCGCAGGTTTAGGCCCGCTTTCCGTGCCGCCTTCTACTTTGATTTCCCAGGCGCTATCATCGCTTTCGGTTTGTGAAGTAATGGTGAGCCGTGCAATCGAGCCAATTGAAGGTAAGGCCTCGCCGCGAAACCCCATGGTTGCGATATTAAGTAGGTCCCATTCGCCGACGTCATTAGGTGATAATTTAGAGGTGGCGTGGCGCTCTATGGCAACCGGGAGCTCCTCGCGGCTCATCCCCTTCCCATCATCAGTGATTGTAATAACCGCGCGTCCGCCGTCTTCATAGCGGATATCGACTTGCCTCGCCCCTGCATCAATCGCGTTCTCAACCAGTTCTTTGATAACGCTGGCCGGGCGCTCCACAACCTCTCCCGCCGCGATGCGGTTAACTGTTTGGGGCGGGAGCCTGCGAATCGATATGAGACTATCGGACATAAAAAAAGCCTAACCGCGCGAGGGCGATTAGGCTATATTAGAAATAGGTAGGAATGTGGACGAAATTCGCCCCGCAATCTCTAACTATAAGCCTGGAAGCTTAGCGCCTCCTGGACGGCGCGTAATTTCAACCTCTCCGCCCCCTGTCGCTGTAGTGATAGATTCAATACGTTGGGCTTCAACTTCTGGATTTAAAGGTGAACCATCGGGACTCACATATTGCCCACCTCTCCAAAACAAAATCCGGTCGGCAAAGCCTTGCGATTTACGCTCAACAGAATTTTGTCCATCAATTTCCAGCCTAACTTCTTGATTTGCACGGCCAACGCCCGCTTTAGACATCAAAACAACTTCACCGCGCGAAGGTTCAGCAGCGTCAATATCGCCAATAAGAGCCTCTCTTGCAGCTTTCTGGCTGTAATTATTCTCAGCCGAACTCGTGCCGATTTGCGGCGGGCGAAGATTATATTCTGGCGGCACCACAAGCGGGGCCTTTGTTAAAATATTAAATTCATTAGGCGCATTTTTCGTAATACCCAAAGCTTTGGTCGCGCGTGTACAGGCCCCAAGCGCTAAAGCCGAAATGGCCGATAGAACTATAATCGATTTGAATTTCATGCGAGTCTCCAAAGTTCATCCCGCTCTTACCCAATACTAACCCCCGCGCCAAGTGACTTAATGTTAAATTATGAAAAAACTCCAACGCTATAATACGTAAACTTTACAACGTGCCCAGGCTTGCCTCCATTGCATAGCCAAAAAGGCTTGAAACATATTAATCGAAATTGCCTAGTTATGAATGAGGCCTGTAATTCCAGCGACAAGCGTCGCAGCGTAAATTACGAGCACCGCCCAGTAGACCGGTTTTAAAGCCGCAGAGAGATCTGTGTTCAATTTGGACGAAGCGCCGTCCGTGCCCAGCTTTCCATAAAGCATAATTGCAGGTCCAAATGTTTTTTCCAATACAATCGCCGCAATTGCAACGACAGCAAAAGCCAACCATTTTACCGCAAGCCATGCGGGCATATCAACGGCCTGTGCCAAGCCTGCTATCGCTAACCCCCCCATGCCGATCGCAATAATAGAATTAATCAGAAACTGAAAGCGCATGGCAAGTTTGCCAAACG
>CAYXEB010000154.1:0-3957 GCA_964463835.1 uncultured Hellea sp.
CCATTCGTAATCGGATAGCGTCTATCCTTCCCGAAATTCTTCGTGCTTATCTTCACGCCCGGCGGGGCTTGGCGGCGTTTATATTCGGCGATGTAGAGCAGATGTTGTATCCGTTTCACAGTTTCGGGCTTATGGCCGCGCGCAATGATGTCCTCCACTGGCGCTTCCTGCTCAATCAGGCCAAGTAGAATATCGTCCAGCACGTCATATTCTGGCAAGCTATCACTATCTTTTTGATCTTCGCGCAGCTCGGCGGATGGCGGCTTGGTGATGATATTATCGGGAATAGGATAATCCCCGCCCAGCAGGTCTTCGGGATTATTCTTATTACGCCACTTACACAGCTCAAACAGCTCGGTCTTATAAATATCTTTGACGGGGTTATAGCCCCCGCACATATCGCCATAAAGCGTGGCATAGCCTACCGCCATTTCGGATTTATTCCCTGTCGTGACCACCATAGGCCCGAACTTATTAGAAATCGCCATAAGGGTGAGCGCCCGTGTGCGGGATTGCATATTCTCCTCGGTCGTATCAAAGGGCAAATCTTTGAACATTGGAGCGAGCATCTCTTGGAAGGCGTCAAAGGCAGGCTTAATCGCAATAACGTCATAGCGGCAACCAATACGCTTGGCGCAATCCTCGGCGTCGCCCAGGCTTTCCCCCGCCGTATAGCGCGAGGGCATCATCACGCACCACACGCGCTCGGGCCCGAGCGCGTCAGCGGCAATGGCGGCAACAGCGGCGCTATCCACCCCGCCCGAAAGCCCCAGTACGATTTGCTTGAAGTAATTTTTATTGACGTAATCGCTAAGGCCCAGACACATGGCGCGCCAATCGGCTTCATGTCCTGTCAACTGTTTCTCGAGCTTGGCTTCCTTACAAACCCAACCCTCAGGCCCCTTCTCCCATGTCGCAATGTCATAATCCTCGACAAAGCTCTTAAGCGCTTGAACAATCGTGCCATCCGCGGCCATAGAAAAGGACGAGCCATCAAAGACAAGCTCATCCTGCCCGCCAATTTGATTGACATAGACAAGCGGCAGGCCTTCATTGTGAACCTTTTCGCCTAACGCTTCGACGCGCTCGGAGAGCGCCGTGCGCCGCCAAGGCGACCCATTAGGCGAGATGAGAATTTCCGCACCTTGATCGGCCAAATGCGAGGCCACGCCCGGCTGCCAGAGATCTTCACAAATCGGCAGGCCAATGGTGATGCCCTTAAATTCTATCGGTTCTGGCAGAGGCCCGCGCGTGAAAATCCGAAACTCATCAAAGACCCCATAATTGGGCAAATGATGTTTCAAGCGCACATCGGTAATCTTCCCGCCCCGCATAAAGAGCGCCGCGTTGTAGAGCTTGCCCGCTTCCATCCAAGGCAAGTTAAACACCACAGCCGGCCCGTCTTTGGTGAGCTTAGCAAAGCCTTCCGCATGAACCTTACAATCCGTCACAGCCGCAGGCTTAAGCACCAAATCCTCCGCCGGATAACCAATGATAAATTGCTCAGGCAGGACGAGGATATCCGCCCCGTCAGCCTTCGCTCGCGCATAGGCCGCCTTGGCCTTGTCCATATTCTTACCAAGCGCCCCAACATGAGGGTTGAGCTGCGCCGAGGCAATTTTAAGAGTCATTGTCATGCGATGGGTTTAGCGGTGAGCGGGTGGAGGTGGCAAGAGAATTGATAAGCGTCAATTCAACATATGGATTACCCGGACAAGTTGGGTAATGACGGAATTACATAGTGTAATGACGGAATTACATAGTAACGTCCTATTCTCAATCTCCCCTCATCACCTTGCTCGACAAGGTGATCCATACGGTGTGGGTGGCTTCAGTCATCAAACTCTAAAGTCAGCCCCCGCCATTCCGGATTGTCTTTTTCAGCTATCTTTCAGTCGCGCTTCCATAACGGAGTATTAAACTGTGTCTGTTATCGCTCAACTATGCGCACACAAACTTCAAATGATGTTTTCTATGTCACCGCTTCTAAGTGGAAAATATGGGCTTATACCGCCTTGTGCTGGATTATTGCCTGCATACCTCTTATCCCTCTCCTCCTATTTTTAAGCGAGTTCTTATCGGGTAATATGGAGTCAGAGTCAGATTATAGCGCGCTGTTAATAACATGCTCTTTAACTTTTTTATTCTTCGCAACCATACCCTTTATCTTTTTACGGCGGCGCAACAGACCTATGGCCATCATCACGCGCGATGGGTTTGCAGGTCTGAAAAACTTGCGTGAGCTTCACTTTGCGTGGTCTCCTGAAACAATCATGTACCCCGTCAAAGGAAACACAGTGCTGGCCAACCCCTCCATTGAGCAAAGCTATATGAGCAAGTTATGGGGTGGGCAAAAAGCAGCTGTTATGGTTCATAATGGTTTCGCCAGAGAAAGCCGCCAAGAGGTTTTAGACGCCATAGATCGCCTCTCGCCCTTCACTGTCACGCGAACAACTATTTGGGGCATGACCAAACATTAGTGTCTAAGCCATCCTCACATATTGCGTCCTGAGCCCCTGAAATCACTACCCCCGCTATAATCTCATCCTCGTTAATCCAAACGGCTCTATAGTCAGAGACTGACAACAGCTTCCCTCACCCATGGATGACGTTGATTTCAGATATCAAGATAAAGCACCGAAATAAGCTATAAGAATTTCCAACTAATACAATGGAGGGTACATTCACCTGTGGGTTTGGGTATAGTCGGCGATATTGAATTTATAACCCAATGGAGACCTCGCAATTATGGAAAAAAGAAGGTTTCTACTCATACATGGGGCTTGGCACACGGCGAAGTGTTGGGATGGCGTTGTGCCGCGGTTAAAGGCTTTGGGGCATGAGGTGGATGCCATTGATCTTCCGGGCCGTTCAGCTTCATTTCCGTCAGGGTGGAAAATATCCATTGATGATCATGTGGAAGCGATTGTTTCAGCGGCAAGCAAATACAAAGACGGCGTAACTTTAGTAGGTCATTCCATGGGCGGAATAATGATATCGGCAGCGGCAGAAAAAAAGCCGGAGCTGTTCAGAAGACTTGTCTATCTTTGCGCTTTTTTGCCGAAAGACGGCGATAGTCTAATATCTCTATCACAAAAGGATAAAGGCTCTAAGGTGCCCTCCGTCATGTCTCTGTCCTTACTGACCGGTACGAGCCGTATAAAAGGTGATGCGAGCAAGGTGTTTTATAACGACTGCACGCCCGATATGATAGACTTAGCGCATAGGCAATTGGTTACCGAACCGAGCCGGCCAACCCTAAGCAAACTCCGATTAACCCAGGAGAAATTTGGAACTTTGCCGCGGTCTTATATTCTCTGCGCTCAGGACCAAGCAATTTCTATAGACTACCAAAAACACATGTTAGCCAGACAAACTTGTGACAAAACCTTCACGCTAAACGCGTCTCACTCACCTTTTTTGTCAATGCCAGACGCATTATCTGACGCGCTCATAAATGTCAGTGAATAGAGCGTGCTTGGTTCACAGGATGAGTTAGGCCGCTCATCTCAGCGTCCTTATTCTGGGTGCGGTTTCAATTGGTCATCGCAACACTTTAGTATTTTACTATTATACAAGAAAGCGTGATCAATTATTATAAAAATCAGAAATAACTATCATTTTCCAATGTCTTAAAACGCCCAAAATAAGCCTCTCGATTTATGTTCAACGAGATAAATCCTCAATAATAACCCGCTGCAACCTCAACCCTTTCAATGACTTGTAAAATAAATCAGGAGATTAATCCTCACTAACTTGGGCTGGGGTATATTTCTTTTGTTATCGGGAAACCATCCTCGATAGCGTAAGTTTTCATTTGGGAGGACAGGTAAGAGATCGTTACTTACTGTCAAATGAGACGGTGAGATTGAGCGCTGCGGAGTGTGATTTGCGAGAACGCAAAATGCACATAACGACCGCGGAGGTGCCGGGTCTTTGTGAGGCGTTAGGCCCAAC
>CAYXEB010000155.1:0-3910 GCA_964463835.1 uncultured Hellea sp.
AAAGCTCTTGCAGACGTATTAAATTTCGCTGCAAACCATCTCAGCGACCCGCTGACTTCAACATCATGTACCCCAATACATATACTCACGTTAAAGGAAAGATTAAATTCTAGATTGTCAATAGCATGTTTTTATACTCCGCTCTTCGCTAATGTTTAATCCTGCCCTAACTAACGTTCGAAAGGCGCTCCTCGCTTCGCTCGTAGGCACAATTTATTTCCTTCCGTATTGCGGTATACTATGAAAAAGGACGTTATCATATCAACATCTACGTAGGCACAAGAACCGATATTTATCAAAACATGTATTTAACCTTTCTTCCTCAGCAAATTTTACTTTAAAGCCACTCAAAGAGGTTAGGATTCATGTCGGCTATAAGTCAATATTTCCACGGTATTCGCATACGCGGCCAGAAAATATATGTCGGCACAACCGGGGCTGTTATTGATATCGACAAAGCCTTTTTGACAGATTCAAAAACAGTTCTTAAAATTTTCCTCTATTTTAAATTTCGTGACTTTAAAACTTTGTTTGGAAAAAGACGTCCGGTGAAGACGATAGCTTTCTATCCGCAATCACCAGGTCCTTGGTTTAATATTTGGCAGGTTACCAGATTAGCGCAGATTAAAACGGTCAACGATATTGAAAATTCCAATTATATTTTTGTTTTTGAAGACTCAACACATACTAAATTTGATCAAAACTTTTTAAACAGCTTAGACACTCCCCTTATTAATGGTGCTATCAACGACATCTCTAAAGAACATGTTGCTGATGTTTTTGAAACCACATTTGGCTATTCGCTCAGAATTGATCCGATCACTCATGACGGTCTTGCTGTAAGAAAATCTAACTCAAATGGCACGCATGACGGAGCCGTCATTGCCTGCCCGATAGACAGCTCTCAAATCATTGACGGCCAATCATATCAGCGGCTTGTTGATAGCACTTTTAATGGAAAGACAAGTGAAGACTTAAGAATCGCCTGTGTTATGGGGGAGCTCGTTCTGGTCTATAATAAGCACAAACCGCTAGATAATAGATTTGGTACAGAATACCTTTCTGTTGATGTCTATGAACCCAATGAGGTCTTTTCGAACGAAGAAATACATCTCATTAAGCTCTTTTGTAAAAACATGAATTTAGACTTTGGGGCAATTGATGTGATGCGCGATAAAAATGATGGACGCATCTATATCGTGGATGTCAACAAAACTTGTATGCCAGTTCTATGTTTGAGCCTAAAACAACAAATTGATTGCCAGCAAAAAATCGCCGATGCCATGAATAAAGGTCTAAATAGTTTGAAATAGTCCTTGAAATGCCATCAAACAAGTGTATTAGCACGCTAACACAATGGTATGAATTATGTCTGAAAAATCAATATCGAAAACCAAGCGCTCCCTTGCGGCGGTTTTAACCGCAGTAGCCTCACCCGAACTGATGGAAAAGTTTTTGACGGACCTGTGCACGCCTGCTGAATTACGAGCCTTGTCTGAAAGATGGCACGTCGCCCAGCTTTTAGATGCGGGCCAGTTAAGCTATCGCGATATCAATGCCCAGACTGGGGTGAGCACGACAACTATCGCTCGTGTTGCCCGTTTTTTAAAAGATGAGCCCCATCAAGGATATCGCGCCGTACTTGACGGACAAAAAGGACAATAGATCCCATGACAGAACGATTAAGAATAGCGCTTCAAAAAAAGGGGCGACTGGCGGATGGTAGTTTTGCCTTACTCAAAAACTGCGGATTAAGATTTGCCATCCGCGACGGCGGCTTATTGGCCCGCGTTAAAAACATGCCCATTGATCTATTACTGGTCCGTGACGATGATATCCCCTCCTTTGTAGCCAATAACGCGGCTGACATCGGGATTGTCGGTGAGAACGTATTAGTCGAGGAACAACTCACATCTAAATCAAAACTCGACGCCGAGATTACGATGCGCCTTGGCTTTTCTCGCTGCCGTTTATGTCTAGCGGCCTCCGAGCAAAGCGGTATTAAGTCTCCAAAATCACTGGGAGGTACACGCATAGCCACGACCTATCCCGGTGTATTAGGGCGATATCTAAAAGATCAGAACATTGATGCTAAAACTGTTGAAATGAAAGGCGCCGTCGAACTTGCGCCTTCAATTGGGATAGCTGAAAGCATATGCGACCTCGTATCATCCGGCGCGACGTTAGAAGCAAATGGTCTTGCTGCCTTTGAAACCATTCTAAAAAGCGAAGCCGTTTTGATTCAATCCGGGCGTAAATTATCTACCGAAAAGGCGGCCCTTTTAAGTAAACTCATGCGGCGTATTGATGGCGTCATAAAATCAGCTGAAACAAAATATATCATGCTCAATGCGCCAAAGGAGAAAGTGTACGAGATTACTAAGCTTTTACCAGGATCCGATGCGCCTACCATAATTCCACTAGCAGGGAGTCAGGACCTTGTTGCGCTCCAAGCTGTTTGTACGGAAAATATATTTTGGGAAACATTAGAAAGTCTGAAAGCTCTTGGCGCTCGCGCTATTCTTGTTCTTCCCATTGAAAAGATGATGTCATGAAACGTTTCATCTGGAAAAATCTCAATCAAACTGAAAAATCTGAGGCTCTTTCGCGGCCTCAGGGACTAACGGACCCTGCCCTTTTAAAATCTGTTGCGCAAATAATGGCGCAGATAAAATCAGGCGGTGACAAAGCCCTTATCAAATTCACAAAGAAATTTGATGGCGTAGAGGTAAATACGCTCACAATCACACATGACGCGATGCAGCAAGCCTGGCGCAGGCTCCCAAAGTCGCAACGTGAGGCTATAAATACAGCCAAAAAAAATATTGAAACCTTTCACAGCGCCCAAATTCCTCAAGATATTGTTGTACAGACGATGGATGGTGTATCTTGCAGGCGTGAGTCGCGGCCAATTGAAACGGCTGGACTTTATGTGCCGGGCGGAAGCGCGCCGTTAGTCTCAACCTTATTGATGCTTGCCGTACCTGCCAAAGTTGCGGGCGTACGCCGGCGCGTTGTAATTACCCCGCCCGGAAAGGACGGAAAAATAAACCCCGCGATATTAGCGGCTGCGTATCGTTGTAAAGTTACCGATCTATTTATTGGAGGCGGCGCCCAAGCTATAGGCGCCCTCGCCTACGGTACTGAGACTATACCAAAGTGCGATAAAATATTTGGGCCTGGGAATGCCTATGTAGCTGCGGCAAAATCTTTGGCAGCACAGGAGGCAGGCGGACCAGCGGTTGATATGCCTGCAGGTCCAAGCGAGGCCATGGTTGTTGCGGGTGAAGTCGCAAATCCAGTTTTTGTTGCTTCTGACCTTCTCAGCCAAGCCGAACACGACCCGCTTGCACAAGTTATTTGCATTGCAGGTTCAGGCAAAGTAGCTGACGCCGTGAAAGCTCAAATAAAGGCTCAAATCGGCACCTTGCCGCGGAAGGAAATCGTAATGGCGTCTCTTGCTAAATCCCGCATGATTATTGCAAATGAACGCATGGATATTATCGACATCATTAATCGTTATGCGCCCGAGCATTTAATTTTACAGGTTAAACGCCCAGAAAATTTCGTGGCTGCCATTCGAAACGCTGGTTCTATATTTTTAGGTCCATGGACGCCAGAATCTGCAGGAGACTACGCCAGTGGGACAAACCATACTTTGCCCACATATGGCGCGGCGCGCGCTTATTCGGGCGTGACCCTTGAGAGTTTTATCAAATATATCAGCGTTCAAAAAATTACGCGAAAAGGGCTAGAAGCTTTAGGCCCATCTATTGAAACCTTAGCCCAATTGGAAGGCCTTGAAGCGCATAGGCGTGCGATATCTCTTAGGCTTGAAAGTAAGAAAAATGAGTAATTGGCCAAATAACATTGCGCGCAAAGCTATCTTAGGTTTCACAAGCTACTCGGC
>CAYXEB010000156.1:0-3904 GCA_964463835.1 uncultured Hellea sp.
AACATAAGCCTATTTATCCTGCAATCCAGCCTAGCCAGACTCAGTAAAGCTTGTTAGCAAAGCCTATGTGGAAACGATTTCCTATACCTTTAATGACGCTTTCCTGTGCAGGATTATTTGCCTGTGCGAGCGCCGCGCAAAACCCAGCGCCTGTTCCCACCCTGAAGACGAGCCAAACGATACCAGCGGTAACCATTGCCGCGCCAAGCCCTGCCCCGAGGGCGAACCTGTCTCAATCGGAGAGCTTTGCGCTCTGGAAAAATGACTTTATCAACCGCGCGGCACAGAAAGGCCATGACCGGAATTTGGTCTCGCGCCTTATCCTGCCGGCAACGATTAACGAGCGCGCGATTGAGCGCAATAAAAAGCAACCCGAATTTTCAAAACCTATTTGGTCCTATGTCGACGGCGCGGCCTCCGCTGACCGCCTCAATAAGGGCCAAGGAAAATTAGCTGAGCAAAGAGCGGTTTTTGATCAAATTGAGGCCCGCTATCAAGTTCCGCGTCACATTTTGACGGCGATATGGGGGCTGGAATCCGCCTATGGCCGGATTATGGGCAATCACGATATCATAAGCGCCTTGTCCACCTTTGCCTTTCAGGGGCGGCGGAAAAAATTCGGCGAAGAACAGCTTTTCGCTATCCTTGATATGCTCAAGCGCGGCGACATACGCGCCGATCAATTAACCGGCTCATGGGCCGGCGCCATGGGCATGACACAGTTTATCCCGACAACATTTAGAGATTATGCCGTGGATTTTAACCGCGACGGCAATAAAGACCTATGGGAAAATGAAGGGGATGCATTGGGCTCCGCCGCACATTACCTCTCCCGTCATGGCTGGCGCTATAGCGAGCCTGTCATGACCGAAGTGACGATGGTACCCGGCTTTGATTACAGCCAAATTGAAGGCGGCAAGAAATCTGTCCGTGAATGGGCGGCCCTTGGCGTTAAGCCAATAGGCGGGCAAAACTGGTCGGGGGCCGCGATGAATTTAGACGCCAAGCTGATAGCCCCGGGCGGCCACCGCGGACCCAAGCTTTTAACCTTCAAGAACTTTGACGTGATCAAAAAATATAACAATTCGACAAGCTACGCCATGGGGATTACGGTTCTTGGCGAAGCTCTGCGAGGGCGGGCTTCTATCAAGACACCTTGGCCAAGAAACGACAAACCCCTCACTTTTAGCAACAAAAAATCAATGCAAGCCAAGCTCAATGCCCTCGGATTTGATGTAGGCGGAGTTGATGGTCAAATCGGTCCTAATACTCGAAAAGCTATTAGAGCTTGGCAAAAATCCCAAGGACTGCCCACAGATGGCTATATGGAACAACGCCTGTATCAACGCCTTATCGCCCAGTAAAATATTAATATTATGTAATTTTGACTTTACAAATTGCGTTTAAACGTCACTATCTGCGCGCATTAATGACTTATTATATGTGTGTAGATCGGGAGACCCATAATGAACAAACAACTTTTAACCGCAATGTTAGCCGCGACAGCTTTAACATTCACTGCGTGCTCACAAGCGAAAGACGCCGCCAATAGCGCTAAAGATGCGACAATTTCGGCCGCTGACAAAGCGGGCAATGCCGCGAAAGACGCAGCCGCTGCAACAAAAGATGCTGGCGCCGCTACGTTGAACAAAGCCGGTGACTTGGCTGGAAGCGCGAAAGACGCCGCAGCCACTGCTGGCGACGCTATGAAAGACAAAGCTGCTGCTGCAGGCGACGCTATGAAAGATAAAGGCGAAGCCATGATGGATAAAGCTGGCGAAGCAGCGGATAAAGCTTCTTATGGTTCTGGCGATAAAGCTGAAGCCATGAAAGATAAAGGCGAAGCCATGATGGATAAAGCTGGCGACAAAGCTTCTTATGGTTCTGGCGATAAAGCTGAAGCCATGAAGGATAAAGCTGACGCTATGAAAGCCAAAGGCGAAGATCTAATGGACAAAGCTGACTCCATGAAAAAAGACGTTATGGAAAAGAAAGAGTCTTACGGATCTGATAAATAAGTCTATTTACATTATTTCGAAAACGCCTTGTTTAACGGGGCGTTTTTTTTTGACCTCAATTCCGTTTTGCCTTAGATTTGCCTCCATGTTAGGCCGTCTCTATGCCGCCTCCAGTCCCTCTTACGCAATGCGATCCGCCCCGCCTTGATTGGAGTCGTCCAGGGACCCCCGTCGCAACGGACTTTGGCGATATCTATTTCTCTACCGACGGCGGCCTCGAAGAATCTAAAACCGTATTTCTCGGTGGTTGCGGTCTTCCGGACGGATGGCAAAACCGCGCACGCTTTGTGATAGGCGAACTGGGTTTCGGCTCCGGTTTAAACTTCCTCGCCGCGTGGCAGCTATGGGATAAAACCAAAACCCTCCAGTCTCGTCTACATTTTATCTCTATCGAGAAATTCCCATTTGACGCGGAGCAATTGCAAAAGGCGCTGGCCGCTTGGCCAAAGCTGAGACCTTATGCTAAAAAACTTATCTCGGCGTGGCCGGGACGGGTGAAAGGGTTTCACAGGGTGCATTTTGGTAATGTAACGCTCACCCTCATCCATGATGATATTGTGCACGCCTTAGACGCGTTAGACGCTTCTGTAGATGCCTGGTTCTTAGACGGGTTCAGTCCAGCGAAGAACCCTGACATGTGGTCTAAGGCCATCATACAAAAATTGGCAACTTTGTCCGCCCCCAGCGCTCGTTTAGCGACATTTACAGTTGCTGGGTCCGTCAGAACGGCGCTTCAAAAGGCGGGGTTTGAAACTGAAAAAAAGTCTGGGTTTGGCCGCAAGCGCCAGCGCCTGGAGGCCTGGATTCCAGGCTCTCGCAAATCAATGATTTCAACGATTATGCCGGCTATTATTGGCGCTGGAATATCAGGTGCATCACTCTTCAAAGCCTTTGAGAGACGCGGGGTAACCGCCAAGGTTTTCCATGAGCCCAATCATATAGCCGCAAGCCATAACGCGGCCGCTTTAATTAAACCTCGCCTTGATTTGCAGGACCGCCCCGAGAGCCGCTTCTTCCTCGCTAGCTACCTCTATGCCTTGCAAGCCTATGATGATCATGCACTTATGAAAGGCATGTCTCATTTGCCAAAAACGGACATAGAGATAGCACGCTTTCATAAGCTTAGTCAGCAAGCCCCGCTCCCCAAATCACATTTAACTATAGATGATAACATCATGTTATTGAAGCAATCTTTAGTAATAAACCCCAAATCCGTCTTAACTGACTGGTTAAAGGATGATTTATTTACCGGAGGTGATTGGACAAACGGGCCGCTCGCCATTCTTGCGGCCGGCTATGGCCTGAAAAATCTCCTTAAAAATAAAGACCACGGACTACGTTATTCACGAGGGCAGTTAACATGGGCAGAAACGAATAAAGACATTACATCGCCAATCACCTATGGCGGTTACGCCCTCCCCCTAGCCAATGGCACTTTACTGGGCGCAACCCATGATAGGGTGACAATGCACTCCCCTTTTGAGCCACGCGATGAAGATGATTTCAAGAATATTGAAGCCGCGAATAGCTATACTGGCGCGGTTCTGATCAAGTCAAAAAAATCATCACGCGCAAGCATCCGCGTCACCACCGCAGACACCCTTCCCTTAGTCAATCAAATAGCCGATGGGCGATGGCTATTTACGGGAATGGGATCACGTGGATTTGTCTTTGCCCCGCTCTTGGCTGAGGCGCTTGTCTCCAAAATTTGCGGTGACCCTCTACCCGTTTCAAAACAGCTTTGGGCGCGTTTTTCGGAGAGAGAGAAACCCAACCGAAAAACACGCCCGTCATAAGCCGCATCAGATTGTGGGCGCGGCCTAATTTGATAGGCGCTGGTTTAGTTGATGTCGATGCCGGCGGCGGCGGTCTCACGGCTTCTCACT
>CAYXEB010000157.1:0-3743 GCA_964463835.1 uncultured Hellea sp.
TCCCTAACGCGGCCTATATAAATTCGCAAGGTGATTATGGCAGGTGTATTAGACGGTGTAAAAGTTCTCGATTTATCCTGGGGAATATCTGGGCCTATGACGGGCATGTTGCTTGCTGATCACGGGGCGGATGTCACGCGTATTGAGCGGCCGGGCGGCGACCCTTTTAAGGGGATGCTGGGATATAAGGTATGGCATCGCGGCAAAAAGAATGCCGTCTTTAACTTGAAGCACAAAGGCGATCTGGCGCTTTTCAAAAAATTAGCGGCGGACGCAGATGTGCTTATTGAGAGCATGACGCCCGGAAAGATGTATGAGCTGGGGCTGGGCTATGACAGTCTCGCGGCGCTGAACCCGCGTCTTATCTATTGTTCTATTTCGGCCTTTGGTGATGATGACCCGCGCCCGGCCTATGACGCGCAGGTCGCCGCCGAGTCGGGTCTACAATGGGAGCAGCGCGGCTGGCCAGAGGGCGCGCTAAATCATATGGCGGGCCGCGAAGACCCATTTGCCGACGCGATTGATATTGACCCCAATTTACTTCAAGGCGCGAACCGGGACGGACCTTTGCATCTGGCCTCTAAATGGCCGAGCATGGGCGCGTTTTTCTCGGCGCTAACAGGGATCTCTGCGGCGCTTTTTGCGCGCGAGCGAACAGGGCGTGGGCAGCGCGTAAGCACAAATCTCATGCAGGGCGCGATGGCCTGCTGTTCTGGCGTGTGGCAACGCGCCGAAAATATTGACGCGCCGGGCTTTAACACATGGATTATGGGCTCGGCCTCACCCAAGGGCCATTTCAAATGCGCGGATGGGAAATGGCTACATAATTGGGTGCCAAATCCGCGCTTTATTCTTGAAGCGTCAAAAGGCGAGACCTTAGAAGCGTCGCCAGACTTGACCGTGCAAAATGATCCTGACCGCTTTGGAATTGGCCCTGAAGAAATTTTGGTCATGGCGCATTATCAGCCTATCTTAGCCGACGCTGTGCGTAAATTTAATTGCGAGGATTGGGTCGATGCCGCCGCGCTGGGCAATATGACCATGCAGCCCTGCCGCTCTATCGAAGAGAGCTTAACTGACCCTCATCTCATCGCCGATAATTGCGTTACCACTGTGGATGACCCAGAGCTTGGCCCGATTAATCAAGTGGGCATAACCTACCGCTTATCTAATAGCCAAGGTGAGATTAAAGGCCCGACCCGCGAAACGGACGCGGATACGAAAGCTGTTAAAGCCTATGCGGAAAGCCTCGGCGAACCTGAGGTTCACAGCATTCCAGCTAAGCCGACAGGCAAGGGGCCTTTAGACGGTATTCGGGTTTTAGATTTAGGGCTTGCGATTGCAGGACCATTTGGATGTCAGCTCTTGGGCGATATGGGCGCAGAGGTTATCAAGATGAATACGCTATGGGATAGCTATTGGCACAAGTGTCATATCGCGGCCATGGCCAACCGAAATAAGCGCAGTTTTGCTGTGATGCTTAAAAACCCCAAAGGGTTAGAGGCGCTTAAAAAAGTCATCGCGAGCTGCGATGTCGTTCAGCATAATATGCGCTATCCTGCGACCCAACGTTTGGGCCTTGATTACGATAGTTTGAAAGACGAATTTCCCCGGCTGATTTATTGTCACTCGCGCGGCTTTGAGGAAGGCCCGCGTAAAAACCTCCCAGGTAATGATCAGACAGGCGCGTGTTTGTCGGGTGTCCAACATGAAGACGGCGCGCTCTACACGGGCATTGATGAGACCTTTCCCATTTGGTCGCTCACTTCACTGGGAGATACGGGTAATGGATTTTTGACGGCTGTCGGGATTTGCAATGCGTTGATGGAGCGCGAACGCACCGGCAAAGGTCAATTCATTGACACTTCTATCGTCAACGCGTGTTTGCTCAATACAAGCTATGCTGTCTCAAAGCCGGATGGCTCTAGCGTTGAGCGTCCGAGACTCAATCCAGATCAGACGGGATATGGGGATTATTATCGCCTCTATAAATGTAACGACGGTCACTGGATCCAGGTAGCGGCTATTCGCCCGGACCATAAATCGGCCTTGGACAAACTCGCAGGCGATAATAAAGCTTCAGCTTTTGCAGGGCGCGGGTCAGCGGAGCACATGGCTGATTTAAATGCAGCGGGCATACCTGCAGCGATATCAGATTCTGAGGCCTCACGCCGCCTCTTTGACCGACAGGACTTTAAGGCCAAAAACTGGACTGTAGAATATGAAGACCGCTACATCGGCAAGTTAGAGCAAATTGGCCTGACCTATAATCTGTCTGATACGCCGGGCGTGATTAGAACGCCGCCTCTCATTGTCGGGGATTGCACGAAAGAAATTTTGGAGGAAATCGGTTATTCTCAAGAGGACATCTTGGCGATGGCAAATGAAGCTGCCATTTTGTGTGACCCACCCCTTCCGGGACAAAAAGAAATGAAGAACCCTTGGGGCTTGTAATTAAATAGATTGCGTATCGATTTACCTGAAAGAATATTATGAGACCTGACCCAATCCAGCGCATAGACACCGCCTTTTTCTGGGAGGCCTGTGAGCGCGGAGAATTTGTGGCGCAGAAATGCGAGCCTTGTAACAAACTTTGGCATCCCCCGCGCCCGATGTGCCCTGAGTGCCATTCACTTGAAAAGACTGAGTACCCCTTATCAGGTAAGGGTAAAATTATGTCTTGGGTGCGCCAAGTACGTCCCGCGAGTTATGGCTTTAAAGAAAGCCCGGTCGTGATTTTGGTCGAGCTTGAAGAAGGCCTGCGAATGGTTTCCAACCTTGTGGGAGATGTGCCGCCTGAAATTGGCGACACTGTCGAGGTAGAATTTGAAAAAACCATGGGCGGCAAAGCCGTGCCTGTCTTTAAGAAAGTGGGCGCGTAATGGTCGCCACCTCCAAGCAAGCCTGTATTGTCGGCATTGGCCAAACCGAATTTTCCAAAGCTTCAGGAAGAAGCGAACAACAGCTTGCTGCCGAGGCGGTTTTACTGGCCTGCCAAGACGCTGGTATAGATCCGAAGACAATTGATGGACTAACGACTTTCAATCTCGACCATTCTGACGAGGTTGATATCATGCGCTCGCTGGGCTGCAAGGAAATGAAATATACAACGCGCCTGCCGCAAGGCGGCGCGGCCTCCGTCTCTACCATTGTTCATGCTAAAAATGCAGTAGAGAGCGGTCTTTGCGATACATTCCTGATATTTCGCGCGATGAATGAGCGTAGCCAATACCGCTTTGGGCAGCCCCATCACAGCATGTCGCCAGACGCTCATAGCTCTACATTTATGGAATGGTGTTTTCCTTATGGAGCGCAGACCCCAGCCTCATGGGAAGCTTTGTCTTGCGGGCCTTATTTAAATAAATACGGCATTACATCTGAAGACCTTGGACGCATCGCCGTAACGTTTCGAAAGGCGGCGGCAACCAACCCTGCGGCTTGGTTTTATGAAAAACCTATTACCCTGGACGATCATCAAAACTCACGCTGGATTGTCGAACCGACCCTAAGATTGCTTGATTGCTGCCAAGAAAGCGACGGCGGCGTTGCAATTGTTATTACCCGGGCGGACCGCGCCAAGGATTTGAAACAAATGCCCGTACGTATTTTAGGCGCTGAATATTCCATGCTGTTTAATCATGAAATTATTTCAGACTTTTATGCAGGGGATCTTATCCGCACAGAAAATAGTGAAATCGTCGCTGACCGCCTCGAAGCCGCCGCAGGGATTGCGCCCAAAGATA
>CAYXEB010000158.1:0-3692 GCA_964463835.1 uncultured Hellea sp.
CCCATTGTGCCAGAGACAAAGCACCAATCGCCCTGCACCACGGCGCGGGACATGGCGTAGTTTAGTTCGCCTTCGGAGAGTTGTATGAATTTACGCGTTGGTTTTTTCGCCATTTTAGTTTCCTATTTTTGGTGTTTGTTTTTAAGCGCCATTGTTTGGCCATGGCCGCGCACGGCGGTACATTCAATTTCTATCTTCGCGGCAGGGGCCGCCAAAGCAACGGCAACGGTTGTGCTCGCGGGCGGATTTTTTGGAAAATAGGTTCTGTAAACACTATTCATATCCGTAAATTCTTTGGGGTCTGTCAGAAAGACCTGACACCGCACAACATCTTTAAAACCGGCATTTACCGAGGTGAGAACGCGGCCAATATTATCCAATGTTTGTTTTGTTTGTGCCTTTATCCCTTCCGGATATTTCCGCGTCTCAGGATTTCGGCCTACCTGACCCGCTAGATAGATAACGCCATTTGCCTCAACGACAGGCGAAAAGGGCAGACTAGTTTGCGCCTGAACGGGACTGCAAGCGGCGCATAAGGCGAAAGCCAATAGGATATGAGGTTTGATGTTTAAGAGCATAGCTGGGTTGTCCACTCATTCGTGTTTTCACCACGTTGGCATTTTTGTTTCAGGCCATAAGCGCCAAGGCTCTGGGCATCCTCGCCTGAAAAAATCATGAAAATTTCTTGGGCCTTAACCGAGTCGTCTATGAGGCCCGAGACCGTATAAATCATGACTGATCCGTCGGGCCGGTCAAAAGTGGAGGTTTTTGTATGAAGGATAGTCTCGCCATCTTCGGGGGCAAAATAGAGGCGCATTTTATCCACCGCCGCCCATTTTGGCTCCCCATTTTGCAATCCGACAAATTTAGCCAAGTCTTCTGAATAAGATGAGAAGTCAATGTCCTCTAATGTTTGGGGGTTGGGCGTTTGGGGATTGGGCGTTTTCGGGGTCGCAGAAATTTTCGCTGACGACTGCGTCGTAGTCACCTCTTGCCCGCAAGCCATTAAGCCTAAGGCTGCGCCCAGTAACATTATCAGTAACATTAGATGCTTCATTACCCGACGCTCCCCTCGAGCGATATGGCCACGAGTTTCTGCGCTTCCACGGCAAATTCCATAGGCAGCTCTTGGAGCACCTCACGGCAAAAGCCATTAACGAGGAGCGCGACAGCATCTTCTTCGGAGAGGCCCCGCTGACGGCAATAAAAGAGCTGATCATCGGAGAGCTTTGAGGTTGTCGCCTCATGTTCAAATTGGGCTGTCGGTGTATTGCTCTCAATATAAGGCACAGTATGTGCGCCGCATTGGTTACCAATTAAGAGGCTATCGCATTGCGTAAAATTGCGCGCGCCAACGGCCTTCTTATGGGCGGAGACCAGACCGCGATAGGTCGAATTAGATTTACCCGCGCTAATGCCTTTAGAGATAACACGCGATTTCGTATTTTTGCCCAGATGGATCATCTTGGTGCCGGTATCAGCTTGTTGATGGCCATTGGTAATGGCGATGGAATAGAACTCGCCTTGGCTATTATCGCCGCGCAAAATACAGCTTGGATATTTCCAGGTCACGGCCGAACCTGTTTCAACTTGCGTCCAGCTCACTTTGCTGTTCGCGCCGCGGCAATCTGCTCGCTTGGTCACAAAATTATAAACCCCGCCCTTGCCCTCGGCGTCGCCCGGCCACCAGTTCTGCACGGTAGAATATTTCACCTCGGCATCGTCATGGACAATGATTTCGACGATGGCGGCATGGAGCTGGTTCTCATCACGCATTGGCGCCGTGCAGCCTTCAAGATAGGACACGTAAGATCCCTTATCGGCAATAATCAGCGTGCGCTCAAATTGGCCTGTGCCTTGCGCGTTCATGCGGAAATAAGTCGAGAGCTCCATCGGGCAACGCACCCCCGGCGGGATGTAAACAAAGCTGCCATCTGAAAACACAGCCGTGTTCAGCGCGGCGAAAAAGTTATCTGTGACAGGTACAACAGAGCCAAGATATTTTTTCACAAGCTCGGGGTGCTCGCGTATCGCTTCGGAAATCGAGCAGAAAATCACGCCCGCTTTAGCAAGCTCGTCTTTAAAGGTCGTTACAACAGAGACGCTATCAAAGACGGCATCCACCGCAACGCGGGGTTTCTCGCGCGCCTCTGCCGCGGACTCTGTCGCCCCTTTAACACCGAGCAGAACTTCGGCCTCTCGCAGCGGAATACCGAGCTTTTCAAAATCCTTTAATATCTCTTCGGGGACATCATCTATGCTGTCGTATTTGGCTTTGCCTTCAGGCGCGGCGTAATAATAAGCGTCTTGGTAATCGATCTCGGGATAGTCCACCATTGCCCATTTTGGCTCTTCCATAACAAGCCAGCGCTTATAAGCCGCCAGACGCCACTCGAGCATCCATTCCGGCTCTTCCTTTTTATCTGAGATAAAACGGACGATATCTTCCGAGAGACCTTTTGGCGCGAACTCTTGTTCAATATCGGTTTCAAAACCGTATTTATACTTATCCGCTTCAAGAGAGCGTACACCTTCAACGGTGCTCTCATCTATGGAGTCTTTGGCGGTTTTGACGTCTTCACTCATTAGGCCGCTTTCTTATTTTTATGTCTGACTTTAGCCCATGCCTTCAGAATATTATCAACATCTGCCTGTTTGCTCGTATAGCCAAAACTCACGCGCACCGCGCCTTTGGGGGCTTCATCGGAGCGGCCCATCGCTGTGATCGCCCGGCTGGCTCCAACTTTACCGGAAGAACAGGCAGTCCCGGTCGAAACAGATATGCCCTCCAAATCAAGCGCCATCATCGTTGTCATGGAACTGGCATCAGGCACTGCAAAAAAGGAGGTATTTGGAAGACGATTTGCCAGTTCTCCAAATATCGTGAGGTTGGGCTCTAAGGCTTTAAGCCCCTCTTCGAGTTTATCACGCAGAGCCTCGGTATGGCTTAAATCATTCATGGCCTGCACCGCGGCGCCAAATCCTGCAATGCCTGCTACATTCATCGTACCCGCGCGGCGGCGGCGCTCCTGCCCTCCGCCCTGCAGCAAAGATGTGTATGGCGCGTCAGGAGCCACATAAAGCGCGCCGACGCCTTGTGGGCCGCCCACCTTGTGCGCCGAGACGCTAATATAATCCGCCATGTAGGTCATGGGTAATTTACCTAAGGCTTGCACCGCGTCGATAAGGATAAGCCCGCCGGCCTCACCCACGAACTCTGTCGCCTGCTCCGTGGGTTGAATAACACCTGTTTCGCTATTGGCCGCGACAAGAGAAACAAATGGGCGCCCATCGCTCTCATCCCAATTATCGAGTGTGTCTTTAAGCCAACCCATATCGCCCACGCCATTTGCATCAGCAGGAATAATATCAACCGTAACGTCATAACTTTGCGCCGCTAAAATCGTGGCGGGGTGATCCATGGCTGAAATCAGCAGGCGCTTACAGCCTGCTTTAACTGCAGAATGCACCGCCGTATTATCCCCCTCTGTCCCGCAGCCATTAAAGATAATATCTTGCGCGCAAACACCCATGGCAAGGCCAACCGCTTCGCGCGCATCAGAAATCAGCTTATTCGCCGCGCGGCCTTCACCATGTTGCGCAGAAGGATTACCCGCAAACGCCATCGCACGCGCCGTCATATCAATAACTTCGGGACGAATAGGGCTCGTCGCATTATGGTCGAGATAGGT
>CAYXEB010000159.1:0-3604 GCA_964463835.1 uncultured Hellea sp.
TGACAGGTTTGTTCTGTCATATGAGAATAAGGCGTAATTATCTTTCCTGACTATAGGGCTTGAGCAAATCTCTACTTTTAAGTTACATCTGCAAACATGAGGATTATCAAAAGCATTACGGGTACATTTTTCTTCGTATTCACGATTGCTGGATTATGTTCTGGCAGCTCATTGGCTCAAGGTTATTCTCAAAGGGCAGATGCGGATAAAATTCGCAAAGATTGCCCCGACCTTGATGAAAAGAGCGTGCAAGAACTGGCCAATGTAAAGCCTGGCCCTGGAGCGCATGGTTACACTTATGCCCATATGTTCTGTGTCCCGCTTGCCGAAGCTGCCCGCCGAACAACGTTACAGTTTGAAAAAATGGGCGTTATTCAGCAAGTCACTAGCGAGATTATTAAAAACGAATCTACGACCTATGTGAACCATTGGCTTAGACATAACCCTGATTACAAGCTGGTGATAGAATTTACCCATAACGCCGAGCAGACATTAGCCAAATATACCGACGATCCTTATTTTCTGGGTGTTAATGTACCCGGCGAAAATAAACAGGACAAAGATCGTAAATCCCAAGAAATTATCGCGCGCCTTCAACAGTGGGATATATCAATTGCCATGGCTGGCTTTGATTATAAAACTGGAAACTTTGAGGTAAGACTGGCTGCAGATCAGGAAACATTAATCAGAGAAAAAGCTCTACAAGTTGGCCAAATCATCCCCGACTGGGTCGCATTTATTCCGCCCGCGCCTTTCCCTCATAACGCCCCAGCAGCGGTTTCTCCCGAACGGGTTAAAGCCTTTCCGCGCTATAAAGAACGACATGATATGCATTTTCAAACCTCAATGGGAGTACCTGATATCCCCGGCATTTTGAAGTTGACCAACGGTTGCTTCGAGATTGAGACGGATACCGAAACCGTAACAGTCATATGGGCTAAACACTTTGCCCCGGACTTATCAGATCCGGATAGCGTCGGGGTGATCTCACGCTTTAGCGGAAAAACCATTCACACTGATGAAGAGATTATACTCTCGGGACTACAACCAGGACCACGAAACAGTGTTCGTATAAGAAACGGCAAACCCGAATTATGGGCTAAGGTCGCTGATGATACTGACGGCCCTTGCCCCGCGCCTTATATCCAAATCGACAGCATGACGCGCAAAAACGACTTTGAAACGCAAATAATCGAAGCCAAGGTAAAACAGCTTACTATGCAAGGCTGGCTGGAGAACGATGCCAAAGACGAAGTAAAACGTCAGCGTAAGATTGGCGGTGAGATCAATAATTTGATTAAAAACCTCAAAAACACGCGCAAAGATATTTTTGCTGGTGGCTATGGTCCTCATGATGGCTTTGCGCCGCCACCAAGCAAAATGGGTTACCCCCCTGCAAATCTGTTCATTAAGGGCGAGATCGATAAGACAGAACTCGTTCCACAACACCTTATTGAGTATTTTCGTATCCAGACTGTGCCAAGAAGTCTTGCTGAAGGCGAGAGTGACGTAGCTTTCCTTAAAAAAAAGCTAGGTGAGGATGCGCGAGTTAACTTCAGCCCTATTGACGGAAAAACCCGTATTGAGGCTGTCACAGACCTGAAACGGCTATCTGATCTTTTAGTTGAGATGGGCGCTACTTGGCCAAGTCATTATAGCTATAATATAGGCGCAAATGAATTTACCCCAGATTACGATATGCCGGATCCGTCTCGCTCTGCCGAAATGCGTAAATCTGCAGCCTATAAGCAAATCTATGACATAGCTCAAAAGCAACAACCGCAACAGAATTTTCATTTGCTAGATCGTGCTGTTTTAAAGGCAATGTATTTTGGATTTACAGCAGAAGAAGTTATGCGGTTAGAAGCGCAAGGCCTTGGCCCTATAACCGCGCAAACTGATTATAAGTCAGACGCCTATAGGCAGAAAGATGCCATCTTTTCCGATCTTATCATTTTAGCTGAACCGTTGAAACATGACTCAGCTGATGATCGGGGGGATGGTTTCCGTTCGACCTTGACCTTTAAAGTGCTTGATGTGTCAAAAGGGACTGCATCAGTTGGACAAATAGTAAAGGTGCGTATGTATAGCGGTGAGGACAAGGATGGTAATCACGTTAAAACCAAGAATGAACCTCACATGCTACCAGGGTTTAATTCAGGATTTTCAGCACGTAAAAAATGGCGGCTATTTCTTTCAAAGAAAGGCTATGAGCAGCGTGAACGTCTCTCAATGGAATTTGACAATGGGGAGCCAGTATTTATGCTTTCAGGACGGGCACTGCCTAGCAAGTGAACCATTTATCTGACATAACGCTAACGGCCGTTTTTTGAGCGAGTTGACGCCGCTCAGAATGTCGTAGAAACACCTTCCTCGCAGACGTCAGCTCAGCGTCATAATTTAGCCTTAGATAGTGCTTATAGATAAAAAATGGCTGGTTTACGACGTATAGTTTTTTTGAGTTTTTTAGGGCTTTTTTCTATGCCTAGTCTGGAAGCTCACGCAACGCCGCCTCTAGCCGTTATTGCAGAGGACCAACCTCTTGCCGTTAGTGAAACCCATTTTTATGTTTTGAGACATTTTAGTGATAATGGCGGACGCTACAATTTGGAGCGTTCCAAAACCTATATTGCAAAGCTTGATAGCAGAACATCCAAAATAGTCGATTTTCATAAACTCCAAGAGGCGGAGCAGCACGTTGCAGAGTTTCCAGGGCAAACGCCATCAAGCATTTCGACGAACGAAGCTTTCAACCTATTTACTTATTTGGCGGAAGAAAACGCCTTTCAAACCGGCCTTATTAATGACCGACCTCACGAAGCCATAACCATTGAAAAGAAGAAGGACCAATATGTATTATCACGGCTCGTTTTTCCAAGTCGTGAGGCGGAAATCAGCGTAATTTACAACGCTAGTCTGACCGCTTTAATTAGAGCTTCGCATAAACCGATATTATCCGATTATATTGGACCGATCCCAAAGCCCGTACCGAGCGACGAGTTGTACAAAATCCTGCCAATTTTTGAAACTTTATCCGGTGAAACTTGCACATTGAATAAAATTGTTAAGGCCCCTCAACCGTTGTCGAAATGGGACCACCGAGAAACCTCAAAAAATTATATCGCTTATGTAACATGCGCCTCATCGGGCGACAGTGTTTATATCCAAGCCGCGTTGCCGCTTTCACTAACATTCCACCCCAAAGAGAAATAACACGGATAGGAATCCCTGTGACGCTTAAGGTTTCAAAAACAATATTTCTGTTGGTCACACTGACGATTTTTCTTTCCTTTCTGTCTGGATTTGTAGCTTCGGAAGCTACCGTGACGCATTATTTTTGGAATAATGATGGACGAGACTGCGGTATAGATATTTGCAGAGTAGCTGCTGCCGGTTGGCCTTTTGGCTACATATGGGACCAGGACTGGATTTCGCCTGTCAATTCTGCTGGCTGGATTGGGGTTTTTCTAACGGTAGATCACTTCGATATCGGAACGTTCTTAAAGAACACGATTTTTTGGCTATTTTTTTCAGCCTTCATTCTCATTTTGTTTCAAAGCCTCAGACTCACTTTGAAGAACAAGGGTTGAGCGGCCTTCTTTGG
>CAYXEB010000160.1:0-3542 GCA_964463835.1 uncultured Hellea sp.
AAGGATTGAGTTTGGCAAAAGAAGAACTATTGGAATTTGAAGGCGAAGTGATGGAGCTTCTGCCGAATGCAACATTCCGCGTAAAGTTGGTCAATGACCACGAAATAATTGCTCACACGGCGGGCCGGATGCGCAAAAATCGTATTCGGGTATTAGCAGGTGATAAAGTAACTGTTGAAATGACGCCTTATGACCTTTCCAAGGGTCGTATTACATACCGATTTAAATAAGCTCGCCGCGCTTATATATGAGCGGTAATTTACCTAAATTAATTCTGGCAAGTGCTTCTCCTCGGCGCCTTGATTTACTAGCTCAAATCGCCGTCAAAGTCGATGCAGTTAAGCCCGCGGATATTAATGAAGACCCGATTACGGGGGAAATCCCTAGAGAACATGCCCTTAGATTAGCCCGCGAGAAGGCGACTAAAATTTCAGGAAGTCATGTTGGTAAAGTTGTCCTCGCCGCCGATACAGTTGTGGGTGTGGGCCGACGTATTTTACCAAAGACCGAAACGATAGATGAAGCGCGAAAATGTTTGGAGCTGATGTCAGGGCGTGGACACCGCGTATTCACGGGCGTTGCGATTGTGAACGTGGATGGCGATTTATCTAGCCGGGTCGTTGAAACTCGCCTTAAGATGAAGCGGCTATCATCCAGTGAATTACGAGATTATCTCGAAAGCGGAGAGTGGAAAGGTAAGGCAGGCGGCTATGGTATTCAGGGCCGCGCGGGAGCTTTTATATCAAATTTAATTGGCTCCTATTCAAATGTTGTTGGTCTTCCTCTTTTTGAAACCCGTAATTTGTTAAATAACGCGGGGTATAGGCGATGAAACGCAGATGTGTTTTTGAGGACTGTATAGGTGAAACTCGCGCGGCTGTTTACGAGGGACGTCGTTTGGTTGAATTATATGTTCGCCGTTGGAGCGATGAGAATAAGGCGAGAGCTGGCGATATTTATGTCGGACGCATTGCGAAAATAGATCAATCGATGGGCGGGGCTTTCGTAGATATAGGGACAGATACGCAGGGCGTATTTACCTTCACAAACTCTCCAAATGCGCCGCGTTTAACGGAAGGACAAATGGGGGAGTTTGAAGTATCTAAATCAACAGAAATCGGCAAGGGCCCCATTTTAAAATTTAAAAAATTGAGCGAGGTTAATAAACCAACGAAGTTAAGCGGGTATGATCTTAAAGAATTTATTGCTAATCGTTTTGTAGACATCCAATTCTCTGAAGCAACAGTATCTGTCATAGACGGAGCGACAGAGACTGAAATTACCATAAAGGGCGGTGGAACAATATCAATTGAACGTACGCGGGCGCTTATTGCCATCGACATTGATAAGGGACCTGCAAAAAGCAGTTTTGATGTGGGCATGGCGGCGCTACCTCTCATAGCGAATGAACTTCGTATGCGTGGTTTAGGGGGATTAATTGTGATTGATTTTCCTAATTTACGACAAGCACGTCAGCGAAATACGCTGCAAAAAGCGGCCGAGCGTGCCTTTGCAGATGATCCGAATATCGTCAAACTTGCGCCTCTATCACGGTTTGGCGCGTTAGAACTAACCCGCTCAAAACCCGCTCTTTCGCTCGATGAAATTGTGAATACGCGAACGGGGGCTCCAACAACCGAAACCTTGGCTTTAAGAGCGTTGCGTCAATTGGAGCGTGAGGGCAGTGCTCATCCGGGCGCAAAGCTGAAATTGACTGTGCGTCACCACGTTATGAATTGGTTATCAGCGAAACATATTGATTGGGAAACCCCGTTAACACAGCGTTTAGGCGGGCGCTTTGAAATAGAAGCGGGCGGCGTTCCAGGAGTTGTAGCGGATAGATAATGTCAAAAGCACCCCGTGATAATTGCTCCATATGCGGTAAGCCTAAAAGCGCCGAGGCTAAACCTTTTTGTTCAAAGCGTTGCGCCGACATAGACTTGGGTCGTTGGCTTAAGGGGAGCTACGCAATTCCAGGGCAAGACGGGGAAGCTCAAGTTGCAGCAAATGACCGAAACCCAGACGCGGATATTATCTTTCGAGACGACTCTTAGGCTGCTCAATTAGGCAGATTAAGCCGCTTGGGCTTCAATAACGCCGAAGGGATCAATACCTGCTTCAGCGAGCCCCTCATGTACGATTTGATATTGAGTTGCGGGTCTTATTCCTAATGATTGGCGCACTTGATCTAAAGGTTGGGAGAGTAGGGCGCTTATATCTTCTTGAATGATCGAATGCGCCAATTTCCCATTGGCTTTGGCTTCTCTGACCGCTCCCCAAACCGGCAAGCCCTTTGGCGTGGATTTGAGCATCTCAATTGCCGCCATATGCGCGATAAAGTAGAGGCCGAATCCTCCTTGCTGACTAAAGGTGAAATTTAAGACACTGGCTTCACCGAGCGCGTCGCGGCTATATCCTGTCAAGACATGGATGAGGTCATGAACGTCGCGGCGGCGATTGCCATACCAAGCGACATCTGCGGGATAATAATCTTCTAGCCGTTTTCCAAAGCGGTCATACTCATCAACAAGGCCTTGCGCCGTGAGGTTCTGTGTTTCCATAAAGTCACAATAGTGCTGTCCGACGGACCCTAATGGTAATTTGCGTAGAGCCTCGTGATCATCAAGGAGGGGCACAAGCTTTCTTTGTGCTTTAAATTGGGCTTGGCCCTTAGCGGTCTTCATGAATTTCTTAAAATCTCTTGTTAGATTATTCCCGTCCAAGGCTTCGATAATGTGAAAAACTTGTATCGTATCTTCTTTGTCCGCAATCAATTTGCGAAAGTGTTTATAGGCTTTAATCGGGCGTATTCGTCGTGATTTCATAACCCACCTTAGCACCAAAATAATAATTTTCAATCGATGACAATAATAAGAACTCAGCAGTTTTGATGGATTACAGCAGTTTTAGGTCTTTCAATACTGGAAGCACGCCGACGGCCCGGTCAACATGAAAGGCGCGTATGCCTAGCGTCATCGCTGCGTCGACATTGGCCAGTGTATCGTCAAAAAACCAGATATCACTTGGGGTGACGCCCATTTTTTCAATACAAATTTGATAACTTTTGGCGTCTGGCTTGGCGGCCGCAAGAAGGTGGGAGGCAAAGCCGTAATCAAAGTAGTTCTCTATGACGAGATGCCGAGGTAGCCATGCCCAGTGCAACGCATTGGTATTAGATAAGCAGGCAATTGTGTGATTTTCTTTTAAAGCAATCAGTGCCTCTTTAGTCCCTGGATAGGTTTCGCCAACCCATTCCTGCCAGAGTGTTTTAATACGCTCAGGACTGATCTTTAGATCAAAATCAGTAATTAAAGTTTGTATGAAGGTATCATCATTGCACAATCCCAACTCGTAATCTGAAAACACGGACGAACCGCTAAATTTTTCGGCAATTTTTTCGCGCTTTAGCCCCGTCATCTGAGAGAGGGCTTCCATGCCTGTCCAGCGTACAATTACACCACCTAAATCGAATAGTAATACTTTAGGCGGCATCATAAGTTTTCTAATTAAGCGACTTTTGGAGCGGCCGCCTTAACATCATC
>CAYXEB010000161.1:0-3540 GCA_964463835.1 uncultured Hellea sp.
CAACAGGTGCCAATATCGAAGCCAATACGATCGCAGGTGTCTTTGATGCTGGTGGACGTTTTATCTTCTTCGGCGCGAATGTTCGCTTCTAGTTAGAAGAACATAAGTTAAGAGAACGGCCTCCTTTGGGGGGCCGTTTTTTTTGGATATCAACTAGAATTGTGAAATTATTATCTTTGAGTCTGGGTGACATATTATTGGTAGAGTGATGTTTGAATAGAGGCCGTATAGCCAACGCCCATGTCAATTGGTGACGCTAATTAAGTGTCTTTGGGAATAATGAAATGTTTATAGAAAAGACAGACTTCTATTCCCAGCTTCATCTTGGTTATAACATCTGTGAACACCACTATGGATGCTGTGTTCAGCCTTAGTTATTTATATTAATAGACCTTTGGGACAGCTGAGTATTATCGTCTTACCAGAAATGAAATGAGACTAGATTATCTTAGCCTGCAATACTTATCACTGAGCCTCCTAGTCATTTTCGGCGGCCGATGGCTTTGTGATTTTCTATAATGTCATTGTATAGTTATGTTCAATCAATCTTACCAAGTTCTGCCTGCAGTTCTTGTCCTACACGGGCGGCTCTTCTGCTTTTAATGATGGCTTGAACTTCGGGAAGGTTCATGATTTCACTCATTTGCGCAAGGTTTTCACTCATAGCGACGGAGCCGCCTAATAATTCTTCGAATTGTTCTGACGTGCTTTTGGCGCGGGGGTAAACTTTCAGGTTGATTTTGGCGTCCTCGTCAATATCCGCGAGGTCTTTAGCGACCTCAATGGCTTTCATAATCCCGCCCAGCTCATCCACAAGTCCTATCTCTTTGGCCTGTGTGCCTGTCCAGACGCGCCCCTTTGCAATTTCCTTCACGCGCTCAAGCGGAATATCGCGGCCCTCGGCAACGCGCAAGGTGAAGTCTTCATATATATCTTCAAGTTGACCGCGATAAGCGGCGCGCTGACTTTGATTGAACGGCTCATCTGGTGAATAGGCGCCCGCATAATCTCCGCCAATTGTAATGCCTTCAATGTTGTACCCAATTTTGGCAAAGGTGCCTTCTAGAGCGATTTTACCGCCGAGCACACCAATGGAGCCTGTAATCGTTGCAGGCATCGCCACGATTTTATCAGCATTGGCCGAGACATAATAGCCGCCAGAGGCTGCATATTGACCCATAGATATAATGACGGGCTTACCTTTTTCTTGCGCGCGGGCGACGGCGTCATGGATCTGATCTGAGGCGGCAGGAGAACCGCCCGGCGAGCTGACCCTAAAAACAATGGCTTTCACGCTTTTGTTTTTCGCCGCGTCGTCAAAGGCTTTCGCCACTGTATCTCCGCCCATGGTTAAGCCGCGTCCGCCAAAGGGCGAGCCCCCGTTGGAAGACTTGCCTGTCATCACAGCGCCTTGGCCGCCAATAAATGCGATTGTTTTACCGGTATATGAATTTCCGGGACCGTAATCTGTAACGGATTTAAATTTGATTTTCTTTCCGCCCGCTTTGGTACGGGCATATTCGCGGGCCTCTTCGACATGGCCTAATTTATCTACCATTTTCTTCGCGAGCGCTTGCTCTGCGCTATGGGGGGCATTTTGTAAAAGCTGTTCTAATTCCGCTGCGGATAGACCGCGGTCTTGGGATATTTGGGCAACTGAATTGTCGAATAATGAGGTTAGATAAGAGGTCGAGGCCTCTCGGTGAGCGTCAGTATAGCCTTTTTGTGTATAGCTATTAGCCGCGCTTTTATATTCGTAGAATTGTTCAAATTGGGGCTTGGCGTCAAATTTTTCAAAAACCCCGCCATAAAACTCGGATTCAGACCGAATGCCTGCCACGGAAAACCCTGTTGTATCCTGTAGCCAAATCTCGTCAGAGGCGGATATGGCGTGATAAGGCATTATGGAGGGGCTTTCAAAACCCTGGGCATGTGTAATCACAAATTTTCCAGATGACTTAAAATCCTTTATAGCCAGGCGAATTTCTTCCGCGCTGGCCGGCACCATCCCAAATTCATTGGCGCGAATAAATAAGCCTTTGACGAGCTTGTCGTCTTTGGCGCGGTTAAGCGCTCGGGCAATATCGACAACGGAGCCGAGAGACGGACCAAAAAATTGACTTCCGCTCGAGTGATCACGCAAAGGTTTACGAAGGTCTAAGGATAAGACATAGCTAGCTTTGGATTTTGTGGCTGCCGAAACGCCGCTCACCGTGGCAAAAAGGACTAAAAAGATAAAAAACACGACAATGAAAGCAAATATCCCGACGATCGTGCCAAGGACTGTGAGAAAAAAGTGACGCATTTTATATCCTGAGAAAAGGTAGTGGATATCTATAAACACGAGTTGGCCTAAAAAGAAAGTGTGCCCCTATGTAATCGAAAAATAAATGCAGTGCAGGCGCGTGGCGCTAGCACAAAATTTACTGTAAATGACTAATATCTAATTGCTTTTCCAAATATGAGCAGATAGAACGCGCGCTCATAAGACATGACGTCATTTTGGGGCGTAGCCAAGCGGTAAGGCATCGGGTTTTGATCCCGTGATCGTTGGTTCGAATCCAGCCGCCCCAACCATCCTCTTACTTAAAATCACCTCTCGCTTTTTAAGCGTATATATAATGAGAGATTTATCCAATCTCACGAAAACTTGCGAAATTTAAAAAATTATGTTATAACATTTCTTATATAGCGGTTTTACTTTTGAAAAAAATTATAAAAAAAAGTGGAAGAATCGTATCGTAATCATTGATTAACGTTTCTGGCCCGTGTAAGCGACTTGGAAAGTTATAATATATGCCAGTTAAGAGCATAAATTTAGTTGGAGGACGTGAGTGGTGAAGACCCCTTTTAGTCGTAAGTTATGTGTTGTTTCGGCAGCCATGTTATTTTCAGGTCTCGGAGTAGCCTCAGTTGCTACGGCGCAATCCAACGACAAAGCGGATCAATATGTTTCGGTTCTCAACCGAATTGCAGATACGAAATTATCGATTGCCCAAAAAGAAGCTTATGTTGCCAATCAGAAGGCACAAATCGAAAGCCTTAGAGCACAGATTAAAAATATAGGGTCAACCAAGAAGGCCATTGGGCCGATGTTGCCAAAGATGGTTGCGGCTATCGAGAATGAAATGAATTCTGATTTTCCTTTCAAAGAGGCAGAGCGCTTTAACCGCCTGGCCGATGTTCAAGATGTCGTGGGCGACCCGAAAGCTGCCATTGGCGAGAAAATGCGTAAAGTCCTAAATATCTACGATATTGAAACGGGTTACGGAAATTCAGTTTCTGCATATGCGGGTGACCATCCGTCTAACCCTGGTACGCGTTACGCAGCTTGTGAAGCGAACGAGCTTTCTGCCGATTGCGGTTTGTCTACAGACCTTCTTAAGCAAATGGGATATCGTGACGGCGTCAAGGTTTCGCAAGGTGCGACTGTTTCT
Organism: uncultured Hellea sp.; assembly: GCA_964463835.1. GTDB lineage: Bacteria > Pseudomonadota > Alphaproteobacteria > Caulobacterales > Maricaulaceae > Hellea. Next base: position 3,438 of record CAYXEB010000161.1, read on the forward strand.
GATTTGAAAGAGAGCATTAAAGACGGCTCTTATCTACATTATGGTCGTTTGGCCTTTATTTATGTTCAGCACGATAGCTCAGAAGCTTGGCGGTATGACAAAG
>CAYXEB010000162.1:0-3467 GCA_964463835.1 uncultured Hellea sp.
GTAAATCCATGCGGCTCTTGTCGTCTGTCGCGTGGGAGGATGATCATAAGGCCCGTTTTTTAGAGCAGGGGATATTACCCCGGCCCAGTTACGCCAGCATAGACCTCACGTCCGCACGCGATTATATTGCTCAGGCCCGTAAACATATTGACGGGGATCATGTTGTCTTCGAATGGCTACAGCGGCTTACGCAGACATTACATGTGACAACCCATCTTATTTCCTCTCGGGGTACGCCTGAATTTTTTGAACATTCCGCCGAGTTATTTGGCCGACCAACGCGCTTGATGCTTGATAGGAAAACCCGCGTTATTGATTTAGCGCGTCACATGGACGGAACATTAGATGGACTGGATTTTTCAAAGCTCGTCGTCGAAGGATATGAAAGGCGTTTAACCGCTGAAGAATTTGTTGCTGAATTAACGCCGCTCTTAGCTCATCATTTTGGCGAAGATGCTCCTTCGGTAGAATTGTCGGCAAGCCTATCGGCCAAAGCTGTGGCGGGACGCACCCGTATACGTATCCGCGGAAGCGCTAGTTTTACAGAGCGCGACATTGAACAATTGCTACAGCATGAAGCTTTGATCCATACAGCCACGGCGCTGAATGGCCGCGCTCAACCACATTTTAAAATCTTAGGCCGCGCCCATGCAGGCACAACTGAAGTTCAAGAAGGACTTGCCGTCTTTGCTGAGTTGATTAGCGGGGCGATGGACCCACACCGTTTTAGGCGTTTGTCTGACCGAGTAATTGCTATTCAGATGGCGATTGAAGGGGCGGACTTTAAAGAGATATTTGATTTCTATCTTGAGCGCACAGATGATCCTAACCAATCTTATGAAAATGCGAGACGTGTTTTCAGGGGCGGCGTAACGACGGGCGGGGCACCGTTCACCAAAGACATGGTTTATTTGAACGGTCTGCTGCGCGTGCATAATTTTATGCGAACCGTGGTCAAGCTGGGACGAGCGGATCTTATTCGCATCCTGTTTTGTGGTAAAATGGATATTGAGGATGTGCCCGCGCTGGCGCAAATGGCGAGCAACAATAGAATGCGCGCGCCTAAATTTATGCCGCCTTGGGCCAAAGACTTGCGCTTTTTAGTCTCCTATATGGCCTATTCGGGTTTCCTAAACCAAGTGAAGATGCCCGGCTTTCAGGCCTATTATAAAGATGAATTAGAGGGCGTGCCTGTGGTATGGGATTTTGGCAATACGGATAATGGGGACGCGCCAGAAAAAGGTTCCAAATGATGAAAAGCGCACGAAACCTTATTTTTTCTTTTGGTCTTGTTGCGGGCATTGCCATCGGTCTTGTTGGGTGTGACCGAATTGAAATTAAAAATGAGAAATTTAAAAAAGAAAAAAAAAGCCGCGTCACCAAAGTGGTCACTGAAACCGTTGCTCAAAAGCCAGTAACAAAAGCGAGCTTTAAAACCCCCTCTTTGATTACAAATTATAACTCGGTCACACCCGCAGAAATTATTACGCGTGCCCATAAAGCGGCTGGCGGCCTGACATGGGCGCGGCCAAAATCTGTGGCCAAATCGGGCTTCGCGATTTATTATAAAAACGGGCAATCTTTGAACCATGAAACCCATAAAATGTGGCGGGTCTTTGGGGCGGAAATTTTGTCTGAGAGTAATGATAAGGTACGCATCTATTCGGTCAAAGATGGCGAGCCGGTCATTAATATTAGTTATGACGGGCGGACCACCTATACCGATAAAGGGGCGCAGCCTAAAACCGACGCCGATCGTGGTTGGTCCTCAAGTTTCGGGTTTGGATCAATTCGCCACGCCTTGCAAACAGGTTATAAGCTAGAACGCCTGCCGGATGATATGGTCGACGGCATCTCCGCTTTTATGGTGCGCATTACCGACCCGTCAGGACATCCGACAACATTTGCGATTTCTCATGAAGGTTATAAAATTCTCATGGCGGGGTTTGAAACGGCTAGGGGATGGCATGAACGTATCTATTCGGACTTTTATTCAAACCTCGGGGATGATTGGGTGCAGCCGGGGCGTGAGCGGCTGTTCTATAATGGCGAAAAAACAAATGAAATCATCTGGGAGCGTTACGCGATAAATCAAGAGCTCCCGGCCTGCATCTTTGTTCTGCCGCAAGCTCAAAACTGCCAATAAAGAGTTTTCATAAGTAGATCACTTAAACAGTTAGAAAATAGCAAATTTATGGCGGTTTACAAAATAGATTTAAAAACCCTCACCCGAATAAAACAACCCTAATTCTCCTTACACGCGAATGCTTGCTGCCTTGGCATGAACATTGCTCCTTCTGCGATGAAATTTACTAATAGGAGCACATCAGTGACAGTATTTACAGATAATACCGGAAACAATACATATAGAGGGAGCGCGGCTGATTATGATCAAGTCGATTATGATGCGCACCTATCAGAATATTCAATTTTTAAGAACGCTGATGGTAGCGTTACAGTTAGTCATCCGACTTTAGGGAAAGATACACTATTTGATATCGATGGAATTTGGTCAATTGCCGATTCAGCTTGGTACTCAATTGAGGACGCTATTGCGTTGACTTCAAATGCGACGCCTAGCACGCCCGCGCAGACTGCGCCAGGTTTGAATACGGATGGTTTCAAGCTTGATGATTATGGCGTCCTTATCGGAACGTCCGCTGATGATCTTTTGAGCGACACGGGTCACTCCCTTTACGGCGGCCTTGGTGATGACACCTTTGTTGGCCGAGCTGGCGAATATAGCCAGGCTGATTATGATGGCGCGGCAACGGATTATTCTTTTATCCAAAATTCAGACGGGACAATTACAGTTAAGAACGCCGAGTTTGGAACAGATACGCTTGAAAATATCGACGGCATCTGGTTTGGCGGCGAAGGCGCTTGGTACGCGATTGAGGATCTTGTGACAGGTCAAACACAAGCCAACCCTGCACCAGCCGAGCCAGCTCCTGCCGACCCTGCGCCAGTTCCAGCAGCGCCTGACCTAAATACAGACGGTTTCAAGATTGATAAGTACGGCGTTCTTAACGGAACATCTGCTGATGACCTTTTGACGGACACAGGCCACGCCCTTTCTGGCGGCCTCGGAGATGACACACTTGTCGGCCGTGCTGACGAATATAGCCAGGCTGATTATGATGGTTTTGCAACGGACTATTACATTACATCAAATGCGGATGGGACAATCACCGTTACGAATGCTGAGTTCGGAACTGATACACTTAAAAATATTGACGGCATCTGGTTTGGCGGCGAAGGCGCTTGGTACGCGATTGAGGACCTTGTCGAAGGTCAAACACCCGCGGACCCGGCGCCTGCTGATCCAGCTCCTGCAGATCCAATCCCAGTTGATCCTGCGCCAGTTGACCCGGCTCCTGCCGACCCCGCGCCTGCTGATCCTGCGCCGACAGGCCCTGATACAGGAACATTGATCGACGGCGTTATTACAGGGTCCAATGATGTTG
>CAYXEB010000163.1:0-3420 GCA_964463835.1 uncultured Hellea sp.
GCCTACACACGGCCGCGAGCAAAATTCGTTGGAACCGTGGGCTTCAAGCCTTTTTTGTGACATGGATTGTTTTAGGTCTATTTACAGCCATTTTACATTTCACAGGAATTAGCTCTGTGCAATCCAATATAGGAGCTGAAAGATTTTTCGTTTACTCATTGATTTGTATATTATTTTTACCTCTTCAATCAGCGACAGAAGAAATAATATTTAGGGGTTATTTAAATCAAGGCATTCATCACTTACTCAAAAACAAATGGGCGACATTTGCAATAACCAGTTTCCTATTTATGGCCATGCATTTAGCTAACCCTGAGGCCGTAGCCGGAAAAGAAAGCGGTATGCACGTCCTAACGATGAGCCACTATTTCTTATTTGGCTTTTTCGCTTGTCTTATGGTTTGGATGGATGATGGCCTTGAATCAGCAATTGGATTTCACGCAGCCAACAATACATTCGCCGGCATTTTTGTGAATTATGAAGGTTCGGTTATTCCAACGCCGTCCCTCTTCATTGCGAAGAGTAACCCTGCGATCGATGTCTACATCGCCATCGCATCGCTAGGCCTTATCACATTTATTATGTGGAAAACGCGCAGAGCGCTAAAATAGTTTCTGCGTTACCTAATAACCTGACGGCCTTTGTCTGTTAGTCGGCATACAAGCCAATCAGGCTTTAAGGGGTTAGCGAACCACTGCTCTGCAAGACCTTTATTTACGCAAGCCTTTATCACTGAGAGATTGATTTCTTGCCCTTGTCCATCAAATAGAGGAAGCTTTCCTCCAGGCTGATTTATACCCATCCTTAAGTAATCCCGCTCTTTTTGCGTGATTGATTGCGCCTTTGATACATTTGAACGCGCATGCTTATATGTTAAGTTGTCCATCCCAGCCCACTTATTTACTATTCACCATTTGCAGTTATTGTCGTCTTCTGCGACTATTCCTCTGCTTATTCTCATGCTAAGGGAAAACGTCTTATATTCTGTTAACTCGGAACATTTATCTTTAAGGTTTAAAGTGTCAAATATACTCAAGAAAATTAAAAGCATCGAGCCTGATGATACAGATATTCTAGACGCTATAAATGCCAACCCAGAAAAACAAGAGAAAGTCCCTCTCATTTCCTCGATTGAGGACGTAGATGACGCTTTAAGTATAGATGCCGAACCATCAGAATATCCTCTTGAAGATATCAAACAGCCAATTGACAACATACCTCCCTCGACGCCGGAATATAATCCCCGCGAGGAAGGACCAAATATTACGGTTGATACCCCAATTGCAGAAGCTGATTCCCCACTTGCAGAAGAAGAGACTTATACTGTAGACGAAAGTGTCAATGACGAGGCATACTCCCCGAGTATATCCGAAAATATTCCTGCCGTAGAATTAGCCGCTGCGGCGACAATTGCTAAAGCGCAACCAGCTAAAATCACTTCAAAAAAGAATTGGATAACATTTACTGGCATTGCGCTAACACTTATCTGGATTGCCGCCTCATTTTCATATTTTTACGGTTTTTTCGAGCTTCGACAGAAATGGACCGATTTAAGCCCCATTCAAATCTTTGGTTTGATTATGGCTATTCTTCTTCCAGCAATTTTATTAGCCATTTTATTCTATTCCCTAAGACAGCTCAGCAAACTCTCCGCAGAATCACATGATTTAAAGAGAGCCGCATTTCAACTCTCTCAACCAGACGAAAGCGCCATTGCAAAAACCAGTCTAATGTCGAGCGCTATCAAATCAGAAATTGATAGTGTTGACGCTAGAATTGATCAGGCCTTAGCCCGAATGAGCAGTTTGGAAGACGTTGTGAAGGAGAGAACCCTCAGTTTAAAAAATGCAACAGGAAACACTGCCCATACTACAGATGAAATAGCTTCACGATTGTCAACGCAGCGTCTGGCACTTGAGAGTATTGCTGACGCATTTGATACCCGTATGAATTTGCTTTCATCAAGCTTATCCGTTCACTCCGAAAATCTCGACGAGTCGACCAAAGTCGCGGAACAGAAAATACAAGAAGCTCGCGTAAGCGTTGAAGGTGCCGCGCAGCGGATAAATGAAGCCTCTGGGGTTGTGCGCGGTAACACAATAGACGCCGCATCAACGCTGGCTCAAAGCCAAGAAGAGATAGAAAACCTTGCCAAAATGATAAGACAACGATCGGCTGAACTTGACGAAGTTTACCGAAAACATGCCCAAGATTTGACAGGCATGATTGCGCAGTTACGAGATGAACAACAGAACTTGAGTGTATCCTTAGATGAACGCCTTTCGAAAATGCGCGACATGTCATTAGCTGCTAAGGTTAGCGCAGAGAGTCTAACCGATGCCTCCCATGCGGGCCGGCAAACAGTCGAAGCTTTAGCAACAGCTACCCGCTTGACGGATACGGCCGTAAAGCAGCGTTTTCAAGAAATGGAAGACATGGTCAAATTTTCGACTGAAAAAGCTAATGATATTAGCGGCAATGCGGCAAGGCAGGTTCAAAATAGTCTTTCACAAACACGGCAAGAAATCGCCCGCATAGAAGATGACATGCTCGCGATGCAAAGCCGCTTGTCAGCGCCAACTCAAAAATTTCAACCCGCTCAAGAGGCGCCGAAACCTAAGAAACCAAAGAAGCGCAGTAAGAAACTAAAGTTACGCCCAGTATCACAGGACCCCGTATCTCATGACAATGTTAAATCAAACTTTGCTGGGTCAGTTACTGACAAACAAACTAAGGCCGAAGATGACGAGCTGACAATACCAAGTCTTAGGTCATCTATTGGCTCAAATCCGATAAATTTCACAAATGAGAAATTGAATTTAGAGGTAAATACTGAAAATACTCTTAGCGCAAAAGAAAGGTCTTCTGAACCGCTGCCGCCGTTAAATTTAGGCCGCGCAGACATCGTAGAACCCGTTGAGACACAAAATATTCTGAAAAAAAGTAAATCTGGTTGGGGATTAAAAAGCATGCTCGGAGCTTTTGACAGATCCCCGCCTCCGATAGCGTCAACGGTAGAAACGATAAGAAAGCAATCGCATCAAAACATCTCAGACGAACTCATGATATCTTTACTAAGTTCACTTGGGCTCGCTCCAGCTGCTATTATTGATGATGGCTGTATCATTGAAGCAACAAATACACGGACATCGAAAGGCGCGAACGCGATGAGTAACGTGGTATCCCGGCGTATTGGCGGTCCTATTCGTCATCTTCAACGCGCAATGGATGAGGATATATCCTTCAAAAGCAATGCTCGTGCCTATGTCGCACAATTTAATGCAGGCATATCGGCCATAGAGACAAATAGAGAAGCTATAAGAACGCGTTTGGAAACTGATGCTGGCCGTGCTTTCCTTCTCTGCGACGCCGCTCTGAACGGGTAATTCACTCAGTTAGATCATGGCATAAAAAAAGCCG
>CAYXEB010000164.1:0-3419 GCA_964463835.1 uncultured Hellea sp.
GGCTTGTGAAGGATATATTGATACTGGCAGCGCAATCGCGGCGAGCACGGCAATCCCGCCCAGAATTTTCGCAAGGCTTGCCTTGCGCTTAAAGCACCAGATAGCAAAGCCAGCGCTCAACATAGCGGCAAGGACATATAAGACGCCGTCTTCCCCAGCTTGCAAGCTTAAGACCCACACAAGCCAAATCGCAGCGGCAAGCATGGGAAAGGCCAAAATTTCTTTAAACCTGATCATCCAAGGTCCTGGTTTAGGCAGCTTCGATAAAAGCCCTGGCACATAAGCAATAAGCAAGAACGGCAAGGCAAAGCCGATTGCAAGAGCCATAAAGACCGCCAGCGTTACAAGCGCAGACGCGGCCAAAGCGTAGCCCACGGCGCCCGCCATTAAAGGCGCGGTACACGGCGTTGCCACGACAACCGCTAGCGCGCCTGTGAAGAACGATCCTGCTGCGCCCGATTTTTGCGTGAGTTCCGATCCCGTATTCTGAAGACTGGCCCCAAACTCAAATAATCCCAAAAGGTTTAGTCCAATCACAAAAAGTAGAACGGCTAAGACGCCAACAACCTTAGGCGATTGAAGCTGAAAGCCCCATCCGATTTCGGAGCCGCCCGCTTTAAGCGCGAGCAATAAAAATGTGAGAAGAAGGAACGTCGCGATAACGCCGGCCGTATAAAGCCAAGCTTCACGTCTAATTGCGCTACGCTCTCCATGAGCTGATTTTGCAATAGACAATGCTTTAATAGAAATAACAGGAAAAACGCAGGGCATCAGATTAAGAATAAGCCCGCCTATGAGCGCGCCAATAATGGCCGTCCATAGAGTCACGCCGCCTATAGCCGCTTTAGGGCCAGCAGCCGCCGAAAGGCCCACATCCAGAGTTTGCCCAACTGCCAAACTAACTTCTTGGCCGATGCGTTTTCCATTTTGCTCGAAAGCCAAAACGCCAGATAATGTCTCAGGCAGAACATCGTCCCAAAGATAATCAGCTTGGCTGACGATCTCCAGACCACGGGAACCCTGCTTTACAATTTGAGGTTCGCTATGACTTAAAACGCCTTGGTAATGAGGAAAGAAATAAGCTGAATTTAAATCAGCAGAAGCCGGTAAATTTTCGAGCCCAATTATTACATTCCCATCTGACTTTCGGATAGCACCTGTAATGTCTCCAGTTTTGGGCGTTGCGGCAAGAGCTGTGTTTATCTCGGATTGCCAAACTGCATCCACCTCATAATCCGCGATTTTTATAGGCAAGCTCGCCTTGCCTTGCTCGGGTATACAAACGTCTTTGCAAACCAAGTAATAAAAATCAGCGTCCACAATAATAACAGAACCGGGCTCAGCCGTATCTGGAACAATAAACTCAACGGGGAAAAGAGGGGTGCCTTCGAAGCCATAATTAATTATAGGCCCTGTGGCGAGCGTTTGCGGTAGCGGCCAAGCAATATCTCCTTGCGTCATACCTTCAGGTACCGTCCAATCTATATGAACAGGCTCACCGCTATCACCTGGGTTTTTCCAATAGGTGTGCCAGTGATCATCCAGCACAGTTCGCAAGGCAACATGAAATTTACCACCTGGGGGCACAGCGTTATGGGAACTCACCAAGGAGGCCGTGACCTTTCCTGTATCCACGGAAATAGACTGGCTGGCAAAACATGGCAGCGCCAAAAGCCATAAAAGAGAAATAAGAATAAGTCTTAACATAAGGCCATCATAAAGCATGAGAGATGAACAATCTAATACCCATTTTGACTTTCACAAGATTTTGAGATTATCGCGAGAAGGTCAAAAAAAACCCAGCGCCTGGCTGGGTCAATTCATCAAATTTGAAAAAAATTAGTTCTTCTTTTTTAGAGACGCTTTTTTCTTCTTTGGCGCCGCTTTCTTTTTGACTGGAGCCTTTGGGGCAGGAACCGCTTCAGCTGCAGAGCGCCGAAGCGTCATATTCACCAAACGCTGCCAATTTCCCAATGAAACCATGTGAGCATAAGCAACCGCAAGATATCCGTTATTCGTAAATTCCTTAATGGTTGCCGCATCTAGCTTTTTGAGACGCTCGTCCGTCACAGCAAAATAATCAGCAATTTTTTGACGAGGCGCAGGAGACCCGTCTGGATTATTGCCTTGAAAGTTCATTTCTTTTTGCTCGAACAAATCGTGCTCTATAAATGTTTTAATCATTTGATCCGTTGCTTGACGATCGCGTTCGAAATTTTGCAAAAATTGGAAAGCTTCTTGTGTAAAGGCAGAGGTTGACGTCCCGTCAAAGAATTTTTGTTGGGGGCTTTTATCTGTCACACATTCCGCGGACTCATCGACACAAACAACAAATCTATCATTGGGTTTATCAGAGGCCAAAACGAAAGGATAGCGGCGAGCAAAAGCAGGCATATAAAAATCCTGTTCAAATTGGCCATCTGTAACAAAGAGGTTTTCACCCGCACGTACGCCCATAACAGCCAGCGCAGCACGCTCTTCACCCGCAAAAATAATGGGGAATGATGCCGCCGCTGATCCAAATTCCGGAGCTGTAAGCGGCAGAAAGTGTTGATCTTGCATAAACTCAAATGGCTTATCGATTTGTTTGACTCCGAAATTCGCATGTATCTCCTGCGTCAAGGGTTTCGGGTTCTGATAAAACATTACATTGCCCGAAATACTAGCGGAAGCGTTGTGTTCATTTGCGGCCATGAGGTCCTCTTTTGATTAACCCCTATGGGGCATGTCTTAATTCTGGGGCCATCTAGCGAATTTTTCTCGTGCTTTCAAGCTGTCATTCCAAAAGAAAATTTCTATTGGAGAAGTTTCTCCAAAGGGTTAGGGTCAATCTATGGAGACGCATAATCATACCCATGACGCTGAGCCTCAATCGACACAAGAGCGAGTGGAGGCTGCTAGAAAAATCTGTGAAGCCACGGGCGAGCGCTTCACACCTTTAAGGGCGCATGTCTTTGAACTCATTATCGAAGATGGAAAGGCCATTAAAGCCTATGACCTGCTCGATAGGCTAAAGCCAGAACTTGGTTCGCCAAAACCCCCAACAGTTTACCGCGCGCTTGACTTTCTATCCAAGCATGGCCTCGTTCACCGCGTTGAGGCCTTAAACGCCTTTATTGCCTGCGATCACGACCATGGCTCACATTTGGCAGAATTTTTCATCTGTGAAAATTGTGACAATGTCGAAGAAAGACATGCTCATGACCATGCTGATTGCAAACCTGACGGGTTCCAAATCGCTCGGTCCGTGATTGAACATTACGGGACTTGCGGGAATTGTAACGCCTAGGGATTATGGGCACATTTCTCAAAACATGGGTTGGGGAATGTAGCGCATGGGAATGTGACGGCCTGGGGCATCTTAATATGCGCCATTACATGACCAAGGTTCAGCAAGCGCGGCAAATGTTTTTTATCCA
>CAYXEB010000165.1:0-3403 GCA_964463835.1 uncultured Hellea sp.
ATTGAAACTAAGCAATCGGAGATGTTTTCGGTAATCTGGCCCAATGTAGAATTAGCAATATCTGGATCATGGCGAGCATCATCGTAGTAAACCCAACCTAACCGCCCGTAGCGTAAAGAATCGGAGTGCAAATCCGTCTTAAATATTTTATGAATAAGGGCGTTGCAAATATGATTGGACAGCAAGCCTTTCGTCCAAATGATTTTTGGGGTTCTGTAGCCTAAACTAAGATATACATTACGTATAATTTTAGCTGTTCTAATTTTATTGGTAGGCTGGGTGGTCAAAGCAAAGCGCTCAAATGTATCTAAATGCTTGCGCAGATTAGGGCGGTGTACATCGCGTATTTGAAAATAACTTGGTAGGACTGTCATGCGCTTATGTCCGAACTTCAGGATTATATTGATCGGGGCTTAGCCCCCACGTCCAGGCATTGGCCTGGCGAGCGGTTATCATCTCTGAAGGGACAGGCAGCGAAAACTTACGGCCTGTTCCGCAGGTTACGCGCAGGAATTTGTCCTCGGCGGTACCAGGCATTTTGACACTGACCAGCTCGCCAATTTCTGGATCTTCATCCTTATCAAGGCTCACGCAATCCAGCTCACCGAGTATGGCCTCCCAGCCGAGTATTTCACAGGCAACGCGGCGCTGTTCAATATTGCGCCAATATAGGGCATCATGGGCCGTGGGTTTGGTCTTGGCCCATTCTTCCGGGAACACTGTTCCGTGCCAGGCGTGCACCATAAATCCGTCCGAATAGACCATAGCGGGCCCGGTTTCACAATGCAGCCGTTCGTTTTCATCGAGCTCTAATTGATTGGGCCGCTGGGAGACAAAACATATATGTGTATAGGGCATCACCCACCCGGCGGCATCTCGCAGGGCTTGAAAGTCAGAGCGCATATCAGTCGGGTAAGAAAAATGGTGATGATCTGTATCAGGAACCTGAGCGGGTAGGCAATTTAAATTCTTTTGGTGCCTCAGTATGTCTTTAAAATCACTGAGCTGAATGTGCATGGACCGGCTCCCGCCCTTATACTCACGCGGTTTTGGATATAGGGATGCAAATCTGAAGCGCGCCCATAGGTCTACTAACCAGTCGCCTTGAGATCGATCATTGACAATCTCGGCTATATCAAACCAGGCATTATTCCGGCTCATCCGATCTAACCCATTGGGCAATTCATATTTGATAGCTGTCGGTATATGACTCCAGCAGATATCGTCTCTATCTTCATAGAGTTTAGTATCGCACCACGCTTCATCTCCCGTGCCTCTATCGCCGACGTTCCATCCCGCCTTTCGCACGCTTTGCCACGCCTGAGCCCTGATATCATCATTACGATCAGAAAGAGCTCGATTGCGAATTCTCCAGGGCATTAAAATTTGGTCTTCAGAAAAATAATCGATGGCGGCTTTCGCAAATACATTTGCCAAGGGACTTTGCGTCCAGATGATATGAGGGGTCTTTAGTCCAGCCTGTTTGTAAATGGCCTTAATCGCCGTTTCGGCTTTCGTTTTATCGGTCATCCTAGTTTCCAGAATAGATTTGCCGCGATAAGTCGGAAAAATCGGGACCGTAAACTGTGATGAGAGTGTTGCGGGCTCTGAACGCTCACTCCCAATCCCCATTTTTATAAGCCACGCCGGATGAGTAAATTCGGCTTCAAATATGACCATTAACGCTGGAAAGACTAAGACAGCGATAAATAGATAGATCAAGAACTCTTCGAAAAACGGCATATTTAGGTTCAACGCTGTAAGTTTTAATTGGACACAGATAGGTTTGGAATACGTATCTGGGTGTTAAACCCAAATACGCTTGCGCCCCGTAAAAGGAATCTCACCTTTGCGGGCCTATTTAAACAAAACTAAACGCTTCGCATCATCACATTTTAGGATAACCCCACAGTTTGGTAAAATTTTCTGCAGAGGGGTATAGTCGTGAAATTTTTCAACTGGGTTGTAGTTGCGCCAGCGATTATGTTTGGAATTTACGTTGTTGCCATTGATGTGTTCGGAAGCCCTGAAGGTTTTGCTGATATATATTCACCTATGTCCGAACTTCAGGTTTATATTGATCAGCGCTTAGCCCCCACGTCCAAGCATTAGCCTGGCGCGCGGTAATCATCTCTGGCGGGACTGGCAGCGCGAAGTTTCGGCCTGTTCCGCATCTCACGCGCAAGAATTTATCCTCGCCTATACCAGGAATTTGGACGCTGACGAGCTCTCCAATTTCTGGATCTTTATCCTTGTCCAGGCTTACACAATCCAGCTCACCGAGTATGGTCTCCCAGCCTAGCATTTCGCAGGCAACGCGGCGCTGCTCTATATTGCGCCAATACAGGGCCTCAGAAGCCGCAGGTTTGGTTTTAATCCAGTCTTCTGGGAATACGGTTCCATGCCAGGCGTGAACCGAAAAACCGTCGGGATAGACCATGGCGGGCCCGGTTTCGCAATGTAGCCGCTCATTTTCATCAAGCTCTAAATGCTGGGGGCGTTCAGATACAAAGCATATATGTGTATAGGGCATCACCCATCCCGCCGTATCTCTAAGGGTCTGAAAGTCAGAACGCATATCGGATGAATAAGAATATTTGGTGTCAAAATCATCAGGAACCTGCTGGGGTAAGCAGTTTAAATTCTTTTGATGTCTGAGCATGTCCTTATATCTGATCAATCGCATAGTCATGGACCGGCTTCCTCCCTTATATTCGCGTGGGTTGGGATATAGGGAGGCAAATTTAAACCGGGCCCATAAGTCCACCAACCAATCACCTCGAGCCCGATTGTTAACAATGTCCCCAATATCAAACCAGGCATTATTTTGGCTCATATGTTCTAGACCGTTAGGAAGTTTATAGACAACGGCGGGCGGAATGTGACCCCAGCAAATATCCTCTCTATCCTCATAGAGTTTGACGCCGCACAATGCTTCTGCTCCCGTACCCGGACCTCCCATATTCCACCCGGCCTCACGAATGCTTTTCCAAGCTTGAACTCTAATCTGGTCATTATGATCTGATTGATTCCGGTACCGAAACCCCCAAGGCATTAAAAATTTCTCTTCGGAAAAATAATCTATGGCGGTTTTAGCAAATACATTTGCGAGAGGACTTTGCGTCCAGATGATAATGGGAACTTTTAGGCCCGCATCTTTGTAAATCGCTTTAATTGAGGCTTCAGCTTTTTCTTTATCGGTCGTCCTAGTTTCTAGAATAGATTTGCCGCTATAAGTTGGAAAAATTGGAATCGTAAATTGCGATGAGGGATTACCCGTATGCGCTGCATCTTCCTGATGCCCTATCAGTTTTAGCAAAAAGGTCGTGCAGGTTTCAGCATCTATGTAGAACATGGCCGCAAGACCGCATAAGCCGGCAAATATAAAAATTGGTAGCTCTTC
>CAYXEB010000166.1:0-3380 GCA_964463835.1 uncultured Hellea sp.
GGCTTAAAACGCTCAGAATCAGCCTCTGGAACGGCGAAGACTGTATTCTTAAAAAGGGCAGTCTTCTACGGGATCACTCCCGATTGCGGCATTGGAGTTGAATACATCGGAAATGATAAGCCAGTCTCCGTTCACATCCTTCTTTCGAATTTCGAGAAATTTGCCAATGTCAACTCCGAAACCTCCAGTTTCAAGTGGGATAAACACGCAAGACCTGCCCCTAACGTAAGCTAAATCGCCTCTCCCATCTATTTCTTGAACATCGAAAGCGATTTGGAAGCCAGTTTCATATTCTGCTTCCCACGCTGAAATCGCCTCGCGCCCGATCACTTCGGGGCTATTGGGTGGCATCAAAGTCGCATCGGGTGAAAACAGCATTGTGAGAGCGTCCCAATCATTTTCATTATAGGTCGTGACCCATTTATCTGAAGCTGCCTGAATCGCTCTAACATCAGCTTCTGACAATCCTTCAGAATAAGACTGGCAAGCCCCTAGGCTCAGAAACAGTGCCAAAGTCACAGATGATAGTTTTTGCATTTAATTACCCTACAATATGTTTCCAAAATACTGTGATTTAGACCGTCGGCTAAGGCCTGTCTAAATTTTGTTTATTAATTGATTTTGCGAGCGTCTTAAACCGCCCAAAATGGAGTTTTTTTCAACACTATGGTAACTTGGAGGACATTAGCGAGTGTCCTCAATGTAGCGGTTTCAGCCGCCGACAAAAGTCTGCCCTCACGAGGAAAGTGTGGGCAGACTTTTTTAAAAATCAGTTAGTTTTAACCTGTTTCTTTAGTTGTTTTTGTGTTCTCAGCCATCATCACTTTACCTGACTTTAAATCTCTATGATAGGCGATAAGTCTACGGTCGTCCGCCTGTGTCAGAAAATTCTCTATCAACTCGGCGTGGCAAGCGTCTATGATTTTAGCTTTCGTAGGTAAGGGCATACGTCCATCAAGTAAGCTCTGCTTACGGCAATATTTATTGATTTGATTATTGATAGACTCATATTCAACATCAACCGAGACGTCTGCTGCCCGTTTGATTTTAACGGAATAATCTTGCGCCATAGCTTGACCGGCAAAGGCCGTCAGTAAAAGCGATGTGCAGCCAAGCATAAAAGAGCGGCCAGTGATTTTTAGGGATTTAGACATTTTTGTCTCCAGTACTTCTGAAGGCACAACCTCGTCTAGAAAACGAGCTTCGGTTAAAAGTGATGCCCTGATCGTTAAGACCGAAATGGGGTCTGTGACGATTTCGAAGGCAGTTAAACAAGATAACCAACGTCTCAGGCCCCACTTCATTTGAAAAAAGTAAATTGTCGGTTTGCGCCCCGACACTTTTTTAAAATTGAACACCGCTTATTCCCATAATAGCGACGCAGCGTCCTGACGGTTTTCAAAGTAAAACGAAATAATTAGTTTATGAAAACCTTATTAAAATGTGATGGCGTTAAAAAAATCTGGTAACGGCGTGCAAATAGGTATAGTGAAGCGCCCGCGCAGATAACATCGTTATTGCTGGTGTTATACGTTATAATCTACCTTAAGTTATATAAGGAAGAATTGATAAATAAATAAGGAAAATAGATGTGGGCGCCAATATGAATAACAACCAACCCTTTCGGGTGGCTGACATAAATGTAGACCCTTCGGGGAATGTGATGTTTTTGGACAACCACGATGTGTTGCTTGAACCTCGGGTTATGGATGTTTTATGTGTCCTTGCGGCATCTGCCAACAAGGTCGTTCTTCGTGATAGCCTCATAGAGGAAGCTTGGAATGTAAAACACGTTTCTAATGAGAGCGTCACGCGCGTTATATCGCTTCTGCGTAAAGCTTTTAAACAATTTGATGCACCCACAAAATATATTCAGACAGTGCAAAAGCGCGGTTATAAGCTCTCAGCCAATGTCCAATATGAGCAAACCTCGACGGCAGAGACCGTCATACATAAAGATGAGGTCGTTCGGCTGGCTGTTTTGCCATTTCGTACGCTCACAGCGGCGGATGGCCAAGAGTTTTTGGCTGACGGTATTGTTGATGAATTGATCACAACGCTTGGAAAGGTACCACAGCTGCGCATTGCGGGCCGGACCTCGTCATTTCGATTTAAAAATGCAAATAGCTCCGTCTCTGAAATTGCCAGCCAGTTGAATGTCTCGCATCTTTTGGATGGCGCTGTTCATCTGCATGATAATCAACTGCGTATAAGTGTGAGTCTTATCGACGGAACTACCGGTTTTGAGGTCTGGAGCGATAGCTTTGACGGGACTATAGACGATGTTTTTGCGTCCCGCGAAGACGTCGCGCGTACTATTGCAAATGGGTTGACGGCTTCGCTAAACCTTACAGCACATGACTTGAGACCCCGGTCATTGACGGATAGCCGTGAGGCTTATGGCCTCTTTCTTCAAGGCCGAGCGCTCACTTTGCGTGCTGTTGGTGAAGGGGTCTTAGAGACAGCCAAAGACTTGCTCACGCAGGCCTTAGAAATCGACCTCAATTTTGCAGAATGTTGGGCAGCTCTTGCGGAAACACATCTCTATACAGCTGTCCTCACGCCAAGCTTAGAACGCAGCGCCTTAGCTGAAAGGATGGCAGATGCCGCGCGTAAGGCCATCGCGCTCAATCCTGAAAGCGGCCATGCACGGGCGATGCTTGGTGTGTACGAGTTCATTAATGGCAACCCTGTGGCGGCCCTTGACCTTGCCTTTGAAGCTTATCGCTTAGAGCCTACCAATGTCGATGTCATGGTACGGCTTGGGTCATTCCTCATGTATATCGGGCGAACACGTGATGCGATGCCTTATATAATGGAGGCTATTGAGCGCGACCCTGTTCATGGACGAACCTATATGGCATTATGCGCCGGACATCTTTGCTTGGGCGAATATGACAAAGCGATAGCGGCTGGAGAAAGGATGGTCGATTTAGGCATTCCTGGCCTCTGGCTCGGTGTGGCACAGGCTGCAAATGGCCTTCATGAGCAGGCGATGGAAACTCATTATGAGGTGCGCATGCTTTTGGGGACGATGATTATGCGTCCGCCGGGTATGGCGCCGATGGATGATGATGCCCGTGACGCCTATTTCGAAATGGCAGCTAAAGGCATTCACAGCGGAAAGATCGAAGATCGTGCTTTATATTGTCAGGTCCTTGATGGTTTGCATGCAACAATGGCTGACCCCTATGATCCCTCTATAGCCTTTCCTGCGATTTGGATGGGGCATGCAGAGCTTGCGATAAAAATATATCGCGAGGGCATGAGTATCGCCAATATGTTTGGCTTACTGACGTTTTGGTCTGACAGTGACCCCATCCGCCAGACACGCCTCCACCCTGATTTCATGTCTTTTGCGAAGGACATTGGTTTGGTCG
>CAYXEB010000167.1:0-3271 GCA_964463835.1 uncultured Hellea sp.
TGTTTAACCTTTAAAGTGATGTTTGAGGCTAATTGAGACTTGCTGTGCATGTGTCATTGGCATCATGTGGGCGGCATTCTCAATGAGTTTGTAAGTACCGAATGGTGCAATGTTTGCCATATCATGAGACATTTGCGGAGTAGAGTTCGGTTCATCTGACCCCGTCATAAACAAGGCGGGAATGCTCAAGTTAACTAGCTGATTGGGTGAGAGACCATCATGATTAGCGAAGACCTGATAGGCTTTGTAGTATTCTAAAATTGAGGTTTGATGTAACCAGCGTTTGCAAGCATTAGCGGCTGCTAAAGCATTTCCCGTTGGGGTGTTACCAAACCAACGCGTCATAGTTACATCTGTATTCAAATCATTCTGACCGATAGTTTTTAACGCGTGCGCTCGGGCTTTAACAGCTTTCGACGCATCATCAGAACGGCCATAAATGGCATTTAAAGCCGCGATAGTTTTAATTTTTTTAGGCCACCGAATCGCGATATCGAGCGCAATCATTGCGCCCATTGAATGTCCTGCCAAATGAACCGGCTTCTCAAAACCATCTAAATAGTTTGCAATAGCCATTGAATAATCTTCTAATCTAGCTTCAGTGCCCCTCAGACTTTCACTCTGTCCATGTCCAGGTAGATCAATGGCGTGAACATTAAAATCATGTCTCAAAAATTCACTAATGCCGTTCCAAGCTTCAGCCCTTAATCCTACGCCATGCAAAAGAGCAAGCGTAGGGCCCGCTCCAATCTGATACCCGGTTAGGCCATTGCCTGATTTAAACCGCGGCTGGGTTGTCCAAGTCATGGCCTAAATCTTTCAAATCCTGATATCGGTCACCAATTCTGTGATGCGGGCGTCCCCCTGATGCCCCCCCAATGGCAATGACAACTTCATTGGCGCGCGGGGCGTCTGAAATAGAAAATTGTATCGTTAAATAATGAGAACGCCGTCCCGCGTCATTCTTATCCATGAGGGGTATCATAATGGGGGCATTCGCGCCGCCTCTTGTATTAGTAAATGCGAGATAGCTCTTCGCTCCGACAGCCTCTCGAAAGTGATTTCCAAAGCGCAGGGTGTGAATTAAACCTGATGCATGCTCTATTTCTCCATCAAGGCCAACAACGGCTCCTTTGCCATAGGCTTCAACTGCGTCGCCTCCTCCTGCGAGCTGTAATAAACGCTTTGTCATTAGGCTGCCCATTTTGGGGCCAAAGGCCATGATTTCAGGTTTTAAATCTTCCACAAACTTTCCAGCCCATGGATTTTCAAGAACAGCCGCAACCGCATATAACCGCCATGGCTCTTTCGTTTTTTTGAAGCCCTCAACGAGAACTTCTTCTTCGTAGTTGACAAGTTTTCTTATATTTGGCGTCATTGAACAGTCCCGTAGAGATAATATGTTACGTGTAATTTCACTAAAAAGGACCGTGTTGACAAATGTAAATATATAGCCCTTACTCATTAGTACTACTTATGAGTAAGTTGAGGCTATGGCACGTACAATCCCTCCATTAGCCTGGTTCCGTGCGTTTGAAAGTGCGGCTAGGCATTTAAGTTTTACGGCGGCGGCAGCGGAGCTAGGCGTAACACAATCAGCGGTCAGTCAAAATGTTAGGGCGCTGGAAGATCGCATAGACACATTGCTTTTTCTTAGAAAAGCAAGAGGTTTAGCGCTTACTGATGCAGGACGACGTTTATTACCGCATATTTCGACCGCTATATCTCAGATAACAAATGCTATATTGTCTTTCGAGACGCCATCTCCAGATAAATTAATTACCATCGCGGCAAGTGTTAGCTTTGCACAATGGCATCTTGTCCCTCAGCTTTCAAAATTTCAGACTCTCTACCCGGATACACGCATACGCATTATCACGAGTCTCTGGCCCGATGACTTTATTGCTTCGGCCGCTGATGTCGAAATAAGGTTTGGGTCAAAAAAGCATGTAGGTCACAAGGCCGAGCAATTAGGACCAGATCGCCTTATCCTTGTTGGAGCTCCTAAAATACTTCCAAAGAAGCAGGGGTTTTTAGATTTGAGCGATCTTCAAAATTTTCCTTTTGTACAGACCATTGGCACATCGAATACTTTGCAATATTGGGTAAAAAAAACAAAATTAGATGTAACATTTAAGTCGAGTGTTTTTGCTGACTCCTATGCCCTAGCGGTAGATTTTGCTAAGCATAGTGCTGGCCTAGCACTTGTCAGCTCCCTAATTGCTGCGCCGTCTTTGGCGGAAGGCACGTTGCGTCAAGTTCATGCCGCTGCAGTTGAGCCTATAGATGGTTATTATCTTGCGGTTGATACAAAGTCGGATAATCAAGCTATAACTTATTTTACCCAATGGCTTAAAACATACATCAACTTAATTACCACATAGGATACGAATATGAATAATGACTTATTTGAAAAAGGTCTCTCCAAACGTAAGGCTGTATTGGGGGTCGATTATGTAGAAATGAATTTAGCAAATGCTGACGATTTTACGTTGCCTTTTCAGGAAGCCATGACGGCTTGGTGTTGGGGTTTTGGGTGGGGTGATGACGTCATTGATGATAAAACTCGCTCAATGATGAACTTAAGCATGATTGGCGCGCTTGGTAAAATGCATGAATGGGAACTCCACTGCAAAGGGGCAATTCGAAATGGCGTAACCAAAGAAGAAATTCGTGCAATTATTCATGTCATAGCGATTTATTGCGGCGTACCGCAATCTCTAGAATGTTTCCGTGTAGCAAAGCGGGTTTTAGAGACAGAGAGTCATTTATAGCCACCGTTCTATACTATGAAATGGAAAAACTGCTGCGGCCTGCAGAACTTAGTCGGATGCGGGGGTATTGTTTCTTCAACATAATACCAATGCGCAAATTCACCCTCATCGACTCTTTGTTTCAGGTGTTGTATATGGTGTTTTATTCGCCATAACAAAAAATCTAATTGTACTTATTCCCATCACGTGGGCTGTCGGTTCAACGATTGGGACAATTGAGGGAGGGTTCTCCTTTGGTTGGGATACTGTAGGAATTTATGCGTCTTTATTGGTGTTGCAGCTACTTATACTAATATGGATAAATACGAGAGCAAAAAAAGACAGCATTAATCTTGTCTGACGTTAGCGACCGTTTTTGGGCGTTTATTGCCCCACGCCCAGAGGCTTATTTTGAGCGTTTTAAGCCACTCGGCTAATGTCCGCTAAGTCCCCTGAGACGACACACCCCTTCGTCAGAATAACTTTCCCCATAGCTCGCCTCTGGGTAAGCTCGTCAC
>CAYXEB010000168.1:0-3224 GCA_964463835.1 uncultured Hellea sp.
TTAATATCTGCTTTTGGGCATAAGCAGACCTTAGCTCAGTGTCTTACTTGAAGCGATTATAAGTCGCTCGTCTATCCTTTAATTACCCCCAAGCTGGGAAAGGATCTCTCAAATCAGTTCGTTTGTGAATAATAGGATATTCGGGGCCTGCCATGGCATCCGTCAGGCAATCATCTAATCTCTGCTTAATAGCCTCATGATCCATGCCGATACCAATGAAGACGATTTCTTGACGTCGATCACCAAATGCTGGATCCCAAACTTTCTCCAAATATGAGATAAGGGTGTCAGATTGTTGCCACTGTTCGCGCGGCACACTAGCCCACCAAGTACCAATTTTTTGATGACGCACCAAAGCCCCTGCTTGGCTGACTTCACCTGTCATATCGGGCCGAGTTGCGAGCCAGAAAAAACCTTTGGCACGAACTACATTTGGCCAAGGTTCGTTAAAAAATGCGTAAAGCTTTTCAGGGTGGAATGGCTTGCGGGCTCTGTAAACAAAACTGTCGATGTCATATTCTTCGGATTCCGGCACATGATCTGCGAAGCCATAAAGTTCCTTGGCCCATAGGGGATGTTCCTCGGCCTTTGCAAAATCGAACCGGCCAGTCCCCATGACATCGGTAAGATCGACTTTAGAAAATGAGCTTTCTATAATCTTAGCATCTGCGTTTAAGGCTCGAAGAAGTTTTCTAACGATGACTAGCTGGTCGGGTGAAACGGCGTCTGTCTTGTTAAGAATAAGGACATCCGCAAATTCAATCTGCTCGACAAGCAATTGGACCAACGGGCGCACATCATCTTCACCAAGGCTTTCACCCCGATCAGACAAAAAGTCAGAGCTGGAATAATCTTTGAGCAAATTAGCAGCATCAACAACGGTCACCATTGTATCAATCTTTGCAACATCGCCGAGCGAAAAGCCCTCTTCATCCCGAAAATCAAATGTTGCCGCAACAGGAAGCGGCTCAGATATCCCTGTCGACTCGATGACCAAATAATCAAAGCGACCATCTTTAGCGAGACCAGTGACCTCTTTTAGCAAATCATCGCGAAGCGTGCAGCAAATGCAGCCATTGGTCATTTCAACCAATGTCTCTTCGGTACGAGACAGTTCAGCCCCACCCGCTTTCACAAGCTCTGCGTCAATATTCACTTCGCTCATATCGTTGACGATAACCGCGACTTTCATACCCTCTCGATTATTGAGAATATGGTTGAGCAAAGTCGTTTTCCCGGCCCCTAGAAAACCAGACAAAACGGTTACAGGTAAAGGGTTCGAACGCATGAAATTTTCCATTGAATTTGTTATGATATATAATAACATATATTGTTATGACATATGCTGCAAACCTTTTATCTCGGGACATACCCCAAAATTCTGCGCGCAAAGACCGGGCCGACAACGGCAAGGCAAAGCCTAGCGTCCGCCGGGCCGCAAACTGGCATGATATGGTGGCAACAGCCACGACCGATGACGTTGAATTAGTTTTATGGGAACGGGACAAACACCCCTCTATAATAGCCTCGGAAAACCCATCCGAATCCGCCTTTGAAATATTTATTGGGGAACAACGAGATATTCTCTCTAAATTTAGTAAAATCTTCGAAGTGTCAGAATGGCCAGTATCTTTGTATGATATTGTGGAGCAAGATGTTCAGGCCTTTTTGGACGCGTTCGAAACCAAATTGGAGGGTTCGCAATATCGCTTGCGATTACATGCTATATCGGATGACGCCTGCCGTAGATTCCATCAGGACCGTATTTTCCAACGATTAATAATAACCTATCGCGGTCAGGGAACAGTGTGGCGTTATGCAGCCAATTCCGCCGAAACGAAAGCTATGGAAATGGAGTGCGTCTTGCTTCGCGGCAAGCGCAGTGGACGAGACCCAAAAATTCTCCATAAGTCCCCTATTTTTGCAGAGGGGCATCCGCCTCGCTTAGTTATGGTAATAGACATCATCCCTAAAGGCTTCAGACCTTAAGACTACAATCTCATCATTACAAAATGGTCCCACAAATGAAACTAGACAATTACGAAGATTGGAAGCACTGCATTACAGTCTCCTGCGGAATTCCTTTAACCCCAGACTATATTGAAAAGCGCATTGCGAGCCTAAAAGACCCAGATGATTATCATACCCAACAATTCGTCAAGACATGGGGCGATGCACATTTACAACGCGTTATAGGGTGGTTTGAAAAAGCACACGGGTAAGGCATTATGTAAAAAACATAGAGCTTACACCTTCTAGCTTTTAACGATGGCGAAGAATAGACTTCCGTTATCTGAACAGGGAAGTAGGCTTGATAGTATAATTATACCCTCCAATACGAAATTGGAATAATCCAAAACCTAATTACTAATGTCCGCTTTTGTAGGAAAAGCGGACATTAGCGTTTTTATCAAAAAACTTAATCCTCACTAACTCGGGCGGGGGTATAAGCACTCTTGTTGAAAGACAGGGATGAGCGCCCTGCCATCGGTACAAGAGCTTTTTGGCTCTCACGGCCCTTGGGGACGCGTTTCTCTTTGTCTCTCGGCAACATAGAGTTTTCTCGCGGGTGGACAGGTAAGACGTTACTTACTGCCGCGGGGGACGATGGGCTGAGCACCGCAGGGTTACGCCTGCGGCTGTGCCGGGTCTCTATGGTGTGAGCTTGACCTCTATGTTGTTTTTCTAACGAAAATCAACGGGACCGAGGGAGGGTAATGAGGCCGCCATAGACAAAACATCGCCGCGTGGCTGTGCTGCGTAAAACAAAACTTCTTTTCTGGTACTCCATCGGAGTGCCGCCACGCGGACGTCCATTTTTATAGTGGCGCACCGCCGCCGGCCAACCCGGCGCGCGACCCATTCGGTTAGAATGGGGGGAACTTTCCGGCCCCGATTTTACGCGGGGGTCGGCGCACATAGCCCTATGCCTAACTTTCACCCCCCCCCCTTTAACGCGGAGATATATATGCCGAGAATTCACGCCTCTCTTAAACGCCCTAAGCCTTCTGCATCCGCCGCAAGAGCGGATTTGACAAAGGCGCGCCTCGCCATAGAGCAGTTTAAACTGGCCCGGCTCGAAGACCAGCGCGACAAAGACAAAGCCAATGAGGACCGCAAGAGGCGTCACTATGCCCGCTACGCTGAAAAACAGCGCTTAGCCGAGGAAACCCGCGAGGCCGAGCAAGCGGCAAAAGAGGCCCTACGGCTAAAACGCGAGGTGT
>CAYXEB010000169.1:0-3169 GCA_964463835.1 uncultured Hellea sp.
AAAATGATGGCTGGTCACGGCCTTTCAAAGCTGATGATTACCGTGGGTCAAAATTACTACGTGATCTTGTTGACGCTAAAACAGGTGAAGTTGTTGCGCCTGCTGGCCGTAAGCTGACGACACGCGGCGCGAAGAAGCTTGCTGATAGCGGTGTTAAAACTATTCTCGTTTCAAATGAAGAAATGTCAGAGCGTTTCGCGGCAGAAGACATCGTGAATATGTCAACGGGACAAATCTATGCAGAAGCTGGCGATGAGCTATCCGAAGAAAGCATGGAGCAAATCATTGAAGCAGGTATCACAGAACTCGCTGTTCTCAATATCGATTTTGTCAATGTCGGGCCTTATATCCGCAACACATTAGCTGCTGATAAGAACGAAACGCGTGAAGGCGCGCTTGTTGATATCTACCGCGTTATGCGTCCTGGCGAGCCGCCCACAGCAGAGGCCGCAGAAGATCTCTTTAACTCTCTCTTCTTTGATAGCGAACGTTATGACCTTTCAGCTGTTGGCCGCGTAAAAATGAACTTGCGCATGGATTTACAGGACGTCGGTGATGACATTCGGGTACTGCGTAGCGAAGATATGCTGGCTGTTGTTGATACGCTTGTAAAGCTCAAAGACGGCATTGGTCAAATTGATGATATTGATAACCTGGGTAACCGCCGCGTACGTTCAGTCGGTGAATTGATGCAGAACCAATACCGAATTGGTCTTCTTCGCATGGAACGCGCAATTAAAGAGCGCATGCAATCTGTCGATATTGAAACAGTGATGCCGCATGACCTTATCAACGCGAAACCCGCTGCTGCCGTTGTGCGTGAGTTCTTTGGCTCATCACAATTGTCACAATTTATGGATCAAACAAACCCGCTTTCCGAAATTACCCATAAACGTCGTCTTTCTGCGCTTGGGCCTGGTGGTCTTACGCGCGAACGTGCGGGGTTTGAAGTTCGGGACGTTCATCCAACGCATTATGGACGTATTTGTCCGATTGAAACACCAGAAGGTCCGAATATTGGTTTGATTAATTCCCTCGCTACACATGCACGGGTCAATAAATATGGCTTTATCGAAAGCCCTTATCGTAAAATCAACAAAGGTAAGCTCACCTCTGAAGTCGTTTATATTTCAGCTATGGAAGAGGCGCGTTATTCAATCGCGCAGGCCAATGCAGAAATTACGGATAAAGGTGAGCTGGCGGCAGAGTTTATCACCTGCCGCGTTAACGGCGATGTGACATTAGTGGCGAGAGACGATGTCGATTTCATCGATGTGTCTCCAAAGCAGCTTGTCTCTGTTGCGGCGGCGCTTATTCCGTTTCTTGAGAATGATGATGCGAACCGAGCTCTCATGGGGTCAAACATGATGCGTCAGGCTGTGCCGCTCCTTAAGGCCGAAGCGCCTCTTGTTGGAACAGGTATGGAATCTGTTGTTGCGCTCGATTCTGGCGCGACTGTTGCTGCTAAACGAGCGGGTATTGTTGAACAAGTTGACGCGAAACGTATTGTTGTACGCGCAACGAAAGAAACAAATCTCGCACGGTCTGGGGTTGATATTTATAACTTGCTGAAGTTCCAGCGTTCTAACCAATCAACCTGTATCAATCAGCGTCCATTAGTAAAAGTTGGGGATGTTGTTCAAGAAGGTGATATTATCGCCGATGGCCCGTCTACGGATCTCGGTGAATTAGCTCTAGGTAAAAACGTGCTTGTCGCCTTTATGCCTTGGAATGGATATAACTTTGAAGACTCTATTCTGATTTCAGAACGAATTGTGCGTGATGATGTTTATACATCTCTTCATATTGAAGAGTTCTCTGTCATGGCCCGTGATACAAAGCTTGGCCCAGAGGAAATCACCCGCGATATTCCAAATGTAGGTGAAGAGTCATTACGCAACCTCGACGAAGCGGGTATTGTTGCAGTCGGCGCCGAGGTTCACGCTAGCGATATTCTGGTCGGTAAAGTTACGCCAAAAGGTGAGAGCCCAATGACGCCAGAAGAAAAACTTCTTCGTGCTATCTTTGGTGAAAAAGCCTCCGACGTTCGTGATACATCTCTCAAGCTTCCTCCGGGGGCTTCTGGAACAGTTGTTGAAGTACGTGTGTTTAACCGTCACGGCGTCGATAAAGATGAGCGCGCTATGCAAATCGAACGCGAAGAAATCGAATTCCTAGGTAAGAACAGAGATGATGAGTTGTCAATTCTCGAGCGTTCTGTTTACGACTCAGTCAAGAAGACACTCTTGGGTAAAATAGCGGTCTCTGGGCCACGCGGTTTTAAGAAAGGCCCTGTTACTGAGGAAAACCTCGGCGACATTCCCCGTTCAGATTGGTGGCGTATTGGTCTTGATGACGAAAAAGCTATTGGTGAATTGGAAGCCCTCAAAGAGCGATATGACAATTCGAAAGCCCGTCTTGATGCGCGCTTTGAGGATAAGGTTGATAAGCTTCAACGCGGAGACGAATTGCCGCCAGGTGTTATGAAGATGGTCAAAGTCTTTGTCGCCGTTAAACGTAAGTTACAGCCCGGTGATAAAATGGCCGGACGTCATGGTAACAAAGGGGTTATTTCTAAAATCAACCCTGTCGAAGACATGCCTTACTTAGAAACAGGCCAAGCTGTTGATATTGTGCTAAACCCACTCGGGGTTCCATCACGAATGAATGTTGGTCAAATTTTGGAAACCCATTTGGGGTGGGCTTGTGCCGGTGTTGGTAAGCTTATTGATGACGCGCTGGAAAATTACCACGCGGAAAATGATATGTCAGAGCTTCGAAAGACGATTGAACATGTTTACGGTGAGGACGAAACACTCCCGCGTAAGAATGATGAAATTCTAGAGCTTGCAGGAAATGTCACGCGCGGCGTCCCTATTGCGACGCCCGTTTTTGACGGGGCTCGTGAACCTGATATTGTTCAACTGTTAGAAAAAGCGGGTCTTCATAGCTCAGGTCAAATGACACTCTTTGATGGCCGTACAGGTGAGAAATTTATTCGCCCAGTTACAGTTGGCTATAAGTATTTGCTTAAACTGCATCACTTGGTTGATGATAAAATCCATGCGCGTTCAATCGGACCATACTCCCTTGTCACGCAGCAACCTCTCGGTGGTAAAGCCCAGTTTGGTGGCCAGCGCTTCGGGGAAATGGAAGTCTGGGCGCTTGA
>CAYXEB010000170.1:0-3134 GCA_964463835.1 uncultured Hellea sp.
CTTTGCTGCCAACAGCAAGTTTTCCCAATGTGGTGACTTGCCACGTATGGGGAATAATATTCACCTCAAAGCAAGAGCCCTCTACCGTATTAACCGTTAAAGACACCCCGTCAATTGTGATAGAGCCCTTAGGGGCTATGCCAAAACCCAGCTCTTGAGGGGCTTTGAAACGCAGCTTATGGGAGCCCGCGATTTCTTCTAAGCTTTCGAGGATGCCCACACCGTCCACATGGCCCGTCACCATATGTCCGCCCATTTCATCTTTGCCTGTTAAAGCGCGCTCAAGATTGATTTGCGTTCCTTTTTTCCAATCCCCCATTGTTGTCTTGGACAGGCTCTCATCTGAGACTTCGACAGCGAACCAATCCGTGCCTTTTTCAATCACTGTCATACAGGCACCCGAATGAGAGATAGACGCGCCAATATCTATACCGTCTGTGTCATAGGCACAAACTACGTCCATGCGGGTATCGCCCCACTCGCCTCCGCTTTCGCGCGTGACAGATTTAATCGTGCCAATATCGGTAATTATGCCGGTAAACATCGCTCATATCTTTCGTAAATATCATCCCCAAGTTCTTGCAAAGACACACGGTTAAACCGCGTGGCTAAATTAAGATCTTCGAGGTTTAAATCCCCAATCGCGCTGCGGCCGTCACCGCCCAGTATAAGAGGAGCGCGAAACCACTCAAGATTATCAATCGCGTCAAGGCGCAAGAAACTCGCTGCGATTGTTCCCCCGCCTTCGACAAGTAAGGAGGAAACTCCGTTATCTTTTAAAATTTTCATGGCGGTTGTTAAATCTACGCCAAGACTAATCGGCACTTTAATTAAGCGCACCCCAAGGGCTGTAAGCTTATCGGCAACCTTCCCTGTTGTGACTTCGCTAAAGAGCCAAACGGGTACATCTTTAGCGGTTAAGGCGAGATTGGATTTGGGCGAGAGCCGCAATTTAGTATCAAAGACAACGCGCACAGGATTAGGCTCTCCGGCAATACGTGTCGTGAGCTGAGGATTATCCAAGACGGCGGTATTGGCCCCCACGGCGATGGCGTCATGACGCGCGCGTAATTTGCGTCCTGCGGCGCGGGCGGCTTCGCCTGTAATCCATTCAGACATACCGTTGGCCAATGCGATTTTACCATCAAGGGATGTGGCAAGCTTTAAAGTGACGTAAGGGCGGGCCAAGGCCTAATCTTCTTCCTCATTATCATTGCCTGTTTCGGACCCACCAGAGTCTAACTTCTCCTCTTCTATAAAGGTCTCAAAATCGGCCGTTGCTCGGAAATCTTTATAGACTGAGGCATATCGCACATAGGCGACCTTATCGAGCCCCGCGAGACCTTCCATAACAAGCTCGCCGATTTGGTCAGACGTAATATCCGTATTCCCCGCGCTTTCGAGTTGACGCACGACGCCGCTAATCATTTGTTCTATACGCTCAGGGTCAACTGGACGTTTTTGCATCGCAATCATGACAGAGCGGGCCATTTTATCGCGGTCAAAGGGTGTTCTGCGGCCTGACTTTTTAACCACGGTAAGTTCGCGCAACTGCACCCGCTCAAATGTCGTAAACCGCCCCGCGCATTTCCCGCAAAGGCGGCGGCGGCGCACAACTGAATTATCTTCGGCCTGACGACTATCTTTGACCTGAGTGTCTTCGGAGCTGCAAAAGGGACAACGCATGAAGCGTTAACTAGCATGATTACTACAATGCGCAAATCTTTGGTTCGCTATATTTATATATAATAGACAGAGCTACACATAGGGTCGTACAAAGTGATATGAAGATTCATGTCACAGGAAATGCCGGCGCGGGTAAAACCACATTTGCCCATAAACTCGGCCATGAACTCGGCTTGCAAGTCTTTGGCCTAGACAAAGTCGTTTGGCAGGCGGGGTGGCTAAAATCTCCTCCCGAATTGAAAGCCGCCAAATTACAAAGTCTCATATCCCAAGACCATTGGATAATCGAAGGTGTATCCGACAGAGTTCGAGCTGCGGCCGATATTGTTATTTTCTTGGATGTTAACCGCGCCGCCTCTTATTGGCGATGCACGAGGCGGAATTGGCCTTATCTTTTTAAGTCTCGCCCCGAACTCCCTGATAACTGTCCAGAAATTCTTATAATCCCGCGCCTAATTAAAATAATATGGCGGTTCCCAAACCATGTTCGCCCAAAAATATTGGCAGATATGACGCGGCGTCCGCAGTCATCTTTCAGGATTACAAATGACCAAGATTTGCGCGCCTTACGGCAACATCTAAATCCAACATGAGTTCACCCATTTTTATAGCAACGGCCCAAAGTGAAATCGCCGCAAGCCTTAAGGACAATGCGAGGCATATAGAACGCCTATTGCGCCGCGCGGCAGAGGCTGGAACTGATATTGTTCATTTTCCGGAAGGGGCATTATCTGGCTGCGTCAAAACTCATATAAAAGACTGGGACTCATTTGATTGGGCAGCTTTGAACACCCAATTGGAAAACATACAGCGTCTTTGCCGTGAACTCGCTATCTGGGCCGTCATCGGGTCGGCGCACAATGAGACGGCCAAGCTACGTCCCTTTAACAGCCTATATATCATTGATGACAAAGGCGCGCTTACTCACCGCTATGATAAAAGATATTGCTCTCATAGTGAGATTACGCACTGGTTTAGAGCGGGAAACACCCCGCTAACCATTGACGTAAAAGGGATAAAGATCGGTTTTGCGATTTGTATCGAGATACAATTTCCCGAACTCTTCCAAGAATATGAGCGCCTTAACGTCGATTGTGTCATGCTATCAGCCTATTCTGACGCGCCAATCTTTGCTATTCAAGCCCAAGGACATGCAGCCTGCAATAATATTTGGATCAGCTATTCTGTCCCAGCAGAGCTTAGCGCCACCCAAGCCTCCTGCATGATTGGTCCTGACGGCCTAGTTCTAGGGGTTTGTGAAAATAATAAAGCCGATATCACCTTACATGAAATCAATCCCGACGCCCCGCAATGGGATATCCCCTGCCACAAGGCCCGCCCCTGGAGGCGTAAGGCGCGCTTAGGTGATATATACAAGGCCTAACCGAACTAAAACCGCATCAGCAGGCCGGACACAGCACAGCACCAGACCAAGCATGCCGAAACGT
>CAYXEB010000171.1:0-3125 GCA_964463835.1 uncultured Hellea sp.
GGCATCATAAGTTTTCTAATTAAGCGACTTTTGGAGCGGCCGCCTTAACATCATCCGTGACGCGGTTTTCAAACTTTTTGAAATTTTCGATAAACATAGCGACTAATTTTTTCGCTTGGGCGTCATAAGCGGCCCCGTCCGCCCATGTGCTGCGCGGGTCAAGCAGGGCAGGTTCGACGCCATCAATGTTCGTTGGAACATGAACGCCAAAGTTTACATCACGCCTAAAGTTACCTTTTGCTAAAGACCCATCAAGCGCGGCGTTTAGCATTGTCCGTGTAGCCTTAATAGGCATCCGGTAACCTGTTCCGTAAGGGCCAGCGGTCCAGCCGGTATTGAGAAGCCAACACTGAACGCCATTTTCCGCGATGAGATCACGCAACAGCTCTCCGTAAATGGCAGGATGACGCGGCATGAAGGGCGCACCAAAACACGCCGAAAACGTAGCTGTAGGTTCGACAACACCTTTCTCAGTTCCTGCGACTTTCGCTGTATATCCCGACAGGAAGTGATACATGGCTTGTTGAGGCGTTAGCTTTGAAATGGGGGGCAATACGCCAAAGGCGTCCGCCGTTAACATCACAAGCGTTTTGGGCTGCCCGCACCGGCCTGTTGGGCTGGAGTTTGGAATAGCCGTTAAATCATAGGCGCCCCGACTGTTAACCGCCAGACTGTCATCGTCAAAATCAAGCTCGCGCGTTGCGGGGTCCATAACGACATTTTCCAGCACAGTGCCCCACATTTTTGACGTCGCGAAAATTTCAGGTTCGGCTTCGGCTGATAAATTAATCATCTTGGCGTAACACCCACCTTCAAAATTAAATAAGCCGTTCTTTGACCAGCCATGTTCATCATCGCCTACCAGAGTACGGTCGGGATTGGCCGATAATGTGGTTTTCCCTGTTCCGGAGAGGCCAAAGAAAATGGCGCCATTATCGTCATCATCGACATTAACGGAGCAATGCATTGGCATGACGCGTTTTTCAGGCAGAAGGTAATTCATAATTGAGAAAACGGATTTTTTGGTCTCTCCAGCATAAGAGGTTCCGCCGATCAGAACGACCTTGTCTTTCATGTTTACAGCAATCACGGTTTCGGTGCGCACGCCATGGCGGCTTGGGTCAGCCCGAAAACTTGGCAAGTTAATGATCGTATATTCAGCCTTGTAAGTCTTAAGCTCTTCCGCATTGGGTTGGCGCAAGAGGTGATGCACAAATAATCCGTGCCAAGCATATTCCGTTATGATTTGGACGGGCAAGCGGTGCTCTGGATCTGCGCCGCCAAATGTATCTTGGCCATAAAGAGTGAGGCCTTTCATGTGCGCTTCGAAATCTGCGCGCAGGACGTCAAATTGCTCGGGCGAAATATGGTCGGCAGCTTCCCACCAAACTTTATCTTCGGTAACCTCATCGCGAACAACAAATTTATCTTGTGCCGAGCGTCCCGTATGTTTGCCTGTTTTAACGACAATCGCGCCGCCTTTTGCAATCTGCGCGCCTTCTTCTTTAACTGCTTGTTCGTAGAAGCGGGCAGGGCTCCAGTTCCAATTGATAATATAATCATCATCGAACCCAGCAACGCCGAGTTTCCGTATTTTCGCGCTCATGAAGATATTCCTAGTTTCAGAGTGATAAGGTCAGTAACAGACACATTATCATAATCAACTTGATAACTCGTAAAAATCTATATATTTCAATGATTTAATCTGACAGCGCTGTCATGTATTGCGAAATATAGCTAATAATTTCTTATTAGGCCGTATAAGAGGGGCGTTCAGACATGGCTTTATGCCATTTTAGAAGCGCTGTTTGCGTTTCGAGCGGATAGACTTTTACCCAGCGCGCAAAGTCGACCGTTATCGTGGCCGTAATGTCGGCAACGGAATAGCTATCCCCCGCCACATAGGCGTTGTTTTCGAGCTGGGCGTTAAGGTCTTCAAAAAACCAAGCAATCCGAGAGAGTCCGCGCTGGGCCAGCTCAGGAATTTGTTTTACGTTGCGCGGCCCAGGCAGGGCGCGGTCTTTCATAGCGGGAGAGGCATTTCTTAATGCCTCTGCAATCGCCGAAAGGCCTTCATATTCAACCCGCCAATTCCATTTAGCGATCCGGGCTTTTTCCTCAGGCGTGGTGCCTGTGAGAGGATGATCCGGATATTGCGCTTCGATATAGGCTAGAATTTCTGCATTGGAGGTAAGCGTATTTCCATCTTCTGTGACAAGGACAGGGACGGTGCAGCGCGAATTAATCGCTCTAAACGCTTCGCCCATTTGCTCCCCGCTTCTCAAATCGATTTGAATGTTTTCACAATCAATATTCTTCTCGGCAAGTAACATACGCGCGCGACGCGGACTGGGAGCGGTCGTGCAATCATAAAGCTTGAGCATGGCTAACCTTTCAATCAAAGATGTGTTATAGCTCAAACATGTGACGATGCTTTGGTGAAGTCAACTCACGGCCTTGCGACGTTAGACGGGATAACTTGATGACAGACCTTCAAATATTTACGACGGGCGGGACGATTGATAAGGTTTACTTTGACGCTTTGTCTGAATTTCAAGTGGGGGAAAGCGGGATTGGAAATATGTTGGCCGAGGCAAATATATCCTACAGCTATGAGATTACGCCGTTAATGCGCAAGGATAGCCTAGAGTTGACGGATGAGGACCGGGGTATAATTCGTCAGGCTATTTTAAAGAGCAAACCCAAAAATATACTCGTCACACATGGGACTGACACCATGGTCACAACAGCGCAATATGTGTCAGATGTAACGGATAAAACAATCATCTTTACGGGGTCGATGTTGCCCGCAACGCACCGCGCGACGGATGCAGTTTTCAATATTGGCTTTGCCATAGCGGCGTGCCGGCTTTTAAAACCTGGCACCTATTTGACCATGAACGGTCAAGTCTTTGACCCCGCTCAAGTGATCAAAGATCGCCAGGCAGGTCTATTTAAAGAAACGCTCTAATTCGGCTCTCTGAAAAAAAAGATAAATTTACCCTGTCGTTTGACTCAGATTCTTGACAAAAATCGAAAAACGTTCTCCGCCCTGTCGATTTTTTTTCTTTCACAAAAATTCAACTGGACAGCCCGCGAGGGTTGCCTCCCGAAGGAAGACCAAA
>CAYXEB010000172.1:0-3081 GCA_964463835.1 uncultured Hellea sp.
ACATTTTCAACCCTGCGCAAGAAGGTCCGACCTTCGACCGTATTAAAATCTCGCTCGCCAGTCCGGAGAAAATCCTGAGCTGGTCCTTTGGTGAAATTAAAAAGCCAGAGACCATCAATTATCGGACGTTTAAGCCCGAGAAAGATGGATTGTTCTGTGCGCGTATTTTTGGCCCCGTCAAAGATTACGAATGTCTCTGCGGTAAATATAAGCGCATGAAGTATAAAGGCGTCGTTTGCGAAAAATGCGGCGTTGAAGTGACGGTTACCCGGGTACGCCGGGAGCGTATGGGACATATCGACTTGGCATCGCCAGTTGCTCATATTTGGTTCTTGAAATCATTGCCATCACGTATTTCAACGATGCTTAATATGACGCTTAAAGAAGTTGAGCGCGTGCTTTATTTTGAAAGTTATATTGTCACCGAGCCAGGCTTAACCTCTTTGGCAGAACGTCAAATTTTGTCAGAAGAAGAATATATTGAAGCGCAAGCTGAATTTGGCGAAGATAGCTTTACGGCCGGTATTGGCGCGGAAGCTATTCGTGAGATGCTCCAAAATCTTGACCTTGAAGCTGAAGTCGAACGTACACGTTTTGACATGACTGAAACAGGGTCTGAGCTTAAACTTAAGAAGTTCTCAAAGCGCCTTAAGCTTCTCGAAGCCTTCATTCAATCAGGTAACCGTCCTGAATGGATGGTTTTGACAATCGTTCCAGTTATTCCGCCAGAGCTTCGCCCATTGGTACCACTGGATGGTGGCCGTTTTGCGACATCAGATTTGAACGACCTTTATCGCCGCGTTATCAATCGTAATAACCGCCTTAAGCGTCTTATCGAGCTTCGCGCGCCTGATATCATTATCCGTAATGAGAAGCGTATGCTTCAAGAATCTGTCGATGCGCTATTTGACAATGGTCGTCGCGGCCGCGTGATTACCGGCGCGAATAAGCGTCCGTTGAAATCTATGTCAGATATGCTCAAAGGTAAGCAAGGCCGCTTCCGTCAAAACCTTCTTGGGAAGCGTGTTGATTATTCCGGACGTTCCGTGATCGTGGTTGGTCCAGAGCTAAAACTTCACGAATGTGGTCTACCGAAGAAAATGGCCCTCGAGCTCTTCAAGCCGTTTATCTATGCGCGCCTTGATGCCAAGGGTCTGTCTGGGACAGTTAAGCAATCTAAGAAGCTCGTTGAAAAAGAACGCCCCGAAGTTTGGGATATCTTGGACGAAGTTATTCGAGAACATCCTGTTTTGCTTAACCGCGCACCGACGCTCCATAGACTAGGTATCCAAGCCTTTGAACCAAAACTAACAGAAGGTAAGGCGATCCGTCTTCACCCTCTTGTTTGTGCCGCCTTTAATGCTGACTTTGACGGTGACCAAATGGCGGTTCACGTTCCTCTGTCTATCGAAGCACAGCTTGAAGCGCGTGTCTTAATGATGTCGACGAATAATATCTTATCACCTGCTAATGGTAAGCCGATTATTGTTCCGTCTCAGGATATTGTATTGGGTCTTTATTACATGTCGTTGATGCGGGAGGGTGAAAAAGGCGAAGGCATGATGTTTGCCGATATGGCTGAACTCGAAGCTGCGATTGATAATAAGCTGGTTTCTATTCATGCTAAGGTTAAGGGGCGATTCCCTGTCACCGCTGAAGATGGAACTGTAAGCTATGAAGTGGCTGAAACGACGCCTGGCCGTCTTAAGCTTGCGGAATATTTGCCGCATCACCCTTTGGTCAAATATGACATCATCAATAAGGTTTTGACGAAAAAAGAGATCGGTAAATTGATTGATGTAGTTTATCGACACGCTGGCCAAAAGGCGACCGTGATTTTTGCCGATAAGATGATGGGACTAGGTTTCCGCGAAGCGTGTAATGCGGGTATTTCATTCGGTAAAGATGACATGGTTATCCCTGAAGCCAAATATACGCTTGTTAATCAAACGAAAGAACTCGTTTCAGACTTTGAGCAGCAATATGCTGACGGCCTTATCACCAAGGGTGAGAAGTATAATAAGGTTGTTGACGCTTGGTCGAAATGTACCGACAAAGTGGCTGACGCCATGATGGATGAAGCCGCCCGCCCGCGTAAGATGATCAATTCGATCTTCATGATGGCGGACTCAGGGGCGCGTGGATCTAAAAACCAAATGAAACAGCTTGCAGGTATGCGCGGTCTTATGGCCAAGCCATCTGGTGAGATTATCGAAACTCCTATTACGGCCAACTTTAAAGAAGGCTTGTCCGTTATGGATTACTTTAACTCGACCCATGGCGCGCGCAAAGGTCTTGCCGATACCGCTCTTAAAACCGCTAACTCAGGATATCTTACGCGCCGTCTTGTTGACGTTGCGCAGGACTGTATTGTCACGGAGCAAGATTGCGGAACTGAAAACGGTATCGAGCTCAAGCCAGTTGTTGATAGTGGTGAAGTGGTTGTCTCATTGGGTGAACGTGCCTTGGGCCGTAACCTTGCAGAAGATATTCAAGACCCGCGTACGGGTGAGTTGATGTATCCCGCCAATACCTATGTTGACGAAGATATCGCCGCTGAAATCGACGCTTCAGGTCTTCAAAATCTACGCTCACGCAGCCCGCTACGCTGTGAAACGGTTAGCGGAATTTGCGCGACGTGTTACGGACGCGATTTAGCCCGGGGTACGAAAGTCAATATGGGCGAAGCCGTCGGCGTTATCGCGGCGCAGTCAATTGGTGAGCCGGGAACACAGCTAACCATGCGGACATTCCATATCGGCGGAACGGCCTCAGTTTCAGATAAATCCGTAACGGAAAGCTCCAATGAAGGAACGCTCCAATATGAAGCCAGCGACGTTATCGCGCTCGAGAAAGGCTTCATTGTTAAATCGCGTAAGCTTGAATTCTCTGTTGTCGATAAGGACGGTAAAGAGCTTGAGACTCACAAAGTCGATTATGGCTCCCGCATATCTGTTAAAAACGGCGCCAAGATTAAGCGCGGCGCCCGTCTTGCGGAATGGGATCCCTATGCGACGCCTATTTTGACAGAAGTCGGCGGAACAGTTCGCCTTCTCGATATTGTTGACGGCGTCTCTGCCA
>CAYXEB010000173.1:0-3050 GCA_964463835.1 uncultured Hellea sp.
TAGCATGTAGCATGCTATTAATCTGCGGTAAATATAACGAGCAAGATCACACTTAAAGCAGACATTAAATATTTAAATTTGACCGGTTTACTTCAGTGACGATCTAGTTGTTCAAGACTGCTATTGTAAGACGCTTAGATCAAAATTTCGGCTTTTGGCATTCGTAGATTTCACAGCTAAGAGCATTGTATCCAATTGTGTTCGATCCAAGACACGTCCGTTTAGAATTACCATCCTAATGGAAGCTGTATTTTCGATATCAACAAGTGGGTTTTTATCTAACAAAATAAGGTCAGCTCTGCGTCCTTTTTCTATCAAACCTGCATTATTATTGGTTAGTTTTGCAGGCGCTGCTGTTGCTGCATAAAGACTTTGTGCAGGGGTCATTCCTGAACGGTTCAGGGCTTTTAATTCATCATGCAAGGAGAATCCGGGTATAGTTAGCGTCGTTCCAGCATCAGTTGCGGCAAGAACATTTACTCCTTTTTCAACCATAGCTTTAAGCAGGATGTAGTGAGCTTCTATCCGCGCACTCCAGAATTGAGTATCCAAAACACGTTCTTTAGGATCATTACTCGCATAGTTTTCAAATCTGTTACTGCCGGGTAGCCATCCAGTTCCTGATATCTCAGAACCTTCTACAATTCCTGGATTAGCATATTCCAGCGGCAATTCAGACAATAAAGACTCTAACCCAAACACTTGTTTTTTAATGCTTTCCGAGAACCACAAAGTGCTGTGCACTGAGATATTATTGGTTATTAAATCACTTACAATTTCATTTTTCCGACTTTCAACGTATCGTATGAAAGCTTCGCTTCCTTTGTCATTGTAATCTCCAAATTCCACTAACAATGCTTTTACAATCTCTTCGATATGCCCAATTTGCTGCAATTTAATTGTTCGCAGCTCACTGAGCGGCATGCCTTCAGGAAGGTGACCTATTGTCGGTATACCCAGCTCCTCAGCAAAATTAAGGACTGCGCGATAGCTTTCAGGCTCTAGGAAAGCGTATAGCTTCAGGCCGTCATAATTTATCTCGGCGAAAGAGCGTGCGGCAGCTTCAGCCCGTTTCACGCTTTGCGTCGAATGCGTGAATCTTGTGGAGTCCTGAAACCAACCCTGAAATCGTTCCGCGGTTACTAATTGCGGCGACGCTACAAAAATACGAGGACCAATACGTCCATTTTTGATTTCCTGCCTAAGACGCAAGTGGGCTTTAGAGCCAGACATCTCTCGTACTTCTGTGACTCCATTAGCTACATAGAGTAAAAGATCATTAGGGCTAAATTGCAAGTGAATGTGTGAATCGATAAGGCCTGGGATTAAAAATTTTCCCTGTCCATTGATGACCGACATTCCGCCTAAATTAGTAGGATCTTCAGTGATAGAGTGAATTAACCCGTCTTTCAGCAGAACAGTTCTATCCGGCAGCATCTTCATTCCATCTGGTGACAGTATACTAACATTAGTGATTACGGTCGGATTAATATCTGTTTGAAACTGACTGTGGTTAACTAACGATATTTTGCCTCCGTAAATACTGTCAATCAGTTGGTTGATGAAGATAACTGAGGCAGCTATGATTAAGGTGGTTAAGAACAAGAACAGAGTTGCAACTCTGAAACTCCACTTTTTTATATTTTTCGAACGCATTTGAGTGCCTTTTTAATAAACTTTGCTTAGGCACTGATTTCAGCAGATTTAATTCGCCTTTGCGTCCGAGCTTATCGAAATAGACGTATTTATATGTGTTTTTAGATATTTCGGGACCTCAGTCTTTTTCTATATTGTGTAGGAGTTTGGCCAGTAAACTGCTTGAAGATCGCGTTGAAAGTACTTTTGGAAGAAAAACCAGCCTCAAATGCGATATCGAGAATTTTTTGATTCATGTTATCAGTAAGACGTTTGCATACAAATTCGACTCTGTAGGCATTGACGAATTCGTAAAAATTTTTCTCGGCATGTCGATTCAACACTTCAGACAAATGATGTTTACTAAGTCCGGTTGCAGCCGCAAGTCTTGTTAACGTCAATTTATGATCTAAATATAACGCTTGACTCTCAAATTTATTTTTTAAAGTTTCGAAGAGTTGCGCCCTGATAGCGGGATCTAATTCTCCATTTGGTGAAGTTTCTGTTTTTTCAAACTGCTTAGAAACTGTACCATCTTGTGTTTTAGATAACTCTGATATTGTAAAAAGTTGGGGGTTTCGCCATTGCATAAAACCGATGGTGTAAACAAGAAGAACGAGAAATAGCTTAGCAATATTAGAAATTAATATTGGCACAAATGCAAACGCTAAAATAGCCTCCAAAGTCCAGATGAGTAATGCGAGTCCTTGAATTAAAAGAAGCCATTTAAAGACGGATGGATTGAAATTAGCCAAGGAGTTATTAGCTTGTAAGCGATAACGCCCAATTATCTTAATAGTCCAGCCTAAGTACACAAAAGCTTGGGCAAAAATTATTATTTCACTTGCTTGTAGTCGCCAAGTTTGAGGATGCCCACCAGATATCCATTCTCCCATTTCTTGAGGGTCCGCAATAAAGACATCAGCAGTCAGTGCGTAACACGACAACCAAGGAATTAGGTGGAATAAATCTCTTATTTCCAATTTCTTTTGAAGAAGAGCGCTTCTAGAATAAAGGTACAAAAGCGCGCCTGATGCAGCCGGCAAGTAAAAAACCCAACCAATTGCCCAAGCAATGGAATGATTTTGAACATTAATAAGAAGAAACGGTAGTAAGAAGACAGAAGTAAACGTTAGGCACAAAACTCCCAAAATCCGACTGGCCAAAGTCATGCGTGCATCGGCGATCAGCATAATGCTCAACAAGCCGCCCTGAACACCGCCAATAATAGATATGTATTCTTGTAGAGTAGTCATCTAATTGACCTTACCGAATCTTAGGAGGAAAGGAAAATTGTATGAAACTATCTTGTTGCCAACTAACCAAACTATGTATCTTTCGACAAAGTCAATATGACTATTCCGAGGATCGCTTTTGCCTTAATAGTTGAAATTGAACCAGCGTCCTAAAATCGC
>CAYXEB010000174.1:0-3039 GCA_964463835.1 uncultured Hellea sp.
GTCCGTATTTATCCAGCCAAGCTCGGTCAATATCTTCTGCAACACTTTGGTGATAACCAACGCCTCTGAGCCAGCCTTCACGTTCTTGATTAAGCGCCTTTATGAGCTGTGGTTTTGACGTCACCTCAGGCGGCCCGCAGCGCACGGAATTCATCGCGGCGGCTAAGGCGTTTAAATGTATGTGATGGTCATGAAGACCAGGAATTAAAGCCCCGCCATTGGCGTCAAAAACTTCATCCCCGCCTATGTCTTTCCCGATGGCTTGAATACGGTCACCCGACAATAAGACGTCCCTGATTTTTCCTCTAATTTCGGCATTGCGGATAATCATAACCAGACTGCATTATCGGAGCCCAAAGCTTTGGTTTTCCCTATGGGCTGGCGCAATTCATATAAGGGTGCTTGGTCGTCTTGGGCTAATTTTTGCCAGCTTTTTGTAATGCCGCCCAGATTTTTAGGCACCTCTCCCATTGCGTAACGTAAAACATCACGCATTGATAAATCGATGACGGCTCCTCCGCCTTGATTAAGCATGGCTTGGATCGCCACCGCCAAATGTAATCCATTGACGGGGTCAGCAATGGCGTCCCCGACGAAACAGGGTTCATTATGAGCCTTATCCATGACGCTCGCCAGGCCCGCCGAGACACCAATATCGTCACCAAAGCCAATGCGGTTTTGCTCCTGCCCATAGGCGGTTAACCGCGCCCAGACCTTTCCCGGTTTCTTCTGCGCAAAATCCTCCGCTATAATGTCTAGCTGACGCAAGGCCCGCGGGCGTGAGGCTTCGATGACGACATCGGCTTTATGCAATAAGGCTTTTAAACAGTTTAAATCCTGCGCATCTCGGAAATCTAACGCGACACAATCCTTGCCCGCGTTAAGTAAGTCATAAAACCCTTTATGCCCCGCCCGCATACCATCAGGGCGCGTGGGGCTTTCAACTTTAATCACCTTTGCTCCCGCGGCTCCTAATAAACTTGTTGCGAGAGGCCCTGCCCAAAGCCCTGACAGATCGACAATCAAAGGCGTCTCGCATTTAGTGCGTTTGAAACGCTGTAATGAGAACCATGTCTCTGGCAGAGGGGGTAGATTATCTTGAGCCACCGCAAGACCAATTTCAGCCGCGCGTTCCACCAAATAACCCGTTTCTTTCAGGGACGTTATCCTTTCAATTACCTTCCAATCATCGGCATAGTCTTCAAGCCAAGCGGGAACTAGATCCCAATCATCTTCGCGCACAAGGTTAAGCGCGATACGTCCGTCGCGTGTATCTAGCAATCTGCCATAACCGCCCGCGCATAGCCGGCCTTTTCGAATTGTTCTTCGCAAACGTGCGCGTTCCCCCAAAAGCTGACTGCCATATTTGGGAAGTGCTTCAGGATTTTCGGACATCGATTTGAACGCAATTAAAGCGCCGTCGGCATGGCTCGCCAGAGCGACTGGCAACATTAAGCCTGTTGTCTGCAAGAGCCCTGAACGTTTGTAAGAAATAGCTGGATGATCGGCTAGGCCCTCAACCTGACTAGCAACACCAAGACTAGCGAGTAGCTGATTGGCATAAAGCGCCGTATGTTCAGTCTGCAAAACTGTCTCGCAGGACACGGCGCAAGAGTTTGCCTGTTTCATTATAGGGGAGCTCATCCATACGTTTTATCACAGATGGCACGCGCGAGGAGCGCAAATTTGCACGGACTAATTCACAGAGTTCTGTGTCCTTAATGTCGTCATCGCAGACAATGACAAGGCCTACCGCCTCGCCCCATTCGGTATCGGCTACGGCCACCACCGCCACGTCTTTGACGCCAGGGTGAGCGCGCAGGACATCTTCAATTTCACCAGGAGAGATATTTTCTCCGCCGCGCACAATCACATCATCAGCGCGCCCGTCGATAAAGAGATAGCCTTCGCTATCAACAAAGCCGCGATCTTTGGTCGGAAACCACCCCTGCGCATCGAGTTGTGATCCGAGACCTTTATACTCGCCGCTGACTTGGTCGCCGCGCACCCAGACAAGTCCTATTTCTTCAGCCCCGCACAGCCCGCCGTCCTCGCCTCTTATTTGAAGTTCAATTGTCGGGATAGGAATTCCCGCAGAACCTAATCGGCGTTTAATGGCTGGGTCATCACTTGCAAAAGCTTCGCGGTGAGCCTCGGGGCCGAGCATGCAAATCGTCGCGCTTGTTTCCGTGAGTCCATAAGCATTCGTAAAATTCACATGGGGTAAGAGCTTCATGGCCGCCTCAATTGTGGAGCGCGGCATTTTTCCGCCACCATAAGCCACATTTTTAAGCGCGGGTAAATCAAGATTACTGGCCGCATGTTCTACAATACGCTGCAACATAGTAGGGACTAAAAAAGCATTGGTCACATTTTCTTGGCGCGCTAACTCTATCCACCCTCTAGGCGTAAAGTTCGGGAGTTGCACCATGCGCCGCCCCGCATAGGTCGAACTTAAAACCGCCGCGATAGCTGCTATGTGATATGGTGGCACCGTTAACAGCGCGGCCTCATCTTCCTCCGCGCTCATAAATTCTACGGTTCCGAAAATATAAGCCATAAGATTGGCATGTCGTAGAAGTGCCGATTTCGGTTCACCTGTCGTCCCGCTGGTAAAAAGCTCAACGGCGACACCGCCTTCTTCATCTGAGGCGTCCATGTCAGAGGCTTCGCCGCTTCCAGCTTGCAACATCGTGATAGGCCGTATCGCGCCTATTTGCGGGATTTGATTTGTGAGTAATAAAGCTGGGGCAATGCGCTTTAGCTGGGCATCTAATTGGTCTTGCGCTAACCGGTAATTAAGCGGAACAAATTGCGTTCCCGCAAGCGCTGCCCCAAAAAGAGCCGCTGGCATTAAGGGTGTGTTTTCAGATAAAAAACCAATCTTCTCTCCAGCTTTCACTTGGCCCGCAACAGAGTTTGCCATTTGCGCGAGGTCAGAAAATGTCGCGCGGCACCCGTCAGAGACGATAGCCTCACGATGACCCATGGCTTCACTTGCCATTTGAAGAATGAGGTGGATGTTCATTTAGTCAGAGC
>CAYXEB010000175.1:0-2962 GCA_964463835.1 uncultured Hellea sp.
CGCTCGCGTTATTCAGCTCTTAAACTTTATTATTGATGAGCTTCGCGGGTACTCTACTGATATGTTGAAATTGGTATAAAATACTGGGACCAACTCCTCCTTTAGTCAATTCACATGGGGGAGAGCAAATTAGCATAACATAACAAATCAGTTTTAGCTCAAAATATGGTTCAATAATTGCAAGATGCTTTCTTTAATTGGAGTGGCTTATGTTACGTACAATCTTGGCCATAGTTTTAGCGACCTTAGCTTTTTCTCTTTGGGGTTATATTTGGTATGCCACAGTCTTTGATGATGTATGGCAAAGTCTGATTGGCCGAAGTGAGGCCGAGCTGATAACAATGGCCGAGACACGGGGATCTATTCAGGATGTCTTTGTGGTGCTGATTAGCTTTGTACAAGCGACCGGGATTTTCTTTGCCCTGAAATTCATGCGAGCCAAGAAATTTTGGCACTATATGTGTGTGAGCGTCTTGCTTTCGACCTTGCTGGTGCTTCCCGCCCTTGGCAATACGACCCTATTTGTCGGAACGCCGTTAAATTTGCTATTTTTAGATTATGGGCATTTTCTGCTCGGCTATGCAGGTATGGCCCTTGTGTTCTTTATTATTGATCCGCCATCAAAAAAGGCCTCGGAAACCTCCGAGGCCTAAACGTTGTTTTAGCGGATAACTTTATTCAGCCGCTTCAGCTTCAGTGGCGAGATTGCGCAATACGTAATGTAAGATACCGCCGTTTTTGTAATATTCGTGCTCATTATCCGTATCGATACGGACTTTAGCTGTGATGGTTTTTGACGAACCATCAGGGAAGTCGATTTTTACATCGAGTGTGCCGCGCGGCTCAAGCCCGTCAATCCCTGAAATCGAGACTGTCTCGCTGCCCTTCATACCAAGAGACTGCCATGTCTCACCTTCTTTGAGTTCAAGCGGGAGAACACCCATGCCGATAAGGTTAGAGCGGTGAATACGTTCAAAGCTAGAGGCAATGACGGCTTTCACGCCAAGAAGGATTGTGCCTTTGGCGGCCCAATCGCGCGATGAACCATTGCCGTAGAGGCTACCTGCAAAAACAACGAGGTCTTTACTATCAGCCGCATATTTCTGAGCCGCGTCAAAGATGCTCATGACTTCGCCAGACGGGATATGTTTCGTTACGCCGCCTTCAGTACCTGGAGCCATTTGGTTTTTGATACGAATATTGGCAAATGTGCCGCGCATCATAACTTCATGGTTGCCGCGGCGAGAGCCAAATGAGTTAAACTCGTTCTTCGGGACCTTATTGGCAGAAAGATAATCTCCAGCAGGGCCGTCATGTTTAATGGCGCCAGCGGGCGAGATATGGTCTGTTGTAATTGAATCGCCTAGAAGTGCTAA
This sequence comes from uncultured Hellea sp., assembly GCA_964463835.1. Classification (GTDB taxonomy): domain Bacteria; phylum Pseudomonadota; class Alphaproteobacteria; order Caulobacterales; family Maricaulaceae; genus Hellea. The sequence goes on from CAYXEB010000175.1 coordinate 1,377, forward strand.
GATATTCGCATCTTTAACATCCTCAACAGGGTCAGGCGTTGTGGTCATGCCATCAAAATAAGGCGGGTTGCGCACATATGTTGATTTTGGCGCCCAGTTATATGTTTTACCGCCTGTGACTTTAATCTTTTGCCAATCTTTGTCGCCTTTAAAGACTTCGGCATAGCGCTCTGTAAACATTTTACGGGTGATGATTTTACGCACGACATCGGCGATTTCTTTGGAGCTTGGCCAAATGTCTTTGAGGTAAATCTCTTTTCCATCTTTGCCGACGCCGAGCGGATCGCGGTCAAAATCATGATGGAGCGAGCCCGCAAGCGCGTAAGCGACGACAAGGGGCGGTGAAGCCAAGAAGTTGGCTTTAATATCTGGGCCAATGCGGCCTTCAAAATTTCTGTTACCTGACAGCACCGAGCAAGAGACGAGATCGCCTTCACTGATTGCTTCTGCAAGTTCAGGGGCGAGCGGGCCTGAGTTACCAATACATGTGGTGCAGCCATAACCGACTACATCAAAACCAAGTTGGTTGAGCTCTGTTTGTAGGTTCGATTTTTCAAGATATTCACCCACGACTTGCGAGCCAGGCGCAAGGGATGTTTTCACCCATGGTTTAACGGTAAGGCCAAGTTTATTGGCTTTTTGCGCAACAAGACCTGCAGCCATCATAACGGAGGGATTAGAGGTATTGGTACAAGAGGTAATCGCCGCGATGAAAACATCGCCGTGGTCAATGTGGTAAGGCTGGCCTTTAACCTGAACGGAGCTATCGCCAACGGGCGTTTTTTTATACTCATCACGTAGGATTTTTGCGAAATGAACATTGGCGCCTTTAAGGTCAAAGCGGTCTTGCGGACGTTTCGGGCCTGAGATAGCCGGCATAACAGAGCCGACGTCTAAGGAGAGCGTATCGGTGAAGGTCGGCGTTGTGCCGTCCCGCCATAAGCCTTGCGCTTTAGCATAGGCTTCCACCAGTTCGATGCGCTGCTTATCGCGGCCTGTAGCGTTTAGATATTTCAGCGTGTCATCGTCGACAGGGAAGAAACCGCAGGTCGCGCCATATTCTGGCGCCATATTGGCCAGCGTAGCTTGGTCTTCAAGAGATAAGTGATCAAGACCAGGACCGTAAAATTCCACGAACTTACCGACAACGCCTTTGGCGCGCAGCATTTCAACAACGCGCAAGACAAGGTCTGTGGCGGTCGCGCCTTCAGGCAGTTTTCCTTTAAGTTCGAAACCAATGACTTCGGGGATGAGCATAGAAATGGGCTGACCTAGCATCGCGGCTTCGGCTTCAATGCCGCCAACACCCCAGCCCAGAACAGAGAGGCCGTTAATCATGGTTGTGTGTGAATCGGTTCCAACAAGCGTATCAGGGAAGGCATATGTTTTGCCGCCTTCTGATTTTGTCCAAACCGTTTGCGCGAGGTTTTCAAGGTTGACTTGGTGGCAAATGCCTGTTCCTGGAGGAACCACAGCAAAATTATCAAAAGCTTCTTGGCCCCATTTTAGGAAATCATAACGCTCGCCATTACGCTCATATTCGCGTTCGACATTTTTCTTAAAGGCTGTCTTTGTGCCGTAATAAT
>CAYXEB010000176.1:0-2928 GCA_964463835.1 uncultured Hellea sp.
TGGCTAATGTGTTATTGTCCCCACTGACGTGATTTGCATCGCCATCTAATGTGTTATTTTCTCCGCTGACATTGTTTGAATCACTGAAACTCCCTAGAGTGTTATTAGCCCCGCTAACGATATTCGTATCATTGTTGTTGGCTAATGTGTTATTGTCCCCACTGACGTGATTTGCATCGCCATCTAATGTGTTGTTTTCGCCGCTGACGTCATTTGCATCGCCATCTAATGTGTTATTGGCTCCGCTAACATTGTTTGAATCACTGAAATTCTCTAGAGTGTTATTATCTCCGCTAACATTGTTTGAATTACTAAATGCACCGAAATTATTATCTTCACCACTGATATTATTATTTGAAGAAAAAAATCCTATGCAGTGGGATTGTCCGCTGACATCATTACCGGTTCGGAAATTTGCTGTGGCATTGGTTAACGCAGGGAATGTACATCCCGGGGGCGAGATTCTGCTAGATCCAGCAAGATCGTTGGTTTGTGCATAGCTTGGAGCAGCAAGGCTGAGCGTAACGACCGCCGCTGACGCTAGCAATAATAGGTTTTGCCGCAAACCCAGGCTCGCATTTACGGCTCTGATTTTATGATTTTCTGATGATAATGTCCCAATTTCCATGATGAGCTCCCAATAATCCACGGGCAAGCTATCACTGAAATGATCCCTTTTCCCCAATTAGGGTTTTAATCAATCATTAATAAATCTTAGAGTCAACGAATAGATGTAGTTGTAATAACTATACGGTAGGATAGAATTTATCGAAAAACCAGGCGAAATTCTTGCGCAGACCGTCTTCAACGCGCGGCGGAATATCGTGCCGTGCTGGGGCTTGTATCGAGCTGCGGGTTTCGTGCCGAAATTTAAAACGGTAATAGCTATCGCTCTCATGCGGACGTGTGGTCAGCGCATTCGGGTCGATTGCAAATTTTTGAAGTCCCAACCAATCAAACATTTCTGCAACAGCCTCGACAGGATTTTGTGTCAGATATTCAAAGGGGACATATTGAATGCGGTTATGAATAGCTGGGTCTCGAATATCTTGGATGTCTCGAATAAATCCAAGCGGGCTTCCGACAACCCCTCCGCCGTCAAAAAGGCGGTCAGCTCGCGCCATTGCGCCATGCGCGTCTGTGCCGTCCGCAAAATTTAAAAACCGCGTCTTGGCATGCTGGGCTTCGATGGAGCCGTAAATTTGCGTGAGGTCTCGTACGCAGACAAGGATACGCCAATTTTCGTGTAGGTCATTCAGCATCTCGGCCATGCGAAGCCAGCCGCGATTTTTATCAACAACATGAGGTTTGTCAGTTTCTACAAACCAGCCCTTAATCACGTGGCGCAATACATTTTCAATGCGGTTATAGGCCAGTTCAAAATCAACATCGAGTTGAGCCAAAGAAAATTCATTGGAGCTAAAGGATGAGCGGATATTTTCAAGAACGCCAACGAGAGGGGAGGAATGCCCTGTCGAATATACGTCAGGGTGCTGGGCGAGCAACTGGCATAAAAGCGTGGACCCAGAACGAGGGAGACCTGATACACAGATTAAATTCATTACTATCCTTTTAGGGTGTTCCCAGCTAACGACCAAGCTAGCTACCTGCGCCTTATTTTGCAAGAACTGGCCTTTTAACTCTTAATCTGGGTTAAGACCTACTTAACCATGTTTTAACCTCACGCTGTCACCATAACGCCGTAATTTAAGACTTATCCCGATAAGTTAACCTGGTAAGTTAAAGTGAGAGCGCCGTGAAACCCAACACCCTTGACCTCCAAAGATACCTTAAGAAAACCAATAATGCGTTGGCGAACTTGAACCGAGAACTGGCGGGGCAAATGGTGCTTTTAGCGTCTCAGACAGGCGATACGGCACCCTTGGTTCAAGCTGTAGCGGCGCTACGCTCTGCCGAAGAGCTTTATTCAATTGAGAGTAAGCCGCGCGAAAATGCAGAGGTTCAACAAGCGCTAGCGGACACGCTCTTAACCTTAGGACGGGCTAATCAAGACAATGAGGCTTTGCTGCATGCTGTCGAAGCTTACCGCGGGGCTATCACCATAGCCTCTCTTATTGGGGATGAAGCGATGCGGCGAGAGCTTAAGCGCAATTATAGACAGGCTAAATCGCTTTTGGGTGACCAGTCTAAAACACAGGCCTTGTTTAAAGTCGCCTAGCTAATCTTTATTAGGCTTTGCCTAACGCTTCTTTCTTTTACTGTGGACAACATGATTTCCCCCTTGGCGTAAATTGTGTTATAATTGACGCCTAACCAGCAACTTGTGGGTCGCGGGATATGTTAACGAAGACAAATTCTCAAATCGTGAACGAGGTAGTTAGATCGGATATTGCCTCGATAAAACAGCGTAAAGCCGAAGTGCTGAGCTGGCTTTCCTTACGCTTGGGTTGCGGGGAAGACAGTTTAGGGTTTTTGTTTAATGACATGCCTAAAACTAAAAGCGATATGACGCCTCTCTCCATTCCAGACTTTAGACAGCCTTCAGGATAAATTACGCCGAGCAAGATCGTGTCAAAAAATTCTTGGTTCTCATATTTGAGGACAAGACACTCTTTCAATTTTCAATATTTTCATGAATTTATAACCTTATCCCAAAGGCTGGGATAATCACGGGGCGATATTGTATTTGCGGCTATGGGCTCGAATAATGGCAAAGGGGCATAAAGCTGATAAAAAATCCCAAACATACATTAACGCGTTCAGATATTGTGAAGCGATTGCAGCAAGACATTAATGTTTCAAAATATGAAGCAGACGGCCTCATAGCTTCCGTTGTTAGAATAATGGCAACGACTTTAGCCGCTGGCGAGAGCGTCAAATTATACGGCTTTGGCAATTTTATTGTCAGAGATCAGAAACCCCGTCTGGGGCGCAATCCCAAAACAGGTGAGGAAGTTAAAATCGCGG
>CAYXEB010000177.1:0-2924 GCA_964463835.1 uncultured Hellea sp.
ACGACGCGTGTTTCCTCCGGGTGGGAGGCGTCGATAAGCATTTTCTTTGTCATGTGATTCTCCGAGGAGCCTCGCTCGAACGGCCAAATTTCGCTTAAATTGCGATGTGGCTAAGGTGAGGGGCTCTGATAAAATTATGTGTCCCGTAAGGGATTTGTCTAAAACAGCACGCGCAACGGTCCCGGCCTTGGCCGTTTGGGACTGTATAACTGCGTTAGCAACGTGCATAAGTAACTTTCGTTTCGCCGATTGGGCGGTTCGAGAAAAGGCCGCTAGTCGCGGGGCGCATAGCGCTCAGATTCTCTTATGTCATCCTTGTGCCCTATTTGCTGCTAGGGTGCAAAGGCTTTGTTTCACAAATTTTATAATCAAAGGGCTGAATTCGGCATGACTTTTCTTTTTGCCCCTATTAGGCTGGGCACCTTACATTTAGGATAAGATATGAGTACTGCCTTTTACCAAGATTTAGATGCTGCCTTAAGTGATATTGAGAAGGATGGCCTTTATAAACGTGAGCGGATCATTACGAGTAGGCAGGCCGCTGATATTATTGTGAGTGAGAATGGAGAAAGCCGCGAAGTTATTAATTTCTGTGCTAATAATTATCTGGGGCTGGCTGATCACCCTGACGTCATTACTGCGTCCGAGCGCGCCGCGCGAGACCACGGCTTTGGCATGGCCTCCGTTCGCTTTATTTGCGGCACTCAAGGGCAACATCGTGAACTAGAGCAGAAAATCGCAGACTGGCTTGGTTATGATGACAGTATTTTATATGCGGCCTGTTTTGACGCCAATGGCGGCGTCTTTGAACCTTTACTAGAGGCAGAGGACGCGATTGTTTCAGACGCGCTTAATCATGCGTCTATTATTGACGGAATTCGTCTGTGTAAGGCCAAGCGTTTTCGCTACCAAACCAGCGACATGGTTGACTTAGAGGCGCAGCTTAAGGCGGCCCGGGAGGGCGGCGCGCGCCATATTATGATTGCCACAGATGGCGTCTTTTCCATGGACGGAACTATCGCTAAGCTGAAAGAGATTTGCCGCCTCAAGGAAAAATATGATGCTCTGCTGATGGTGGATGATTGTCATGCCACGGGATTTTTAGGCAAGGGCGGTAGAGGCTCGGCCGCATTTTGCGATGCTGAAGGGCAGGTCGATATTTTAACAGGCACGCTAGGCAAAGCTTTAGGCGGGGCCATGGGAGGATTTACCTGCGCCAAACAAAGCGTCATCGATATGTTGCGTCAACGCTCGCGGCCTTATCTCTTTTCCAATAGCCTTGCGCCTTCCCTGGTTGGGGCTAGCTTGACCGCGATTGATCTAGCCGTTAAGGGCGATGATTTGCGCGCGCAAATATTTGACAATGCCGAACAGTTTCGTATGGGCATGCACGCCGCCGGGTTTAATATCCCCGATGGTGAGCATCCGATTATCCCTGTTATGCTAGGCGATGCGAAAATCGCACAGGAAATGGCGGCGCGTTTGCTTGATGAAGGCATTTACGTAATCGGGTTTTTCTTCCCCGTTGTTCCCAAAGGACAGGCCCGTATCCGTACGCAAATGAGTGCGGCTCATACATCGGCTCATATTGATAAAGCCGTTGCGGCTTTTACTAAAATTGGTAAGGAGCTCGGCGTCATATGAGTAAAACAATGAAAGCTCTGGTCAAAGCCAAAGCCGAAAAAGGGCTATGGTTAGAAGAGGTGCGCGTTCCTGAAATTGCCCCTAATGAGGTGTTGATTAAGATTGAACGTACCGCGATTTGCGGCACTGACATGCATATTTATAAATGGGATGATTGGGCGCAAAACAATGTACCTGTCCCGCTTGTGACGGGGCATGAATATGGCGGCACTGTTGCAGCGATTGGCTCTACTGTCACACGGGTCAAAGTTGGGCAACGCGTGACAGGTGAGGGCCATGTTGTGGGTCGGCGCTCGCGTAATGCGCGCGCTGGAAAATTCCATCTTGATCCCGAAACTAAGGGCATTGGGGTAAACCTGCCAGGCGCTTTTGCGCAATATCTGGCGCTACCTGAATTTAATGTTATTCCGCTCAAAGAGGATTTCCCACTGGAGATAGCCGCGATTATGGACCCGTTGGGCAATGCGGTTCATACGGCTTTGGCCTTTGATTTGGTCGGGGAAGATGTCTTGATAACGGGGGCTGGACCTATTGGCATCATGGCCGCGGCGGTAGCTGAAAAGTCAGGGGCACGCCGTGTCGTTTTAACCGACATCAATGACTGGCGGCTTGATTTTGCCTGCAAAGTCGCCCCGGAGACGCGCATGGTCAACACCATGTCCGAAGACCTACGCGATGTCATGTCAGAAGTCGGCATGAATGAAGGGTTTGATGTCGGCCTTGAAATGAGCGGGGCTGAGCCCGCATTTAACCAAATGCTAGACGTTATGCTTATGGGGGGAAATATTGCCATGCTGGGTATACCCGCCAAACCCTTTCCCGTCGATTTTGGTAAGCTCGTCGGCAAAGCCTTGACCCTGCGCGGGATTTACGGACGGCAAATGTATGAGACTTGGTATAAAATGCTTGCGCTCTTAGATAGCGGGTTAGATGTCTCGCCGATGATTACCCACCGCTTCAATGCTCGTGACTTCCAACAAGCCTTCGATCTAATGGAGACAGGGAAAACCGGAAAAGTCATTTTAGATTGGAACGAGATATAGGTAGTTGCTGAAAACTGCCGTTTTAAAGCTAGATATGTATTTACCCCCTAGGTGTGGGATGAGAGTGACATTCTTCCGCCCGCCTTATTGAGTCGCAAGCCCAACGCGACATCATTACCGTGCTCGGCGCAAAGGCTCTTGAATCAAAGGTGCAGAGGGAGCGTTGCGCTATAACCCCAAATTATCTTGTCAAACGGGCTTCGCCAGTGCCGGAGGCAATACTATTCCCAATCTCTT
>CAYXEB010000178.1:0-2917 GCA_964463835.1 uncultured Hellea sp.
AGTCTTCTCGGCCGCACCATTTTCCTGTATTAGCGCGCAATGATTTCGGATATTAAAAAACGGCACCATAAAAACCTCTTACGGATGAATAAGACCTTTGTGCACTGGCTCTCCCCGCTGGATGAGACGGGGCTGTCCTATGTATTAGAGCGAGCAGATTATGCACGGCAGATTGCGGATGGGAAGGGCGTGTTAATTGGTTATGCGCATGATGTGGACTATCCCAATCATTGGAATATCGCGTGGCTCTCTGCGCGGCTTAAAAATTTCTTTTATATCGACCGGATCATCATTGACGAGAGAGCGCAAGGCAAAGGTCTGGGGCAAAAACTCTATGCCGATGTTGAGCAACATGCGCTGGCCTGCGGCTATGACTGGCTCGCCTGTGAAGTCAATATACTCCCGAATAATCCAGGGTCTCATGCCTTTCATCTGCGCGGTGGGTTTAAAACTCTGGGGAAGCAAGATTTTCCAGCAAAGGCCAAGGCCGTCCGCTATTATGCGAAAGCCCTGAGGTGAACGTAAAAAGGCCTTAAAGGTTTAGAGCATGTCCTGACGTTTATTCGCCTTCAAATGCTCAACAATTTTTTTCACGTCTTGGGCGGCATCTAATTTAGCCACGAGTATTGCTCCGTCTTTTACAATCACGGCAAGGCCGTCGACGCCGACTGTTGTCACCAGCGGACCGTCTGTTTCGATTAAGCTATTGGCAGTATTATGCATTACCACATCGCCAGAAACTGCGTTGCCGTTCTCGCCCTGTTTAAGGGCGTGAAGTGAGGTAAAGGATCCGATATCGTTCCAGCCAATATCACAAGGGACGACCGCGGCTTTATCTGTGGGTTCCATGACGGCATAATCTATCGACTGTGATGGGCAGGCCGCAAATGGCTCCGCCGCAAGATCATATTGCCCTGCCCTAACCCCGGCGGCCTCATAGGCTGCTTTAGTCTGGGTTACAATATCAGGGTGAAATTGCGTCATTTCCGCGATGAGGGTTTCGGGCGAGAATAAGAATATCCCCGCATTCCAATGATAATCACCGCTATCCAGATAGCTTTGCGCCGTGGCCCTATCTGGCTTTTCCTTAAAGGCTTTCACGTCATATGCGCCGGGGTCGATTGCGCTGCCTTGGTGGATATATCCATAACCCGTCTCAGGGCCAGTTGGCGCAATTCCGAAGGTCACCAAACGCCCAGAACTCGCGGCAGGTACAGCGGCTTCTACTGCGCTGCGAAAAGCCGCGGGCTTGGTAACATGATGGTCGGCGGGCGCAAGTAAAATAAGCGTGTCTTCTGTCTTAGTCATAGCATGCAGCGCCGCAACAACAGCGCAAGGGGCGGTATTGCGTCCCATGGGCTCAACAATGATAGCGCCAATGTCTTGATTTATCTGCGCCATCTGGGCGCGAATAGGCGCTGCGTGCGCTGCGTTGCAGATAAAGACCGGAGGATGAAATATATCCGCCGCGAACCGCTCGGCAGTTTCTTGCACCATAGTCTGGTGTGTGACGAGCGGGAGTAATTGTTTAGGCATGGCCGCCCGTGAGGCTGGCCATAGACGACTCCCCGCACCGCCGGACATAATGACTGGAATAATTTTCACGTTTTTCTTCATGCATGCCTTATAACACTGGGGCCTTTAAACAGAGTTAAAACGCTAACCTAATGATACACTGCCTAAGCGGTAGCGCAGCAAAATACGGCAATTTGTCAAAGCGCCGCTTTTTGGCGGTTGGAACGTCCAATCATCCACCGCCTTGCGCGAGGTATTTTCAAAGAGCCCTGCAGGGACAGAGCGCTCTATGTCTATGTTTTGAGTTTGCCCGCCTGCATCGACATCAAGCCGGATAATAACCCAGCCTTGACGGCCTGTGTTAAAGGCGCGTTTGGGATAGTTTGGAAGCTCGAAATTCACCGCCGCAAGCTGCTCCCCGCCAATACAATCATCTGGATTAGAATAGCCCTTCACCCAAGGGTCAGGCGGATATTCGCTTTTGGGATTAAAAGTGTCTTTCGTCGCGCAGGCGTTTGCTGCGGCCACACATCCAAACAAAGCAAGGCTCCGATAGAGCAGTTTAAAGCTAGCAATCATTTATCTTCGCCAAAGCGGTTTTCAATAAGCTCGCGCAACGCCGTGATGACATCGCAGGCTTGCGGACCTGTGGCGCTAACGGTGATGTCTTCTCCGCAAGCTGAGCCCAGCAATAGAAGTTCCATCACGGAATCTGCGACAACGGTTTCTGCGCAGACGTCATTATGACTGCGCACCAATACCTCGGCGTCATATTGCATAACGCATTGCATGAATTTATTCGAAGCCCGCGCATGCAGACCTCGTTTATTTAATAGACGTAATGTGGCTGTTGCAGTTTGGCTCAAGTTTCGCCTGCTAATATTTTTGATGCTATCGCAATATATCTCTGGCCCGCTTCTTTGGCTTTTTCAGATGCCTGCGCAAGGTCGGATGTCTGGCGCGCTTCAGCTAGCTTAATCAACATCGGCAAGTTCACGCCAGCAAGAACTTCGACTTTGCCTTCGCTTAGCATAGATATCGCCAGATTAGACGGCGTACCCCCAAACATATCCGTGAGCAATATAACGCCGCTTTGCCTATCCACCCGTTTAACAGCCGCGCGAATATCATCGCGGCGGCGTTCCATATCATCATCAGGGCCAATGCAAACAGTTTCCAGATTATCTTGTGGCCCGACGACATGTTCTGTCGCGAGCCGTAACTCAGCGGCCAATTGACCGTGTGTAACAATAACAAGTCCGATCATGGACAATCCTTAAACGCTCCAGTTTCAAACCGGATAATTACTTAATCAATAATTTTCGGTCTTGAAAAGTATTTTATTCCGCTTTCGGAAAATTTAGTGACGTTTATTTTTTGATTTAGCTTTTGATTTGGGTTT
>CAYXEB010000179.1:0-2831 GCA_964463835.1 uncultured Hellea sp.
CTATGATTCACAATCTTCGTCTTAAAGAAGAATTGTGCTTCCTTTCACACCGTGTTCATTTTGGGATAAGATTAGTTAGACATTTCAATTGCTAATCTCTTAATTCAATTGAGGTAGTTTTTAATAGGTTAGACTGTTCAAGATATTGAAAACATTGATTTAGTATTCTCTTCCTCGATGCAGGTCTAAAACTCAAAAAAACTTAATCCTCAATAACTGGCGCTATCTTAAGCTTGAAGCCGCGCCTGAAGACTTGGGCGGTGTAAACGGCGGCGAAGACTTAACTGCAAGCATAATCGCAGAACTGTCGCAGGATGGGGTTTGGTAGCTTTTTATTATTCTACAGGCATGACATCGCGAGTGTCTGTCCAGCGGGTTTGAGATTGCTGCCTCCGCCTAACTATATAGGGGCCATCACCGAATACAGGTGGAGAGAAGTTATTTTGGGGTACTCTAATTGTATAAAGAACTTCGTCATTTTGTTGATCTATAACTTGTAAAATCGGTCTATTTATAGGGCCTTGCTCATATGTGATTGGTGGTAAAAAACGAGCATCACTGGATAGTGCCCCTACATTATCAGCGACTGAAAATGTTTGCGGCCATCCCGGAAAGGACTGTGGGTTTCCAGAAGTCATTGGATAGATTATTTGATCAAAGGTAAATGTACCTCTCTGCTTGTTTAGTTCCAGAGTTGCGTATCCAGACCCTGTTTGTTGGGCACGCAAATTTGGATCAGATCGGCTAAAGTCTCCGCCATTTTCGATGGTTGCGTTTGTTGCGGCTAAGATGCTTAAACGATGGCCATGAAGGTCTATGAAATCTCCTGTTCCCCGGTCTAGGTCCCAAGTGTTTTGATCACCATCTAAAAACGGCATGCGGTTTTTTGGGTCCCATGCACGCAGCAAACCGTTATTTAGGCCTGTCGACATAAATGTCAGTGAGCTGTCTTGATAATGTTTATCTCCAAGATGGGCAATAGATCCGAGATGCTGATCACCGACTAAGCTAAAAGCACCAGCTTTTTTAAGGGCCGAAACAGCCTTGTTTCTACCATCCGTCGGCCAGCCGTTCGTGTCTAAATCCATTCTCGCCTGTACTGTTTCGCTGTCACTTGGAAGTACATGTGTCGTGGCTTGTGATAATAATGTCTGGGATAGTGCGAGTTTTATATAGCTTTGGTTCCAGTCCGTAGACCAATCTGTTAAAAAGTTGAGTTGATTGTCCCCTAATATTTGGCAGTCTGTTTGTCTGTCACAATTATTACCAATAGGTGGAGTCTTAAACTTGCGATCTTCAAGAATGGCAATACTAACGCCTCCTGTATTTAGATCAGTGAAATATGTTTCGATACCAGATTGCAGTGTCGTATTACCCGTGCGAGTTGGTAGCTGACCTGTCATGACTCTTTGCATGGCATTAACCCATGTCTCAGATAAGCAAAACCCTCCGGCATTTTGTCGGCAGGCCCCTCCTTCAAGGCTTCTGTCTAAAGAAACTCTGCCGCCATCACCCCAGATATTGCCCTGATAATAATCATGGTCATCCATTATGGATAAGGTAGGCCTGTTGCGGGTTAGGTTCCGGTAAGACATGTTTACAAGATAGGTTTTGCGAAGATAATCTAGAAAGGCTGTCTCAATGGGAATATCGTCTCCAAAATTAAAGCCATAGCCGCCGCGTCCTTGGTAAATATTATCGCCCCCAAAGACTAAAATGTCGGGGTCGTAAGAAATAATATCATTTACGACATGCGTGTGGGGATAGGAATAAGCATTATCGCAATTGGTTGATGCAATTTTTGTTGTGTCTCTGAAACTAGGGGGTTTCCGAAAGATACCGGAGTAAAAATAGTCTCTCGCTTGCCATGAATATCTAACTCTGTAGCCTATATCTTCAAGTTCAAAATTGTCGGGTGCTATTAGATCAAATACGCCTGTTCGTGAAATAGGGTCGATGGCTGTTTCACTGATCTGAATCCACTCTTGATCCAGAAATAGTTCTAGAGTTGCAGTGTTGTTACCACTATCCATTACTGGCGCGAACTGTGCTAATAATTTTATACGATTTTCATCGATTGAGTATTGCGTAGAAATAATAGGCTCAATTACTAGGTCATTTTCGAGCGGGAGATCCGATATTTTCCAATCCCTAAAGAAAGTGGACTTATGCTCAACTGCGCCGGCAATAAAGCGTTCGCCAGCAGAGAAAAGACCAATCATTCCTGTAATATTGATGGGTGTTTTATCTTGTACAGTAAGTTCTTCGACTTGTGAGCCCTGCTGTGCATGCAGCGTCATATTGTAATTTGAATCTACTTTTTGAACCTGTACGTCGAGGTTTATGTCATTTTTGGGGTCAAAGGAGGTTTGTGCGGATATGTCGTCAATAAAAAGATTCCCTCCACTGTCTATTCCAATACTGGTAAACCCGCTTGGTTGAGCAATGGCCCCGAGCTTAGAAAATTCACCTCTTGATTTAAGGCCGATTATGAATCCTGCACGAGCATTTTCTGTGGAAATAGCTTGATTAGGTTCTATGCGTAGTGTGATGCTCATTCGAAAGTTATCTGTGTCTGCCCCTAAAGTTCTATCGGTTTTCAGTAACATTCGTGGTAAATTAAAAGATGTTGGGACTGCAGCAATTTCTCCGTTGACCAACGACCAGTCTTGCAATGGATTGGCCCAAAAATTAGGCCCAAGCCATTGCCGAGTTCCATCAAGATTTATACTTGTTATAGGTGATAGAACTATGGGGTCCGCGACTTCATTATCAGTGGCAGCATTCGTACTCTCACCATCGTCTTGACTGCTGGCAGCATTCGTACTCTC
>CAYXEB010000180.1:0-2806 GCA_964463835.1 uncultured Hellea sp.
AAACTTTGTGAATAATTTGTAAATACAAGAATATACTTTCCGTGTTATGTAGATTTGCATCAGGAAATAGCGGCCTATTTGTCCTAAAGTAAAAAGACCAAGTTATGTCAGAAAATATTACGGCAAACACGACCTTAGAGGGCGCAATCGCAGTTACTCGTTTTGGGCTTGGCGCGCGCGCGGGTGAAATCGCACTGGCGGGCCAAAACCCGAGAGCCTGGCTTAAAGAACAACTCATAGCTCCAAAACTGAAATTCCCAATGGAACGTCTGCTCACATCGCAAGGTTATCTTTTAGAAAAAGAAGCACTCCTAAGCGCCCGCAGAGCAGAGAGTAGTGACGAAGCAAAAATAGCTGTGTCAAAACCGTTTAGCAAGCGCTACCGCGCTTGGCATGAAGCTGAACAAATGGCGAGATTTCGATACGGCGTCCAAACCCAAGCACCTTTCCATGAACGTCTGACCCGTTTTTGGTCCAACCATTTCTCTGTGTCTAGCCGTGGGCGAGATGTTCTGACAGCGTCGGCTTATGAAAGAGAAGCCATTCGGCCGTTTATTTTAGGCTCATTTAAAGAACTCGCTCACAGTGCCATTCTCCATCCCTCCATGTTGTTATATCTTGATAACATTAGGTCTGTGGGACCAAATTCTGTATTTGGGTTGGTCGGCCGAATTCGCCGTAAGGGCTTAAATGAGAACCTGGCCAGAGAAGTTATGGAACTTCATACTGTCACGCCTAAAGCCAATTACACCCAGACCGATGTAACAGAATTTGCGCGCGCCTTAACTGGCTGGACAGTTGCTAATAAAAAAGCTGGCGACATGGGGGGTAAAACTTATTTTGACGTGAAAAAGCATGAGCCAGGCTCGCGCAAGGTGATGAATAAAACCTATTTCCCAAACGGCAAGACCCAAGCGACAGAAATCATTCGTAATTTATGTGAACACCCTGAAACCGCAAAAAACATTGCCTATAAACTCGCCCGTCATTTTACGTCCGATAAACCTCCAGCTCGGCTAGTTAAAAAACTAAGTCAAACTTTCACTGAGACTGGTGGGGATTTAATGGCCATTTATAGGGTTCTAATCGACGCCCCAGAAACTTGGGAACCTCCTTCGTTAAAAACTAAAACCCCCAATGAAATGCTTTTATCTACAGCTAGGCAATTAGGGGCTGAGAATGTATTTCCGACGTGGCCGCAAGACGTTTTGGAAGGGTTTGGGCAAACAGCATTTAGAGCTCCGACGCCCGAAGGGTGGCCAGATACGAGCCAAGACTGGCTTGGGCCTGACGCGATAATGAAACGTATTGAATGGGCCAATAAAGTCGCGCAAAGGAATTCAAACTTTGACGCGCGAGCTTTTCTGACGCAAGCTTTAGGTCCTCGTATTACCGTCAAAACGCTAGATACCGTAAATACCGCTGAGAGTAACCAACAAGCATTAATCCTAGCCTTGATGTCACCTGAATTTCAGAGGCGCTAATGATAAGTTCTGCTCAATTCACAAGACGATATTTTCTTAGCCTAAGCGCGGCTGCAGGGGTCTCAGCACCACATATCGCCTATGCCAAAGGTGTTAAAAACAAGCGCTTTATATTCGTTTTACTCCGAGGAGGTATGGACGGTCTCTCAGCGCTCGTCCCGACAGATAAACGGATAAACGCTTTGCGAGGAAACTTAATCAAAGATCCATCTTCTCACCTTCCAATCAATACAGATTTTTCATTACATCCAGCGTTTAAAACGCTCAAAAGCCTATACGATAATGGAGAGGCGAGTTTCATACATGCGGCTGGTACCGCATACAGAAAACGTTCTCACTTTGACGCGCAAGACTTTTTAGAAGTTCTTGGCAGTGATCAATTCCATGATGGATGGATGAATAGAGTTTTACGGCACATCGACCAGGACGGTCTCGCTTTAGCCAGATCTATTCCCTTAGCACTTCAAGGTGATATAAACGTCGCCAATTGGTCACCCCCAATTTTTGATCAAGTTTCGCCCGATGTTTTAGATCGCATATCATCTCTATATAGCAATGATATTGAACTCAAAAAATCTTTAAAAACTGCTCGCGCAAACAACCTCGAAAACATCTCTGTAAACCGGATAGCGAGCCGCCGATTTACCTTGGATTACCCAATTGCCTTAGCAGCCATTGGCCGGCTTATGTCGAAGGATGATGGACCAGGTGTTGGGATGACCGCGCTCAGTGGATGGGACACTCATTTTAATCAAAATGTTGAACTCAGTAGAAAGTTTGAAAAATTAGATGACGGCTTTTTGGCCTTAAAACAACATTTAGGAGACAAGTGGAGCCAAAGCTGTGTCGTCGTATGTTCTGAATTTGGCCGTACCGTTGCAGTTAACGGAACTCGGGGCACCGATCATGGTACGGGCGGCCTCGTTATGTTACTGGGCGGCGCCATCGCAGGAGGACATGTAAAAGGCGACTGGCCCGGCCTTAAGAAAAAAGAACTTTTAAATGGACGCGATTTGGCACCCGCCAATGACGTGACATCAATTTTAAAAGGCGTTATCAGAGACCACCTTGGAATTAATCGACAAAAATTAGACACGTCTATTTTCCCAAATTCTAACCGGGCATTTGATGGCTTAATCAAGTCTTGAATTTATGGGAAGGCTTGCAATGATAATATCATTGATATCAGTCAATAAATAGGTTCAGGAGTTAAGTTATGAGAACAACCTACACTATTTTAGTTGCCGCGATTACTCTCATGGCCGCCGAACAAGCAAGCGCGCAATCAAATTACTGGGATCCACGCCCAATTTCAAGAGACA
>CAYXEB010000181.1:0-2763 GCA_964463835.1 uncultured Hellea sp.
GGGCGAAACTTGGATTAGAACCAACTAAATTAGCAGGTAAATAATTCCAATTACTCCTCTAGCAATTAGGGTTCTTTTGACGTTTCTCGACGGCTTAAAACGCTCAAAAACGGCCGCTCATGTTATTTCTCCAAAGGGTTAAAATTGGATAGTAGCGACTAAATACTGAGTTTTCTAAGCTATCCCGTTGGCATGCATTTTGCATTTATATCATCAAATCAAATAGTCCGAAGTTTCGGCAGTTAGTTGTTTCTTAGTTATTTCATGAGTATTCTTAAGCCGTTCCTGTTGGTACGCAGTTTGCATTAATATAATAAAAAATCCGAAGTTTTTGGAAACACAACAATGATCATATCTAATTGGACAGACGAAGATACAGATAAATTTCTAAGTGAAACATTTCGAATAAAGCATGATCTTATCTCGACAGGCCTATTCTCCGATGAAGCTCTAAGCGAATTATTGGATGTCCACCCCAGAGACCAGTTAGATGTCTGCGCCATTAGCGTTCACCCGATCTATCAATATAAATTTCGGACGGGTGATGTACGGGATGTTGACGGCAAAACACTTATAGAAGCAGTTAAAGCCAGGGCAATTTGGATTAACATGCGAATGGCCATGAATATCCACCCTGAATATAATGCGGTTTTAAAAAAAATGTACAGGGAAATAGCGACCTTTACAGGCTTAAAGCCTTTTCATGCGCGAGGTGGAATTTTGATATCATCTCCAGCCGCTAAAGTACCTTTGCATTTTGATGCCACGGAAACTGTCTTGTGGCATATTCGAGGGCAAAAAAGAGTTATCCTATATCCTCAAAACGAATCCATCCTGCCGGATGAGGAATATGAAACCTTTATGTATAAGGTTACAGAAGACTATCTACCTCATGATCCTTCCATTGAGGAAGAGGCTGAGAGTTATGATCTTCAGGAAGGCGAAATGATAACCTGGCCGCTGAATCGCCCTCACCGTGTTGAAAACCAATCTTATTGTGTCTCTGTGACAACGGAATATTCAACGCGCGAGAGCAGAGTAAAAAATGCAGGAATGTACACAAATGCCGTACTGCGTCATAAAATGGGACTGAGTCCAACCTGGAGCTCTGCCTCCAAACCCGAAAAATACATCAAAGCAGGCGTTGGAAAATTGCTTAGGAGAATTGGCGTTTTAGACGCATTAAAACCTCAAGATATGGTCTCATTTACTATCGATAAGACAGCGCCGGGTTTCGTTCGAGACATCGAGCCTTTCGCTCGCGAATTTTAAAGGTTAATAAGTCGCTTAGTCGGCGGTTTACCATCCTGTTGGATTTTTTAAAAATCAGGATTTTAGCACTTACTTAATCAGGGTTTATTCTATGCTACTTGTCTTTCGTATAGTTGGCGCGTCTTCTTCGTCGAGAAAGATCGCAGCGTGCCCAAATGCCGTTCCGGTCTCTCCATGCGGCCAGGCGGGTCGATCAAATGAGATATAGCCATCCCGCTTTCTGCTTAAAATTAAGCCTTTTTGCTTACCCTGAAAACCCTTGTCAAAGGCCAGAGCACCTGTCTCTTCGTCAATGCGTAGCATGAAAAATCCCTGCTCTGAGCCGAGCTCTGAGCCCAAAATCAAACGATTTCCATGCGGGTCTTTCCCAAGCCAGTGAGGGTTGAAAGTACGCGGCGTTTTTAAACGGAAAACTTCTTTCGGTGCTGTTGGATCAGAAATATCGAGCACAGCAACTGCGTGAGGTGCCCCAACCGGCTGCACCCAGAAATTTCCCACTCGCACAGGTATACCGCATGCTCCGCGAATATAGTCATCAGTCTTGGCTGGTTTTGTCTTCAGCGTGTGAACCATAGCGACATTTGGCTTATCCGTATCAATACCCGTAACGTGGTAGAAGGCGCACCCATAAGAGTTCAAAAAGACAGATCCATCATCCAGCACGCGCGGCCCGAAACCCGCCCGTTGTGAACCTTCTTGAACATCGCCATTTGCCAAGCGGCCAACGGGCAACTCAAGCGTATGCAAAAGGGTAAAATCTGAGTATCGATAGATTTGTACAACATCAGCCCAAGAATTTTCATGCATAGGCGCGCTTGTTACAAGGAAGCGATCTTGTTCAGGCAGCAACGCAAACGCATAAGGGCGAACAGCTTTTTTAAGCCCAGGAACCGCGGCTGACACAGACCGGATAAATTCTCCGTCCATGGTATATTCAGCGATTCCTCCGTGCCCGCCCGGTAATAGGTCTTCTGTCGGGTCAGGGCTTGGGCCTTCACTCCGCAAAAAACCAACTAAACGCGTGCCATCAGGTGTACGCTTATAATCATGAGGATAGCGCAAAGATCCCGGCGGCGAAAATCTTTTTTGGACCATCATTTCTTTCGGGCTTTGAATATCAACAATGAGGCTAAGCTCGTGATGATGTGCGTTCATAAAAATTGGCTCTCCGGCGGGCGGCGCAACATATTCTGTGTGATGCGGCATCGAGGCTTTGTGACATACAGAGGCTGAAGAAATGGGCTCCCCTCTTGTTTGGCTTCCCGGATCAACATTCATCATCGCCATAAAATCTGGTTCTTTCTCGTCTTGGTCGCCTGCAAAGACAAATAAATATGGAGACGCCCCCCCCTTGAGTGGAATGTCAACGGATTTTTGAGAACAGCCTGTCAAAGAAAGTGAGGAAACAAAGGCACAGGCGAAATAATCACGAAAACGCAGCTTAATCATTATCTATTTCCTCCAAGGACTTACAAGCAGACGTAACAAGTA
>CAYXEB010000182.1:0-2712 GCA_964463835.1 uncultured Hellea sp.
CAATTTATCAATTTCCCTTCTCCTATCGCGGCGGCATATATTTTGACCCCGCCTTCATCATGCAAGGCGAAGGCGAAACGCTTTGGATGCTAATCGGCCAAACAAGCGACATCGAATTTGTCGGCTTTGAACAAGCTGCCATTTGCGCCGCCCGCGCCGAAGAGCTTGGCGAAGATGATAGCGGGGAAACCGATGCATTTGACTTTGATATGCTGTAGCCCCAGCGATGACCCTAAGCGCCAAATCCATTCACCGTTCTAGCGCAATACTCTTATTGCTATTCATCATCAGTCATCTCTCGGTACATCTTTTTGCATTGGCGGGCGCCGAAGCGCATCAATCTGCGCTCAAATCTGTGCAATGGATTTACCGCAACCCCATTGGGGAGACTATACTGGTTCTTGCCATTATAACCCAAATTTTAACTGGCACGCGCCGTTTGCGATTTAAGCGATTACGTGGTTGGGCCAAGGCACAAGTGTATAGTGGTTGTTATTTGCTATTTTTCCTTTTCATTCATAGCTCCGCCGCCATATACACCCACAATATTTATGGCCTTGAAACCGATTTTTATTGGGCCGCTGGTACGGTCAATATTTCGCCCATAAAATATGGATTTTACCTTTATTATTTTGCAGGTGTTTTAGCTTTTTTTGTCCATATAGCTGCGGCTCTTAGAATGGGTTGGCCACGATCCTCGCCAAAGCTTCTGACAGCAATTCCGATAATTGGGTCTGTTATAGCCCTTTTAATTTTAGCGGCCTTCTCAGGGGTCTTTTATAATGTAGAAATTCCGGCTGATGTGATGGCATATTATGAAAAGAATTTCGGCTTTCTGGATTTGAAATAATGCCTAATGTAAACCTCTCCGATGCGCGTATGCGCGATGCTGTTGTTAAGGCGGAGTCTACACGCCGCCGCCGGACGATATTTTATCAAGGTCCCAAAAAGCTCCCTGCTTATACACGCAAGGTTCTCAAAGGTGCGGTGCATCAAGATTACGAGTCCATGTTGGAGAAATTTAAAACACCAGAGGCATTAGGTGCAGCTTTGGCTGAGGGTGACCCCGAGATTGATTTCGAACGCGACGGCATGTTCCTCTGGGATTTATCCCGCGTTTATATCAACCCTAAAGAGGAGCTGGTTTATCGCATCCGCCAAGATGAAGTTGTTTATAATCCTGATGGGAGCGTGCGTGAGCGCCGCGAACAAAGACGTCTTGAAGCCAATATTGATACAGAAATTCCTTTAACGTGGACGGGAAAAATGATTCCCAAAGCCGAAGCTATTCGTAAATTCGTTTTTGCGACGAAATTACAGATCGTACATATAAACGGGCTAACATATGACTTTCTCTATGAGATGGCCAAGGAACTGCATGAGGCCAAATCCCTGATGATTTTAGGCGCAGGCCCCAAAGGGCGCGACCCGCTTATCTTCCGCTCGCGCTCAATTCCTTACCGTGGGTTTTTAGAGGGCCGTATCAAAGACGATAAATATATCCTCCTGTTGCATCTGTCCAACATGGAGCTTAAGGCGTTGGAGCGAGAAGATGCCTAAGCTCTATAATGAAGAAAACATGCGCGCCCTTATTGATGGTTACCGCATTGGCACTGTCGATGATTTAAACACTGAGGGTTATCTGCGCATTGTGCGTATGCGCCGCCGCCAGCTAGGCCAAATGACGATGGCGCTGGATACGGAAACCGCCAAGCGCCGTATTCCTGATAGTAGCTACCAAATCAGCCAGAAAATAGATGGTGAGTTCTCTATGCTTATCTTTGAGAACGGAGAGGTTTGTACACTTAACCCCGGTAAGACATTACGGGCGGGCGCGCCTTTCATGAAAGAGGCTGCAGAGCTTCTCAGCAAAGCGGGTATCAAAAAAGCGCTCATTGGCGGTGAGTTCTATGTGCAGCGTACAAAAGAGCTGCGTGAGAAAGACGGCAAAGCCACACGCGTTCATGATATTGTTCGCATTGGGCGCAAACCCACTGATCAAGCAGAGCTCGATCAGCTCGCCTTTGCCTGTTTCAATATTTATGAATTAGACGGCGCTGACTTGTCGATGAATTATGATGAAACTATCACACGGCTAAATGAGATATTTGGCAGCGGGAGCCGTATTCATCCTGTTAAAACCGTCATTGGCGAAAATGCCAGCGCAGTCCTCAAACAATATGAGAAGTGGGTGTTAGGCGAAGGCCATGAAGGCGTCGTCGCCCGCTCCCATACGGCAGGCGTGTTTAAGGTTAAACCGCGCCATTCGCTCGATCTGGCCGTGCTGGGCTTTACCGAGAGCACGGATGACCGCACGGGCATGCTTCACGATATGCTGCTGGCCATTGTGCGCCAAGATGGAACCTTTCAGATTGTGTCGCGCGTGGGCGGCGGCTTCTCAGATGAGCAGCGCATTACCATTCTTAAAAAGCTACAGCCCCTTGTGGCCGAGAGCGAGTTTCACGAGGTGAACTCCGCCCGCGTCGCCTATCAAATGATCGAGCCGGGACTGGTCGTTGAAATTGAATGTCTTGACCTTGTCGCCATGACATCGCGCGGCAACCCAATTGATAAGATGGTGCTGGAATGGAACGCAGAGGATAAGCGCTGGGAAGGGCTACGCCGCCTGCCCCTTTGCTCGGTTATCTCCCCGCAATTCATCCGTTTTCGCGATGATAAAACCGCGAATAAAGATGATGCGCGCCTGACGCA
>CAYXEB010000183.1:0-2698 GCA_964463835.1 uncultured Hellea sp.
CCTTTCCTCGTAAAATTGTTGTGGCGTCGCATAATGAAGGCAAAGTGCGCGAAATACGTGACCTATTGCATCCCTTCGGCGTAGAGACCGCAAGCGCGGCCCAGCTTAATTTACCGGAACCCGAAGAAACTGAAACCACCTTTGCGGGGAATGCCGAACTTAAGGCGCGCTCCGCCGCCGACTTATCTGGGCTTCCCGCCCTATCAGATGATAGCGGCCTAGCCGTTGACGCCCTCGGCGGGGACCCTGGAATTTACGCCGCGCGCTGGGCCGAAAAGCCAGCGTGTGAGGGCGGCGGGCGCGATTTTGATATGGCGATGTGGCATGTCAATGACCGTATCGGCCAGGGCGAACGCACAGCACGGTTTATTTGCGCCTTATGCCTTGCCTACCCACATGGAAAGGCTCATATTTATGAAGGAACGGTAGAAGGCGAAATTATTTGGCCCCCGCGCGGCAGTAAAGGATTTGGCTATGACGCCGTTTTTAAAGCGCTGGGTGATGATTTAACCTTTGCCGAAATTGAGCCAGCGCAAAAACATGCAAAGAGTCACCGCGCGGATGCCTTTGCTAAATTCCTGAAAGACCAATTTCCAGAAAGTTCTTAAAATGGAGCCACTCGCCATCTATGTGCATTGGCCCTATTGCGCCCGTATTTGTCCCTATTGCGATTTTAATATTTACAAGCAACGCGCAGATAGCGGCCTGATTGATGCGATCACGCAAGATATCACTACGCAGGCAATAGGGATTGGCCCACGCCGATTACGTTCAATCCATTTTGGCGGCGGCACGCCGTCACTGCTCTCCCCGAAAGAGCTGGAGCGAATTTTGTCTAGGATCAAAGAAAATTTCGATGTGACGGCTGATTGTGAAATAGCCATTGAAGCCAATCCACAAGATGCCGATCAGGATAAATGGCAAGCCTATGCCGCATTAGGCGTAAGCCGTTTATCATTAGGCGTGCAAAGCTTTTATGACCCCGCGCTAAATATATTAGGTCGTGACCACTCAGCCGCGCAGGCCAAAGAGGCTCTGGCTGTCGCGGCAGATATATTTGCCTCTGTGTCCGTTGACCTAATTTTTGGCTGGGCCGGGCAAAATCAAGAGCTCTTGGGCCAAGACTTAGATGTTTGTCTCTCCAGCGGAGCCCATCATATTTCGGCCTATCAATTGACAATTGAAGAGGGAACCGCATTTGCCAAAGCAGAGGCTCGCGGGGACATAAAAGCCGTGGGGCCTGAAGATAGCGCAGGGTTTTACGACCTTATACATGCGCGCCTAACTGGGGAAGGTTTTGAGCATTACGAAGTTTCTAACTTTGCGAAAGCGGGACATCGTTCTCGCCACAATCTGACTTATTGGGAAGGCGGGGATTATATGGGCGTAGGACCGGGCGCCCATGGGCGCCTAACTCAGGGCGGAAAACGTTACGCAACAATCGCCTCGATGCGTCCTGAGGACTATAAAAAAAAGCACCTTCAGGAGCAGGTTCAGTTGACGCAGACCGAATGGGCGGAAGAGTATTTACTGATGGGACTACGTATAGAAACAGGTATCTCAATCGCTCGATTTGAGACAATCGGTGGCCGGGCTTTGGATAAGAGTTTAATAACGGGTTTTCGCGAGGACGGACTAATGCGATTAAGCGGTGACATGCTATCGGCGACCCCTAAGGGCCGATTAGTGCTAAACAGATTGACCGAAAAATTACTTATTCACTGACGAAGTCATTTTGATTTTGGTAATTTTTTTATCCTAGCTCTATTTTATGCCCAAGGCGAAACCCATAAAAGAAACCCAGCTTTACGGTCCCATCAAAGCCTATTTTACAGCTTTGGGTTATACGGTTAAAGGAGAAATTGGGGCCGCGGACCTCGTGGCTGTCCCGTGCGCGAAGCCCGAGGGTGAACCTATAATCGTTGAGCTGAAAACAGGATTTACACTCTCCCTTTTCCATCAAGCCATCAACCGTCAATCCATGACAGATAAGGTTTATATTGCCGTCCCGCATAAAGCAGGAAAGCCAGCCTTTACCGCCCTTAGGAAAAACAAAATGCTGTGCCGGCGCTTACGCTTAGGTCTCATCACTGTTCGTTTAAAAACAGGACGCGTTGTTGTGCATTGTGAGCCTGCTCCCTTTACGCCGCGAAAGATAAAAGCGCGAAAGACGAAGCTTATCTCAGAATTTGAAAGTCGTCACGGAGACCCAAATGAAGGCGGCATGACGTCAGAAGGGATGATGACATCTTACCGTCAAGGCGCGCTAAGGTGTGCAAAAGTACTTTTCGATGAAGGCGCGTGTAAGGCCTCTTACGTGGCCAAAATGGCAGGGTTTGAAAAAGCGCGTAATTTGATGGCGGCTAATCACTATGGGTGGTTTGAAAAAATCGACCGCGGCGTTTACGGCCTGACGCCCCATGGCGCGAAAGCGTTAGAAGATCATGCTGAGGCCGTTGCCTCTATGATGTAAAAAGGCCGCGATATCCGCAAATATGCGGCCTTTCATTGATTTTTGACTTAAGTGGCTATTTCTCGATCTCGACACAATGCGGGTAAGGAATTGAGATACCGCCTTTATCAAAGGCTTCTTTAATGTCTTTGATAAGGTCAAATCGTACATCCCAGTAATCATCTGATTTACACCAAACGCGCATTTGAATATCGACTGAGCTATCGTTCAGCGTTGCGACTTTGG
>CAYXEB010000184.1:0-2683 GCA_964463835.1 uncultured Hellea sp.
CCGAAGAGCAAATGCTCGGCGCCGTTATGTACGCGCATGAGAGCTGCCAAGACGTCATCGACGCGATTAAGAAGCTCGCGAAAAAAGCGGCAAAGCCCAAGTGGGAATTCTCAGCGCCTGATCTCTCTGACGAGAAGAAAGCGATGAAGAAAGTGGCCGAGAAAGGTATCAAAGCCGCCTATAAACTTACGGATAAAATGGAGCGCCAAGACGCGCTCCGTGAAACCCGCTCTGCCGCTTGGGACGCGCTTGGACGCTCCGAAGAGAACGAAGACGGCATGGCTGACAACACATTCTCTGATGTGTTTAAATCCATCGAATCTGCGACGGTGCGCTCCTCAGTTATCAAAACCAAAAAGCGTATTGATGGCCGTAAGCTCGACCAAGTTCGCCCGATTGTTTCCGAAGCTGGTATTCTGCCCCGCACACATGGTTCGGCCCTGTTTACGCGCGGTGAAACACAGGCGCTTTGCGTGGCCACGCTGGGCACCTCCGATGATGAGCAATATGTAGATCAGCTCACCGGGACGATTAAAAACAAGTTTCTCTTACATTATAACTTCCCGCCATATTCTGTCGGTGAAGCGGGCCGTATGGGCGGCACCTCTCGCCGTGAACATGGTCATGGTAAGCTCGCTTGGCGCGCGCTGCAGGCCGTGCTTCCCACAGCGGAAGATTTTCCTTACACCATCCGTCTTGTCTCAGAGATCATGGAATCCAATGGGTCCTCCTCTATGGCAACCGTCTGTGGCTGCTCACTGGCCATGATGGACGCCGGCGTGCCGATTAAGCGTCCTGTCTCTGGTATTGCCATGGGCCTTATCAAAGAAGGCAAGGACACAGCGGTTCTGTCGGACATCCTTGGCGATGAAGATCACCTTGGCGATATGGACTTTAAAGTAGCAGGAACGTCCGAAGGGATTACCTCGCTTCAAATGGACATCAAAATCGCAGGTATCTCTGAAGAGATTATGACAACGGCGCTTGAGCAAGCTAATGCGGGCCGCCTTCACATCCTTGGCGAAATGAACAAGGCTCTCGAAGAAGCGCGCGGTGAAGTCGGTGAATTTGCGCCGCGTATCGAAACGATGAAAATCCCGGTTGATAAAATCCGCGACGTCATCGGCTCTGGCGGTAAGGTTATCCGCGAAATCGTTGACACGACGGGCGCGCGCGTCTCTGTCGAAGATGACGGCACCATCAAAATCGCCTCGACCGATAAATCCTCTATCGAAGCGGCGATGGAGTGGATCCACGGCCTGACAGCCGAGCCGGAAGTCGGCGTGATTTACCAAGGTAAAGTCGTCAAAGTTGTCGACTTCGGCGCTTTCGTGAACTTCTTTGGCAAGAAAGACGGCCTCGTCCATGTCTCTCAAATCAAGCATGAGCGCGTCAACCACCCTTCTGATTTCCTCGAAGAAGGCCAAGAGGTCTATGTCAAATTGATGGGCTTTGATAATCGCGGCAAGGTGCGATTGGCCATGAAATATGTCAATCAGGAAACCGGCGAAGAACTCCCACGCCAAGAGCGCGCGGATGACGAGGATAAGCCGAAAAAATCAAAAGGCAAAAAGAAGTCCGGCGATAAAGGCGATAAGCCAAAGCGCAAACGCCGCCGTAAGAAGGAAGAGGAGTAAAGGCGCCCGAAATCAACCCAGTGAGTTGATTTCAGTCTTTACCCGAAACGCCAGCGTTTCGGCTACTCGATTTTAGAAATTTGAAAGCCCGCTTGGAAACAGGCGGGCTTTTTTTGTTTTCTGTTTTTTGAAATTGAGATTTTTGATGAAATTTCATCATCTAAGATTAAAATTTTCTATTGGTAGGCTGATTATCGGAATGGAAATTTTGTCGTTTTCTGCATTGAGCTCAGAGCGTAATTTCTCTTCTCTGTGCATCGCTAGCGAAACATATACTAATGCCTCGCGCGCTAATTTAAGCATTCGAAGGGTTTTGTTGCCAAAATCCTCGATGTTAATTAATTTATGTGTTTCAGTGCTATCTCCGTAACCGAAGTATTGAAGGCTCAGAAAACGATGTTCGGCTTGGTGGCGTAATTTTGCTAAGTCTACAGAGTCTGGTTCAGCAACATCTTTGAATTGGCTATCAAGTAAATCACGAGATAGAAAGTATAAGCCCCGAAGCGGTAGATTCTATCGGTCTTTGAAAATTGGATGAATTTTTGAATTGGAATTTTTAGCTTTTTCTCGCCAAACGCTCGTAAAGCTGACATGCAACGGTTTGTGTCCTAGCTTGAAATAATCGTTTAAAAACAAAGATAACTTGTCGAAAATCGAGTATGCAGCACGTAAAGCTGAGCGTAATTCTTCTGTATGATGGCCAAGAACTTGACCTTCACTAGTAGCAAACATCAAAACATCCCTCATAATATAGTCAGGGTCATTTATGTAAAGAGCTCGAAATAACCTATAGCGTGCGCTGACATACTCTTGCTTGAGCAGATTAAAGTAGGCTGGAAACCTCGGTGTTTCATTAATTTTGTGGCTTGGGAGATGCAATACGTCCCTAGCAGCTACCTAACATCATGAACATCATGAACATCATTTAGGGGATTAAGAAAAAGGCAATTTTTAATACTCCAGCTTCTATATTGAATTTCGTCAGAAGTAATCCCGAAGCCGAATTGGTCGAGGTCATAGTCGTATCGATATCCGACTTGGGAGAG
>CAYXEB010000185.1:0-2605 GCA_964463835.1 uncultured Hellea sp.
ATCCAAACAAGGCGCTTGGGGTTACGTAGATTGTAAATAAATCATACCGGTCCACTTGTGCCCAAAAGCGATCAGTTCGGGTTCCCTTCAGATGGGACTGAATAGTATTATGAGGCGTGCCTGAGCGACCTTGGTCTGGCTTAGGCGTTTTGAATAAGCCCTAAAAAGGCCTCACCATATCGCACAAACTTCGTCTCCCCGACCCCAGAAACGTCTAACATCTCAGCTTTGTTTGTGGGTACTTTTGCAACCATATCCCGCAGAGTTGCATCAGAAAACACAACAAAAGCAGGCTTGCCAATCTCACGTGCAAATTCCATGCGCAGAGCCTTAAGCTTAGTGAGTAAGGCTTGTTCATCTGCATTAAGCGCAGTTTCCGCCAAAGCCTTGCTTGCCTTTCTCGCGGCATTGCTCACGCGGCCGACCGCAAGGTCTTTACATTCGAACTTACCTTGATCGGCCAAAATATCCAAAGCGCCCGCCTCTAAGGTTAGCGCGCCGTAGCGGCTAATATCCATGCTGATGATACCCGCCCCAACAGCTTGGCGGATAAGAGCTTGCAGATAAGGTTTGCCGTAATCGCTCCCCTGACCATAAGCGTCTAAATTATCATGAGAAAATTGCAGAACGCGGTCATTCGCTTCTCCGCGGGCCACGGCGATAACATGATTAGTGCCAAAGCGTTGCCCCGTTTGCGAGATTGCTTTAAACAGGGCTTTCGCGGGCTCAGTCGCGTCAATCATCTCGGGTGGGCTAATACAATTATCGCAATTCCCGCAAGGGCTTGTTTGCTCGCCAAAGTAATTGAGTAAAACTGCGCGCCGACAGCCCGACGCCTCGCAATAACCCAGCAGTGCATCGAGGCGTTTATGTTCGCGCATTTGATGTTCGCTATCACTGCCATCATCCGAGATAAATTGCCGGCGCATACGAATATCATCCAAACCATAAATCAGAGCTGTAACAGCCGGGTTTCCATCTCGTCCCGCGCGGCCAATTTCTTGGTAAAAGGCCTCCAAACTCCCTGGAATATTCATATGATAGACAAAGCGAATATCCGGCTTATCTATCCCCATCCCAAAAGCAATGGTCGCAACCATGATGACGCCTTCTTCGGCCATGAACCGCTCTTGATTTTCAAAACGCTCTTCCGCCGACATTCCTGCATGATAAGGCAGAGCGTTATACCCTGCCGCGACTAGGACCTGCGCAAATTTTTCCGTGTTCTTACGAGAAAGACAATAGACGATACCCGATTGTCCGCCCGCTGTTTTCATAAACTCCAAGAGCTGTTCGCGGCGACCGTGCATCGGCGAAACAGCGAGAGACAGATTTGGACGATCAAATCCTTGAACAATCGTGCGGCCCTGCCCGTTAAAGAGTTTATCGGCAATATCTTTTTGGGTGAGCTCATCCGCTGTCGCCGTAAAGGCTGCCAAACGCGCATTTGGGAAAAGCTCTTTAATACGCTGTAAATCTGCATATTCGGGGCGGAAAGCAGGGCCCCATTTAGAAACGCAATGGGCTTCATCAACCACAAACATTGCGGGGTCGAGTGATTTCATAGCCGAGAGCATCCGCCCCGTCATGAGGCGCTCAGGCGACATATATAAAATTTTGGTATCGCCATGGGTCACAGCTTGCCACTCGGCGACATTGTCTTCACGCGACTGTCCAGAATGCAGCGCGCTGACTTTAACGCCGTTCATGCGCAGACCCGCGACTTGGTTATCCATCAAAGCCACAAGGGGCGAGATGACAATCGTCGGGCGGTCAAAAAGTAGTGCGGGCACTTGGTAACAGAGCGACTTTCCTGCCCCTGTCGGCATGACGGCCAAAACATTTTCCCCGCTAACCAGCGCGTTGATGACCTCGCCTTGGCCAGGACGAAAAGCATCAAAACCAAAGGTGCTTTGCAATATTGCTTCGGGTGAACTCATGCCGCACTTACTGACCTTGCGAGACCAACTATGCAAGTGCTAGAGGCCGCAAATGAGTGATGATTTTGATGATAACCGTTCAGCCGGGGCCGCATTAGCAGCGTCTATAGAGCTGGACAAAGATAAGCGCGACAAAGCGAGGTCAGTTAAGCCCCTGCGCCAACTCTTACCCTTTGTATGGCGCTATCCCTTTATCGTCACATTATTTCTTATTTTCCTCACTGTCGCCACGGTTATGAACTTAGCAATATCATTTGCCGCGCGGATCATTCTAGATTGCGGTCTTGTTGGCGACAAAGAAATCCCAGAAAACTGTCTGCGATACGCAATTGGTGATGGCGGAAATATGGCCGCTTATTTCAAATTCGCCCTAATAATTGCCCTCGTCCTGGCTATTTCTGGCGCACTAAGGTTTTATTTCATTAGCGTTTTAGGGCAGCGCGTTATCGCAGATCTACGCAAAGATGTTTATAATAAGCTGACAACATTAAGCACCGAGTTTTATGAACGTATTCATACGGGCGAGGTTCTCTCTCGGCTCACAACCGATACGACCTTAATTGAAACCATTATCGGCTCATCCTTTTCATTCGCCCTTAGGCATATTGCATTCACGATTGGCGCAATTGTTATAATGTTTTTCATTGATTGGAAACTGACGCTTC
>CAYXEB010000186.1:0-2577 GCA_964463835.1 uncultured Hellea sp.
TTCACGGACAGATGGGCATGTATAGCCGCGCGCTCACCTATATGATGAGCCACGGCGCTGACGGGCTAAAGCAAGCCACCGAAGATGCTGTGCTTAATGCCAATTATGTTCAGGCCTCGCTCGCTGATGTGATGACGCCCGCCTTTGGCAGCACCTGTATGCATGAGGCGTTATTTGATGACCGCTTCCTCAAAGATACAGGCGTTGAGACACTGGATTTTGCCAAGGCGATGATTGATGAGGGCTACCATCCCATGACAATGTATTTCCCTTTGGTCGTTCATGGGGCGATGTTGATTGAGCCGACAGAGAGCGAGAGTAAGCAAGAGTTGGATCGTTTTATTAAATCTATGCGTCATCTTGCGCAGCGCGCAACATCAGGTGAGGCGGAGAGCTTTAAACAGGCACCCGTCTATGCGCCCATGCGGCGTCTCGATGAAACCCAAGCCGCGCGTAAACCCGTTCTGCGCTGGACGCCGCCCGAGGATTCAGCTGAGGCTGCCCAATAGTTAGCTTTGGTTTGGATTGCGTAAATTACGGCAAGCTTTTAATAGAGGCTGCTCTATCTGCTTATAGGTGAGACTTGCGATCAGGATGGCAAAAAGCAGCATGACGATGAGCATTATCAAATTGCTGACGACGCCTGTAGGGGCAAACCAGTCCCATATTCGGCCGATAAGACTCAAGCTTAAAACATGCGTTAAGTAAAGCGAATAGGACCAATCTCCGAGTTTAATGAGCCAATGGGGAGCTGTTTTTGTTTGGCGTTCGAAATAAACTGCCCCGACGAGGATAAGACCTAGTGGAATTGACAAAGATAAAACCCGCGCCCAATCATTTTCAAAGAGTTGAAATGCTGGTCCATTCCAGAGCGCTAAGGCGAAAATAGCCGAAACAGTGCCAAGCAGAATACAGGCCCATGCGGATATTTTACCGCGATACAGAAACAGATACCCTATACCTGCCCCTATCAAGAACTCATAAGTGAGTGGATGAAAAAATAAATCCGCCACAGGGCCAATGAGGTTCCACCCTTGCCAAATTCCAAGCCCGACCAACCCGCCCCATAACAAAAGACCTAACGGCCTCAGACGAGAGGGAAGGCATAAGAGAACTGCAAAGATGAGGTAAAATCCTATTTCATGAATCAATGTCCACCCTAAGTTTAATAAGGGAAGGGCGGTATCTGGCCAGAGGAAAAAAGATCTGACAAGGTTTGGATCTTGAGCATTCCCAAAGACCATATCTGGCTGGATGAAATAGAGGAATACTAGAGCAATGCTTATAATCCAATATAGCGGATAGATACGGGTGATGCGCGCAAAGAGAAAGTCCCTTGCAGTGGTGAGCCCGGCTCCTAATTTCTGTGAAATGTAAATCATAATGAAGCCTGAAATCAGAAAAAAAAGATCAACGCCTGCCATCCCAAAATTAAAGGCTTCTGGCAGCAAGGCTGCTGAGCTATATTTTTTTTCGATTTGAAATAAATGTGCGAGCATGACACTAAATGCCGCTATTCCGCGCAGAGCTTGAATGTTATCCAGACGGCGGCGCGACATAGATATAGTGCCGTCTGCCATCATAATTTCCGGATTAAGACCTTGCTCATTTGTGACTCTTTTAGCAAAGATTTTTAATAATGAAAGAGATTGATAAAGCGATGATCCAAGTTCAACCAAGGTACAAAAAAACTGCCCATCGGGGCGGCTTAGAATTGCTATAAAGATTGTCTTTAACCTAAAACCTTGCCCATTTGCGCAATGCCGTCTTTAATCAGGTTTGCGTGTTGAGGTGATTTAAGATCATTTCGTAGCAATGCTTCCGCCGCCTCAAGAGACACATCAGCCGCCTTAGCACGCACTTCGTTTAGAGCCTGAACTTCCGCTGATTTAATCTTGGCTTCCGCCGCAGCTGTCCGCCGTTCTAGACGCTCGGCCATATCCTTGCGTGCATTAACGGCCATAAGCTCGGCGTCGTGACGGGCTTGTTTGACAATGTCTTCGGCCAAGTCTTCAGCCTCTTTTTGCTTGCGCTTATAAGAGGCAAGAAGGGTTTGGGCTTCTTCGCGAAGACGGCGGGCTTCTGCCAGTTCTTCACTAATCTTGGTGGACCTTGCGTCCAAAGCTGTTCCCATGACTTTGTGAACACCTTTGAAAAATAAAAAGCCCAAAAAAGCGAGAACACATATCGCGACCCAGAAAGTTGGGTCTGTGTGTATCGGCCCATGGGATGCGGAGGCTTGAATAAGCATGATACCTTATCCTTTCACACGCGAAATTGCAGATTTGACGCTCGCCGCAGATGATTTCATTCCTGCGATTTTTGCAATGATGTCGCCGACGGTATCGGCCGCAACGTCGTCTATTTTCCCGAGCGCCGCCGTTTTGATTTTGCGAATACGCTCATCTGCTTCGGCTTGCTTTCGGATGAATTGCTCTTCTGTGGCCTCAGCCTCAGCGGTTAATTCATCATCAACAGATTTACGCGTTGTTTCGGCAATATTATGAGCTTTGGCTTTGGCATCTGCCAAGGCGCGCTCATAGTCAGCCTGAGCCTGTGTGGCTTGCTGCTGCATAC
>CAYXEB010000187.1:0-2569 GCA_964463835.1 uncultured Hellea sp.
TTGAAACGGTCGCCGAAGCAAAAGCTGTCGCTCAATCTCAGCCACCTGCATTTGCCGTGCTTGATATGAGGCTAGAGGATGGTAACGGTCTGGACATTGTCGATAAAATTCACGAAACGCGCCCGGAGTGTAAAATGGTCATGCTAACTGGCTATGGCAATCTTGCCACCGCTGTCTCGGCCGTAAAACGAGGCGCAGTAGATTATCTTGCCAAGCCCGCAGACGCGGATGACGTATGCAAAGCTTTACTTGCGACCAAAGGCGCAGCGCCCGAGCCTCCAGAAAACCCGATGTCAGCTGACCGCGTACGCTGGGAGCATATTCAGCGCGTTTATGAACTTTGCGGAAAAAATGTATCTGAGACCGCTCGGCGATTAAATATGCACCGCAGGACTCTACAAAGAATTCTGGCCAAACGCGCCCCGCGCTAGGCCATAATGCAATATGACGCCTATCAGTATCTACCAACACTTATAGTCTTGCCGTTGAATATTCCCTGCTTCCAAATCTAATTTTTGACATTCTAACTATTAGGTGCAAATTTGGAGCAAAGGAGAACATTATGCATAGAGCATTGATTATAGGGGCGAGCTTAGGACTCATAAGCTTAGCAGCATGTTCACCCGCCGAAAAAACGCAACAAGCCTCCAATAATGCGATAGAAAAAACGCAATCGGTCGCGACCACAAGAACGGCGGGGTTTAACGCGAATAAAAACGCTTATTTTGGCGACCTTCACATTCACACAAAAAACAGTTTCGATGCCTATATTTTTAACGTGCGTACGACCCCTGATGATGTCTACCGCTTTGCCAAAGGCGAAAGCGTAAGACACCCTTCTGGCTTTGACATCACTATTGGCGGCGACCCCTTAGACTTTGTCGCGGCGACAGATCACGGGGCTTATATGGGTATCCTGCCTCAGCTCAATAATCCTGACAGCCCCCTTTCAAAATTAGAAATTGCTCAAGGTATGTTCGGCACTGACCCCGCCGCTATTACGGCCGCCTTTGGGAAAATTGGCGGCTCTGTTAGAAGCGGGAAACCCTACCCGGAAATTTATGACCGCGACATCATTGACACTACATGGCAAAATACTGTCGCCACAGCTGATAAACATTATCAACCTGGAAAATTAACAACCTTTGCCGCTTATGAATATACGGCCGTATCCACACAAGGCAGAGGCGATAATAGTTTTATTGGGGGAAACTTACACAGGAATGTTGTCTTTAAAGATTCCGCCCCAAAGCGCCTCTTCTCAACCCTTGATTCTGTCAATCCAGAAGACCTTTGGGATTGGATGGACGGACAACGGGCCGAGGGCCGCGAGGTTATGGCGATCCCGCATAATTCTAATGTGTCTGACGGCGAGATGTTTGCGCTTAAAAAATATTATGGCGGCGATATCGACAGCGCTTATACTGCGCAGCGCATCAAGAACGAACCTATTGTCGAGATGACACAGGTCAAAGGTACCTCTGAAACACACCCTGCGCTCAGTCCCAATGATGAGTGGGCTAATTTCGAAATTTACGAACTCCTTCTCAGCTCGGACGTCGTCTCTAAAATAAAGGGCAGCTATATCCGCGAAGCCTTGGCCAATGGTTTGGATTTAGAAAAATCGACGGGCACAAACCCTTATAAATTTGGCTTGATCGGAGCCTCTGACTCTCATGTGGTTGGCGGGGCGTTTGATGAAAAAGATTATTGGTCCAAAGTCGGTATTCTTGACGGCACCGCTGAAGGCCGCGGCTCTATTCCTGCGGGCGGAGCTAAAACGTGGGATGGCGTGAAACGCAATAAAAATGCCGAAGACTGGTTTACAAGATGGGGCGCATCAGGTCTTGCTGCTGTCTGGGCGGAAGAAAACACGCGCGAATCTATCTACGCCGCCATGGAGCGCAAGGAAACCTACGCAACCTCTGGCCCGCGCATGAAGGTACGTATGTTTGGCGGCTATGATTATGATGCCAGCCTTTTGGACGATACGGATATGGTGGCTAAGGCCTATGCCGGCGGAGTGCCCATGGGCGGTGACCTTGCTGCTTCTAGCACAGCGCCGAGCTTCCTCGTTTGGGCCATGCGGGACCCACGAAACGCTCCTCTCCAGCGCTTGCAAATGGTCAAGGTTTGGCACGACGGAACCTCCGCTCAAGAAATGCTTTACGATATTGCCTGCTCTGATGGCGGAACAGTTAACCCCGGCACCCATCGCTGTCCCGATAACGGGGCGAGTGTTGATCTGACAGATTGCTCCATTACTACGGGTAGCGGCGCGCCTGAACTCAAAACGCTTTGGCAAGACCCTGATTTTGACCCGCACATGGCGGCCATCTATTATGTGCGCGTATTAGAGAACCCCACATGCCGGTGGAGCACATGGGATGCCCTTAAAGCAGGCGTTGAGCGTCATCCTGATCTGCAACCCACGCTGCAGGAACGGGCCTACACCTCACCTATATGGTATAACCCTAGTCAATAATTAGGCGAATAATGAAACAGATTTTTCGTGAACCTTTAGTTCATTTCATAATTCTAGGTGGTCTGCTCTTTGCAGGCCATTCTC
>CAYXEB010000188.1:0-2555 GCA_964463835.1 uncultured Hellea sp.
GGGTTACGAGAGAAAGCCGTGCAGGATATTGAGTTTCGTATTTCAAGAACTATTGTTGAGATACAGCGTTGGGAATATCGGCAAAAAATGAATACTCTGCGCGGCGAAATTCCTAACAATTCGTAAAGACTTTTGGCTATTATACCGCCATGTATCGAATCATTCTTCTATTTTTGGCGATGAGCTTTGTTGCGAGCTGCGCACGGTCTCAGGGTGTGGGCTATCCTAATTTCCCTGCCTTCAGGCCTTTTCCAGGGCAGGGACAGTATGTAAGGCCCGAATATCTTAATCCCGTGCCAACACCTAGGATCCCGCCTGTGGATGCCTGTCGTTCACGTTTATATGTGGGCTTAGTTGGCCGTCATGAAGGCGCAATATTTATACCGGGTCTGCCGGGCCGAAAGCGCGTTCTTAAACCTGCTTTTATTGAGAATTTCGATTATGAGCCCGATGATACACTTTATATAGATCCTCCATTTATCGAAGTACGCGAGTTTTTGCCAGATCAGATTTTATATGCTCCGTCAATTTCAACAATCACAGACCGTATTGCATTGGGGCCTATTGACGAAAATCGGCTTACCATTGAACTTGATTTAGAAGGTTATGTTCAAGAAGTTAGGTGCGGTTAGGGCAAACCTTCATCTTCTTTTGCCGTTTCATAGTCTTCTAAGGCTTGGTACCAATCGGACTCGAGTTTTATGATTTCTTTTTCTAAATGTGCTCGTTTTTGGCCTAACTTAACAGCCTTTTCGGGATATGAGGAAAACAGATTGGGGGTCGCAAGGTTTGTATCAACGGTAGAGAGATCTTTCTGAGCCATCTGAATTTCTTTTTCCAAACGCAAGTAATTTTGCTTTAGTGGCGCTAGGCGCTGACGGGATAGGGCGGCTTCCTTGCGGTTATTTTTACGTTCATTCGTTTGTCCAGAGATTTGTTTTTTATGGCTTCTATCTTTTTCGAGTTGGAAGTTGCGGTAATCTTCTAGTGAGCCGTCATAGGTCGTGACCGTTTTCGCGTTTACGAGCCATAACCTATCAACAACTGATTCTAATAAATTTCGATCATGTGAAATTATTAAAACAGCACCTTCATAAGCATTTAGGGATTTTACGAGTTCGGCTCGACTATCGATATCAAGATGGTTTGCGGGTTCATCAAGAACTAACAAATGGGGTTTAGAAAATCCGATAAGAGAGAAGAGGAGCCGGGCTTTTTCACCCCCCGATAAGTCGCCTGCAGCTGTTTCAGCATTCTTAATTCCTAAACCAAACGCAGCAAGTCTCGAGCGGCGCTGAGCTTCTG
The DNA here is from genome assembly GCA_964463835.1 of uncultured Hellea sp. Taxonomy (GTDB): domain Bacteria; phylum Pseudomonadota; class Alphaproteobacteria; order Caulobacterales; family Maricaulaceae; genus Hellea. The sequence goes on from CAYXEB010000188.1 coordinate 1,306, forward strand.
TGGCATCCGGCATGAGGTCTCTTACATGGTCATAAGCGGAGTTATACGGGTTAAGAGCATCGATTTGATGTTGTGAAAAATATCCAATACGGAGCTTCTTATGTCGCTTGATAAATCCGTCTTGTGGTAGCAGCTCTCCCATAACGGCTTTTGCAAAAGTTGACTTTCCTTCTCCGTTTTTTCCAAGAATACCAATACGGTCATCAGGGTCAATGCGTAGGTTTAACGATTTCAATACAACTACGTCTTCATCGTAGCCCAACTTCACGTCATCAAATCTAATTATCGGAGGGCTAAGCTGTTTGTCGGGGCCAGGAAGCGCAAGGGGCGCAATTGGATCACTTATTATTGTTGCGATAGGTTGCATTTTTTCCAGCCGTTTAACCCGGGATTGAGCTTGTTTAGCTTTGCTAGCCTTGGCTTTGAAACGCGTAACAAAGGCTTCTAGTTTTCTTCTCTCATCCTCTTGCTTGCCCAAAAGAGCCATATTTAGACGATTTTGTTCCGCAAGAACGGCCTCAAATTGATCATATCCGCCTGTATAGCTAAATAATTTTCCTTCTCGTAAATGGGCAATATGGGTGACAGCCCGGTTAAGGAAGTCCCGGTCATGAGATATAATAAAGGCTGTGCCGCGGTAGCTACGTATATGCGCCTCAAGCCAGACCGCGCCTTCGACATCGAGATAGTTTGTAGGTTCATCCAGTAACAACATATCTGGATTTGCAAACAACATTGCGGCCAAAGCGACTCTCATTCGCCACCCGCCAGAAAAGTCTGAACATGGCCTTTGTTGATCTTCGCTGCTAAACCCAAGCCCTGATAAGATGGCTCCAGCGCGCGCTTCGGCTGAATAGGCTTCGATATCGGAAAGACGTGTATGAATGGCTGCAATTCTGTTCGGGTCTGTCGCTGTTTCAGCTTCTGTTAAGAGAGAAGAGCGCTCCTTGTCCGCGCTAAGGACTGTATCCATTAAGCTTTGCGGTCCGCTAGGTACTTCTTGATCCACGGAGCCCATACGCATGTTTTTACGAAAGTTTATATCCCCATCATCTGGCGTTAAGTCGCCTTTTATCAGGCGAAAGAGTGTTGATTTCCCCGTGCCGTTTCGTCCGACAAGGCCAAACTTTTGTCCTTGACTTATAGCCAGAGTGGCCTGTGTGAAGAGAGGGCGGCCCTCCATACGATATGTTACGTCGTTAATATGAAGCACAGGGGTGAGTAACAGTCCTTTACATATAGTCAATCGC